>CAVXTE010000088.1:0-3191 GCA_963764475.1 uncultured Bacteroidales bacterium
TGTAATCAAATTCTACCGATGTTTTTTGGTATGTTTTTCCGGATTCGAAAGAAGCCAGCAAGGTAAAAGGATTCACTAAACCAGACTTCTCAAGGAGATATCCAAATTGCAAATAGGAATTCATTTTTGCCTTTTCCTGAAGTTCAATCTGAAAAAGATTGGATGCGGCAATGTAATTTCCAAATACGCTGTGGTTAAACGGGTGAGTCATTTTTTCATTTCGAAAATGAAGTTCCAGTCCGGTTTTTATTTTGTGGTAATTTTGATGACCCGGCGCACCAAATTGTGTCCCTTCCAATGAGAATGGTTGCCAGCCGGATAAAATTATCATAAGGGGTAATGTTGTAAGCAATCCGGCCAAACCCGGCCAAATCGGAATTTCCGAATGCATAAAATGGCATCACAAAATATTCCAGAGGTTTTGGTATGATAAAGCCATTATGAAATGCCATGCCCAGCATAAAACCGTTTTCCCGGGTCCAGTTAATGGCAGGCATATACATAAGTGTGTGCTTTTCGGGATCATCAACGGAAAAGAGGAGTTGAGTTTGCAAGGGATCAGCCCTGGGGAAAGTACCGGTTTTTTTGATATTGTTGTTAATCCTGAAAATTTCAGGCATTACATGTCCGGGATCGATTTTTATTTCAGAATAATCACCAGATGGAAGATCGATCCATTTCTGTCCTTCAAAACCTTCCACCCATTTTTTAAAAAAAATTGAATCACCGGTCATGCCTGAAATAAAAAGTGGCGAAACCAGTTCTCCTTTGTTTTTTATAAGCACCTGCTGATTCTCAATGCGAACCATTTTGTAGTCCAGTCGTTTGGTCGTACCCAATAAATCAGTAAAAAACCAGCTTAAATCTTTGCCGGATTGAGTTTCAAGAATTTCACGAAGATCTTCGGGTTGCGGATGCTTGAATTTCCATTGACGGAAGTATTCCTGCATTGCAGCATCAAATACAGAATCGCCAAGATAAGTCCGGAGATAATTAAAAGCTATTGCAGCTTTATTGTAAATCATCAGTACGTAATTTAATTCGGTATATTCCGTTGCCGGCAGGTTTATCGGTTGTTCCAGATTTTTTCGGGCCTGAACCAGCCATTCCAGTTCCTGCATTCGCTGGATTGGCATTTTATCGACATGTATAAACTTTGCCAGCTTTTTGTTTTTAACATAAACCTCCCAAAGTTTTTTCCCGGGATATTTTTCATTCAGATACCGGTCGGTGTAGGCGCTGGTAATGCTTTCATCCATAAACGGATATCGTCGCTCGTTCGATCCCAAGTGCGCTGTAAAACCAGTTATGACAAATTTCGTGCGAAATTACTTCGTCGAGGGAATAAGCATCATCTGCCAGGCCGATTACGGTAATTCCGGGATATTCCATGCCGTCGCCGGAAGCTCAGGGCACTTTGAACGGCTGTAAAACTTTTGATAAGGATAATCGCCAATTTTATCTGAAAACCAACAGATTGCTTCGTTTGCATATTGTAAGGCATCTTTCCAAAGATCAGCTTGTTCATTTGTAAACAAAACCATGGTAGTTACTTCTCTGCCGGAGTTGGGGAGTTTCACTTTCCCTTTTTGTACATGAAACCGTTTATCAGCAAACCAGGCAAAATCATGTATTTTATCCGCGGTATAACGGAGCGTTTTCAACTGTTTCGATGAAACCGGAAAATCAGTTTCTGCAGCATTGGCAGTTTTAATCCGGGCAGTGTCGGCAGAAAGTTTGTCCAGCATTTCAATTTCGCTTTCAGTTTGCAGGTTTCCCGATGCACCCACAATGTAATTAGCAGGCAAGGTAATATGTACATCAAAACGACCAAATTCAGAATAAAATTCTCCCTGATCGAGATACGACATTTGGTGCCAGCCATTCCTGTCATACACAGCCGGTTTGGGATACCACTGGGAAATTTGATAGGATTCGCCAATGTGGCCCAGTCTGGAAGTTACTCCTTTGGGGATTTTTACACGGAAAGGCGTGGTAATTTGTATGCTATCGCCTGGAAATAAGGGGAACATCCAGGTTAATCCGGCAAATGTCGGGCTGGCCGGGCAATAAATTCCAGTGAACTTTCCTGCCATCGACTTCAAAGTCAAGCGAATCAATGGATCCTCTCAATTCCGGATCATTAAACAACTTTTCCCTGCCATAAAATTGGAACAATTGCCTGGCTAAAGGAGTGTTATTATTGGAATAGGCATTTGGCCACAAATGGAAGTATAAAAAATGAAGCGTGTCGGGAGAATGATTGATGTATTCAAGGTTTTCAAACGCATTTAATTCATGAAGCACATCATTTAGCGAAACATGAATTTTGTAGTTGACTTCTTGCTGAAAATATTCCTGGGAAAAAGTTTCGGAATAAGACCCGATAAAAAACAGGCACAGTCAGGAATAAACTGCAGATTTGTGAGTGAAGAGGGATAATCTTTTTTGATTCTTTTGGTATGAATCGATTTTTTGCATTTCTTTTCATTGAAAACCTATTTGGAATATATGAATCACTTTTAAATAGTGAAATTAAACGGCACATTCCAACTTATGTTTTCAAGGGTGCTGTCCATTCTATTTTTTTCGTCTTTCTCTTGTCTTGTTGTCCTCCTTTTGTCTGTTTTTTCCCTTTGTATCTGAACTTTTTTGTCGATTAGCAGGTGGAACAACTTTATTTTGATTCTGCCGGTTCATCGGTTGACGAAGTTGTTCTTCTTTCTCCGGTTGTCCCTGCTTTTGAATCTGGATTTTTTGAATCGATTGTTGCCGTGGAATTTGGTATTTCTGTTGGATGTTCTGTTAGGATTTTGAAATTGATTTTGCTGGTTTATTCTCCCGGGTTCCACTGGCTGAAGTTGTTCTCTGTTTCGGATATTATCTGTTGGAGTGATTGTATTTCGTCTGATAAGAGTCAACTCTTTCTTTTGGAGATTTTACATCCTGAAGGTCTGTTATTTTTGATGGTGCAAACCTTTGATTCATGTTCCTGTTATTTTCAACCAGTGGCCTGTATAATTGCAACTGATTATTATCCAATATTTGTCCCGGCCTGTTGTAATCCCTGATTGCAATGCTGCTGATTCTCCTGCCCGTTACCCGTTGAACTTGTCGTAATGGAGGCCCTGAAATATAGGTTGAGTTGCGTCTGTTATCGTTGTATGTATTGTTTATTACAGAAGAATTTC
>CAVXTE010000089.1:0-25867 GCA_963764475.1 uncultured Bacteroidales bacterium
ATGCCAGAAATATTTTTGAGTCAATGGTTCATTAAATGAATACGTATAGTCAAATAACCATACCAGTGTATCCGGATAAACATTGATGATTTCCTTTCTCACATAAACAGACCGATCCTGCAATCCTTGCGGACGGTTTGCCAATCCCCCGGCTTCTGGATTACCGGCTTTCGAGAAATCTTTTTTCGAAGCAGCCTTCAGGTCAACCCAGTAGTATTCATAATTGAATTTACGGGTATCAAATTCTTTTTTTCTGAAATACCTTTCATTTTCAGGAAGGTAAAGATCAGTGAGGACATCTCTTTCTTCCTCACCATTCCAGTCAATCCGTGTTCTCCAGTTAAGGAAAGGCGGATCAAATATTTCACCGGTCTTTGGATCCTCCTCAATCAGGTAATCTTCGGGCATGATATCGCCTAACATAACCCGTGCTATCGAATCCCTGACCCAATATACAAATTGACGGTACTCATTGTTAGTGATTTCGGTTTCATCCATATAAAAAGCCGAAATTGTCACTGTTTTAGGTACACGGGTGAGCGCATAAACGGCATCCTCTTCCCCGGTACCCATGGTGTAGCTTCCCAGCGGGATGTAAGCCATACCATAAGGCGTAGGCTGATAATACGGTTTTCTGTTCTGAACACCGATCAATTCGCCATTACCTGCATTACTGCAACTACCTAATATAGCTGCAGCAGCCAGATAAAAAAGGACTCTTTTCATATATGAAGCTGATTTTACTCTATTATTATATAGTATACTGTGCAAACCTTTTTACTTAATTATTAGCGATTAAGTTACATTACTCAAGGAATCGTGTATTTCTGTAACTTCTTCTGCCTTTTTCAAAATTAATTTTGAAGCAATAACCAACCATTACTTCGTGGCTTCCGCTGCTGCCGATTGCTGATGTTGGAATTGTATAGGCATAGCCTATTTTCACATCTTTTATTTTTAGCCCGACCAATACCGAAATCGGATCCATGACTCTAAAACTGCTATAGCTAACGCCACCCCATACTTTATTATTGTATTTTAAAAGTGCGGCTAAATCGAACTGTGTCTTCACAAGATCAGATTTAACAAGCAAAGATGGTTCAAGCACAAATGATGGGTTATTAGGGAAGGAAAGTTCATATCCACCTGTAAAATAGAAATGCCGCTTTGTTTTATAGGCCAGCAGATCATCTGCTGATTTGGATTCGGACAGTCTTGTTGCTGATATTCCAACATAAAATTTTTCAGGAACAACGTAATGAACGCCAAAGGCAAAATCGAGGAGCATGTCACTGACCTTACCTTTATCGCTGCCGCTATTTGTGAGTATAGGATCCCCATCGTCTCTTGCATGAGCATTAAGAGTGGTAAAATCAATATTGCCGTTTATAAAGCCGACCTGTACTCCTACTCCGAGATTACCAAGGCCTATATCTTTCCGGTATGCGTAGATGATTTTAACTCCGATTTCTTTTTGATATCCAAGCTGGTCCTGATAAATGGAGAGGCCAACACCTCCGTGAAGTATATCGAGGGGTGAATGAACACTCAATGTATAGGTTTGAGGAGCCACATTATTACCTGCTTCATCTTTAAACCCAACCCACTGCTGACGTGCAATACCGGTAGCACAAATTCCTGGCGCACTTCCGGCAAAACCCGGATTGATGGCCAGATTATTGAACATGTTATGTGCATATTGCGATTCTTGCTGAGCCTGAGTAAATGTAAACGGAAATATAATTAGGACCAGATATATAATTGTATAGAATCTCTTCATGTACGTATGCTCCATTATAAAAGGTGGCTAAATTAACAAAAAAAATTAATTTCAAATATATTATACCAGCAAATTACCTATTAATACTGAGAATGATTGATTTTCCCCATTTAAATGCGTAACTATTTTTCGTAATTCACTTTACCTGTTGTATTTAATATTGCAATTGTTAATAAAATAACCTGATGTTTGATCAGGTTTTAGCGCAATCTAAACGTTAAAAATTGATTATTAGTTTGTAACAAAAAAATAAACCAATACCATTTTCTTAATTTCAAGACAATAGCATTGTTGAAAAAGTTGCTTAATTGCTATTTATTCTGATCTAATTTATAAACAACAACCAATCAAAAGAAAAGTCGCAGGAAATATTATCATGAATTGAAATTATGCCATACATTTGCGGGCTTTTTACTTGTAGCGATTAACTTAATGTATTAATATTATGTCATTTATAGTAAAAGATAAACTGTTTTCCAAAAAGTGGTTTATTTCCTACAGCTTGATTATCATCGGATCATTTATTCTGGCTTCGGGTTTTGTTTTGTTTATAACGCCCTATAAAATTGTTCCGGGTGGGGTATATGGAATTTCTATTGTCCTTCATTACCTGATTGGAACTCCTGTTGGTCTGATGGCTTTGTGTTTCGACATACCATTAACAATTATCGGAATCAAAATTCTCGGTCCTCGTTTTGGATTCAAAACAGTGCTTGGATTTGTACTAACAGCCGTATTCGTAGATACACTGACCTATTTTTGGGGAGAAAACCCTCTGGTTGAAAATGATGCCCTGCTTTCATCGATATACGGAGGTGTATTTGTCGGACTTGGATTGGGATTGATCTTTAAATCCAAGGCGACGTCCGGAGGCTCGGATATTGTTGCCATGATCCTCAGTAAATATACAAAATTGCCCCTTGGGCAGCTTATGATCATGGTTGATTCGGCCATTGTTCTTGTTGGATTTGCAGCGTTTCGTGACTGGAATATCCCATTGTATTCCTTAATTGTCATATTCATCACCGGTAAAGTGATCGATGTTGTTTTACAGGGAATCAGCTATGATAAAACATTATTTATAATTTCTGAAAAATCGAAAGAACTTCGGGATAAGATCATCATCGACCTCAACAGGGGTGGTACGTTTTTTCAGGGACAGGGTATGTATAACGGAAAAGAGCGAACGATGATCTATACTGTGGTCAACCGCCGTGAACTGGCGATGCTTCAGGAGTTCATTCATAAAACTGATCCGCATGCCTTTATGACTGTGATTGATGCCAATGAGATCATCGGTGAAGGCTTTAAATCACTGAATGATAAAATTTCAGATTAAAACTCGTTCCTTGTCGGATTAAGGTGGATATTTATGATAATGCTTAATTTTGCATTTCTATCAATATTTGAAAACGATGCAGCACTCAAAATACACCTGCCCGAAATGCGGAAACAGGCAGTTTGAACCGGGCGAAGCCAGATTAACCGGAAGTTTTCTGACCAAATTGTTCAATATTCAAAACAGGAAGTTTACGACAATAACATGTACACAATGTAAATACACCGAGTTTTTTGCTGTTCCGAGTAATAAACTGGGCAACATTCTGGATTTCTTTACAAACTGAAAAATTAATCACAAAATGAAAATGACGAATCGTTTATTTTGGCTGTTGCTGGTTGTTCTGACAGTATCTTCTTACGGTTGTTCAAAAAAAGATAATGCAGATAATACCTTCAATATATTTTCGGTTAACGATGACATTGCTTTCGGTAATGAACTGAAAAACCAAATACAAAGCAATCCACAGGACTACCCTTTACTAAACGAAGCACAATATCCGGAAGCTTACGATCACATTTATGCCATCAGGGATTCCATTTTGAATTCAGGTGAATTGATCTACGCTGATAAATTTACATGGGAAATCAATATCATTCATAATGATTCGGTGTTGAATGCATTTTGTGCTCCCGGAGGTTACATTTGTGTTTATACGGGAATTATTAAATTTTTGGATAATGAAGCAGAATTTGCAGGTGTATTGGCACATGAAATGGCTCATGCCGACAGGCGTCATGTAACCGATCAATTGACTAAAGCTTACGGAATCGAATTGTTGTTTGCTATTTTGTTGGGAAATAATCCGAATCAATTGGCAGAAATAGCAGCAAATCTTGCGGCCGGTGCAGCTTCACTGGCGTTTAGCCGCGATGCGGAATATGAAGCCGATGAATACAGTGTAAAATACCTTTATAAAACCGCTTATGATGCGAGGGGTGTTGCTGGATTTTTTGAAAAAATAGAAGGAAGTCCGCAACCTCCGGAATTCCTGAGCACGCATCCCAGCCCCGAGCACCGCTATGAAAAAATCCAGGAAATTTGGCTAAGTCTTGGAGGAAAAGTTGGCCAGGAATTTCCTGAACGCTACCAGGAATTGAAAAATAGCCTTCCCTGATTTTGAAATCAACAGGTTCAGCAGATACAATGTATATTTTTATTCTACTTTTGCAGCATGGCGAATAACGAGGATAAATTCAAAAAAATAATTGCCCATGCCAAAGAGTATGGGTTTATTTTTCAATCGAGTGAGATTTATGATGGGCTGAGTGCTATTTATGATTATGGCCAGTATGGTGTGGAATTGAAAAATAACATCAAAGATTACTGGTGGAAATCGATGGTTCAGTACCATGAGAATATTGTCGGCCTGGATGCTGCAATTTTCATGCATCCATTGGTTTGGAAAGCTTCGGGGCATGTGGATGCTTTTAATGACCCTCTGATCGATAACAAGGATTCGAAAAAACGTTACCGGGCGGATGTTTTGGTTGAAGATCACATTGCTAAAATTGAAGCCAAAATTGATAAAGAAATTGAAAAAGCTGCAAATAGGTTTGGCGATGCCTTTGATAAGCAACAATTCGTCACTACGAATCAACGTGTAGTTGAATACACAAAACAAATCGATTCGATCAAACACAGGCTTTATTCCGCCCTGGAAGAAAACAGGCTTCCCGATATTAAAACGTTGATTGAGGACCTTGGAATTGCCTGCCCCATTTCAGGATCGAAAAACTGGACGGATGTCCGGCAGTTCAACCTCATGTTTGCCACGCAATTGGGTTCGCTAAGTGAAGACACAAACCAGATTTACCTTCGCCCTGAAACAGCCCAGGGTATTTTTGTAAATTATCTCAATATTCAGAAGACAGGCAGGATGAAGATTCCTTTCGGAATTGCACAGATCGGGAAAGCCTTTCGGAACGAAATCGTTGCCAGACAGTTCATCTTCAGAATGCGTGAGTTCGAACAAATGGAGATGCAGTTTTTTGTGCGTCCGGGCGAAGAAATGAAATGGTTTGAATACTGGAAAGACCAGCGGATGAACTGGCATCTGAACATGGGAATTCCCCAGTCGGAGTATCGTTTTCACGAGCATGATAAACTTGCCCATTATGCGAATGCTGCTTTCGATATTGAATTTAATTTTCCAATGGGCTTTAAGGAACTCGAAGGGATACATTCACGTACAGATTTTGACCTGTCGGCTCATCAGAAGTTTTCAGGCAAAAAAATCCAGTATTTCGACCCGGATTTGAATGACAGCTATGTGCCTTACGTCGTCGAGACTTCCATCGGACTTGACCGGACATTTCTGGCTGTTTTGACGTTTGCCTACAATGAAGAAAAACTGGAAGATGGTTCGGAGCGGGTTGTTTTGAAAATACCGCCATTTTTGGCACCGATAAAGGTAGGTGTGTTGCCTCTTGTGAAAAAAGACGGTTTACCCGAAAAGGCCATCGATATATTCAATAGCCTGAAGTTGGATTACATGTGTTTTTATGAAGAAAAAGATTCCATCGGCAAGCGCTACCGCAGGCAGGATGCGATCGGAACTCCGTATTGTATTACAATCGATCATCAGACCCTCGAAGATGATACCGTGACAATTCGAGAAAGGGATTCGATGAAACAGGACCGGATCGGGATCGATAAAATAAAATCCGTAGTTGCTGACAGGCTTAAGTCGAACAAATAGATTTAATCAGATAATTGATACCGGCTTCCGCTGCATTAATGCAACGGAAGTTTTTTTCATAATTTCGTTGCCTCTAAAAAGAGGTTATCAATTGATCAGGATAAAGATAAAATGGAATACAATCACATTGAAATAGAAAAGAAGTGGCAGAAATACTGGGCTGAAAATAAAACCTTTAAAACGGTCATCGATCATTCAAAACCCAAATATTATGTGCTTGATATGTTTCCCTATCCTTCGGGAGCCGGACTGCATGTAGGTCATCCGCTGGGGTATATTGCTTCGGATATCTATTCCCGCTATAAAAGACTGAAAGGGTTCAACGTACTGCATCCAATGGGCTATGATGCTTACGGATTGCCGGCAGAGCAATATGCTATTCAAACGGGTACCCATCCTGCCATCACAACTGAAAAAAATATCAAACGCTACCGCGAACAGCTCGACAGGATCGGTTTTTCATTCGACTGGGACCGGGAAGTCAGGACGTCCGATCCGTTTTATTACAAATGGACACAATGGACGTTTATTCAACTTTTCAAACACTGGTATAACAAGGAAACTGATAAAGCAGAACCGATTGAAAACCTGATTGAAATTTTTAAGAAGGAAGGAAATCAAAACATAAATGCTGCCTATGATCCGACTGAGAGTTTTAGTGCGGATGATTGGAATTCTAAAACCAACAAAGAACAACAGCAAATCCTGATGAATTACCGTCTTGCTTATCTGGCTGATACCATGGTCAACTGGTGTCCGGCACTTGGGACGGTGCTGGCAAATGACGAAGTTGTCAACGGAGTTTCCGAACGAGGCGGCTTTCCGGTTGAGCGGAAATTGATGCGGCAGTGGTCGTTAAGGATAACAGCCTATGCGCAGCGTTTGCTCGACGGCCTCAATAAAGTCGACTGGTTTGAGTCGCTGAAAGAGATGCAGCGGTATTGGATCGGAAGGAGTGAAGGAGCTTCAGTCAATTTTAAAATAAAGGGTTTTGGAGAAATCATCGAAGTCTTCACTACCCGCCCCGATACACTATGGGGAGCCACTTTCATGGTGCTTGCCCCGGAGCACGAACTGGTTGAAAAAATAACCACACCTGACAGAAAAGGAGAAGTAATGGCTTATGTCAATTGGGCGAAAAACCGTTCGGAAGTCGATCGCATGTCGGAAGTGAAGCAAATAACGGGGAAATTTACCGGTGCTTACGGGATAAATCCTGTCAATGGAGAATCGATTCCCATCTGGGTTGCCGATTATGTGCTGGCTGGTTATGGAACCGGCGCAATCATGGCAGTCCCGGCACACGACAGCCGCGACTTTGCCTTTGCAAAATTTTTTAAATTGCCGATTATTCAGGTTGTGGCAAAAGAAAGTGAAGAACCCTTCCGACCCCGCAAATTGGGAAGAATCGTATGATGCGAAGGATGGGAAAATGATCAATTCTGGCTTTATCAATGGCATGGATGTAACGGAGGCTATCCGGAAAACCATTGCATTTCTTGAAGAGGAGGAATTGGGGTACGGAAAGGTAAATTTCAAACTCCGTGATGCGATTTTTAGCCGGCAGCGTTATTGGGGTGAACCATTTCCAATTTATTATATTGACGGTATGCCTTATCCACTGAATGAATCCGAACTCCCTTTGGAATTGCCGGATGTAGATAAATACCTGCCAACTGAAACTGGTGAGCCGCCTTTGGCCAGAGCTAAAAACTGGAAAACAAAGGAAGGGTATCCTCTGGAAACTAACACCATGCCCGGATTTGCCGGTTCAAGCGGGTATTATCTCCGCTATATGGATCCCTGGAATGACAAAGAATATTTCTCGAAGGAAGCGAATGAATACTGGCGTGATGTCGACCTTTACCTTGGTGGGGACGAGCATGCTACCGGCCATCTTATTTACAGCCGCTTCTGGAATATGTTCTTGTACGATCTTGGATTGGCCTGTGAGGAAGAACCCTACAAAAAGCTGATCAACCAGGGTAAAATACAAGGACGGTCGAATTTTGTGTACAGAGTAAATGGAACCAATCAGTTCGTTTCGTATAATTTGCGGAAAAATTATGAAACCACTGCCCTGCATGTTGATGTAAATATAGTAGATAGCGACATTCTCGACATCGAAGCATTTAAAAAATGGAGGCTGGAATTCAGCGATGCTGAATTTATACTTGAGGACGGGAAATACATTTGTGGGTGGGAAGTTGAAAAAATGTCGAAGTCGAAGCACAATGTCGTCAATCCTGATGACCTGATCGATCGGTATGGTGCCGATACCTTTCGTCTGTACGAGATGTTCCTGGGTCCGCTCGAAAGCCATAAACCCTGGGATACCAAAGGCATTGAAGGCGTTTACCGGTTCATGAAAAAACTTTGGCGGCTTTTCTTTGATGAAAACGCCCAACTCATCATCACTGATGAAAAGCCGCAACCCCAGGAATTAAAAGCGCTTCATCTGACGATTAAAAAAATCCAGGGAGACATCGAACGATTCTCCTTCAATACTGCTGTCAGCCAGTTTATGATATGTGTAAATGAACTGACCGATCTGAAATGCCACAAAAAAGAAATTCTTAATGATCTTGTGATCCTTCTCGCACCATATGCCCCGCATATTGCGGAAGAATTATGGACGGTCCTGAGAAATCAACCAAGTGTGGCCAATGCTGCATTTCCGGAATTCAATGAAACATTTATAAGGGAAAATACCTTTGAATATCCTGTTTCTTTCAATGGTAAAATGAGGTTCAAACTTGAACTCCCGAAAGAAATGCCTGTCCATGAGGTCGAAAAACAGGCACTGGATGATGAACGCTCGCAACGATGGATAGAGGGAAAACAGGTAAGAAAAGTGATCGTGGTACCGAACAAAATAATAAATATTGTGGTTTCATAGTTTTAACAACCATGAATAGACGGCGATCGGACAGTTGGAGCATTCCTGTAATTTTTACTCTATCATTTCTATTTTTTTTTACACATGGGTTTTCACAGAACACCTGGCGTAAAATTGATAATGAGGCCTTTAAAACCGGTGAAGTGCTTCACTATCGTTTTTATTATGATGCCTGGCTTACCGGTAAAATTACCGCTGGAATTGGAACCCTCGAAGTAAAAGATTCGGAAGAAAAATTTAACGGAAGGAGTGCCTGGCATATTGATACGGAAGGTCAGTCGAAAGGGTTGTTTAGTTGGTTTTATAAGGTGTACGATCAGTTCGATTCATATGTCGATAAAGAATTTTTTGCGCCTTATTATTTTATAAGAAGGACACGTGAAGGAGGCTATATAAAGGACGACGAATACCGGTTCAATCAGCAGAAAAATTATGTCGTTACACGAACCGATTCGATACAAATTCCGAAATATACACAAGATATTATTTCGGCGATCTACTTTGCCCGAACCTTTAATTGCGATACATTAAAAATCGGTGATGCCTTCCCGGTTAATTTTTTCTTAGACGACTCGGTTTATGTTTCTGCGATCGTTTTTGAAGGTCGTGAGGATATCAAAATCGATCTGGGGAAATTCCATTGCCTCCGGTTTAAACCGGGTATGGCAACAGGCGAAGTTTTTTCAGATAAATACCCGATGATGCTCTGGGTTACCGATGATAAGAATCACATCCCCATCCTTGCCAAATCAGCCGTTGTTGTGGGCAATGTAAAAGCCGAACTGATGGATTACTCGGGTTTGGCCAATCCCCTGACTTCTCTTATCGAAAAAGATTAATGATCACTCTGTCTCTGCTATTTCCACTCTTTTGGACTAACTTTGCATTTCCGGCATGATTTGTGAAATTTCAATCACTCAGGCATCTGTAATTAAAATCAATGTAAAAACAAAAATATTGAAATGAAAACAAGACTCATCTTTTTTATCGGTGCATTCATCTTAATCGTCGTTGTAAGCAGTTTTACCTTATTTTCTACATCCTGTATCTCTGCAAATTCCATGGACCCTTCACCCGAATATAAAACATATGAGCAGGACTGGAAAAAAGTAGATTCACTTCAAAACAAAGGCCTTCCCAAATCAGCCCTGGAAGTAGTGGAGTCGATTTACAACAAAGCCAAAAAAGAAAACAATCATCCTCAATTTATTAAAGCGACATTGTATAAGCTTAAACTGAAATCGGATTTTGAAGAAGATTTTATGGAAAGTACTATTTCCGACATATCTACAGAAATTGAGAAATCAGGTTTCCCTGATAAACAAATACTGCATTCGATTGAAGCCGAACTTTACTGGAGGTATTACCAGGCAAACCGTTACAAGCTTCTGGACAGAACAACCGATTGTAAATGCCGATCTGAAAGATATCCGCACCTGGGGTATGAAAACGCTGGTGAACCAGGTAATTAAAAACTATTTGGCTTCCCTTGACAATGCGGTTGAATTGAAAAAAACCGAACTAAAAGCATATGACGTAATACTTGAAACTGCGGGTAAATCTAAAAAATACCGCCCGACACTTTATGATTTCCTTGCCCACCGTGCAGCAGATTTTTTCATGAATGACGAGTCATCAGTAATACAACCGGCCTATCGTTTCGAAATTGATAGTGACGCTTATTTCGGTGGTCCGGCATCCTTCAGTAAACTTTCTGCAGAAACGAAGGATTCATTATCACTGAAATTTTATGCATTCAGAATTCTTCAGGATCTGATCGCTTTTCACCTCAATGATAAAGATCCAACAGCACTCATCGATGTTGATCTCGAACGGCTGGAATTTATAAGACAGAATTCCATCCTGACTGACAAAGACAGTCTGTATTTAAAGGCGGTTCGGCAGGTTGAGAAAAGCTATATTAAAGATACGGCCTCTGCTGACGCCGGTTATCTTATCGCCAGAGAACTTTCCAAATTCGGTAGTCAGTATGCTCCTCTTGTTTCGGATCAATATAAATGGGAGAAGAAAAAAGCTGTAGAAAAATGTGTGGAGGTGGAAGGTCGTTTCCCGGATTCTGACGGAGCAAAAAACTGCAAATACCTGCAATCTCAGATTAAAACGCCCGAACTTAACCTTAAAACAGAGGCGGTTAATACGCCCAATAAACCCTTCCTTTTATCGGTGGGATACAGAAATATTAATAAATTGTATTTCCGGGTTATCCAGATGGATTACGAAACCGACAGGGATTTACAATTAAGGACAAACGATAAAACAAATGTATTAAAAAAATATGCATCGCTACCAGTTCTCAAATCCTGGGAGCAGTATTTCCCGAACGATGGCGATTTTCAGAACCACCGTACGGAAATAAAAATCCCGGCCCTTCATAGCGGATACTTTATTGTACTTGCATCTGTATCAGAAAATTTTGATACTGAAAAGGACCTCATGACGTACAGTTCTTTGTGGATTTCAAACATCAGTTACATCAGTCAGAAAACGCCAAAAGAAGGCTATCGTTTTTACCTTCTCGACAGGGAATCGGGTGAACCGTTAAAAGGCGTCTCTTCCCAAATGATGTTTCGTGAATACGATTACAGCAGCCGTGAATACCGGTATAATACAGGCAATACTTATACTGCCGATGAAAATGGCTATTTTGAGATTCCTGCCGGTGATTCCAAATCCAGGCCGAATTCTTTTTACATGGATTTCAGGATGAAAAACGACCGGCTCGTAACCGATAATCAGTACTACCTCACGAGTTATTATCCGAAAGAAGAAAAACACGAAACACGGACCTGGTTTTTTACCGATCGTTCTATCTATCGCCCCGGCCAGACTATTTATTTTAAAGGCATTGTGATCGATAAATTCAAAGATAATTATGAAATAAAGGCAAACTATAAAACGACAGTCGAATTTTTTGATGTGAATTATCAAAAGATTTCTGAATTGCAGTTGGTAACCAACGAATACGGGTCATTTAATGCTACGTTTACAGCTCCTTCTGGTGTTTTGAACGGAGCAATGACGATCAAAAATGAAAGCGGTTCAGCATCGGTATCGGTCGAGGAATACAAACGGCCAAAATTCGAAGTTGTATTCAACCCTGTGGAAGGAAGTTACAAACTAAATGAAAAGGTTACTGTAAGTGGAAAGGCGAAAGCCTATGCCGGGAATAACATTGATAATGCACAGGTGAAATACCGTGTTGAACGTGGCATGGAATTTCCCTGGCGATACTGGTATTCTATCTATTTTCCGTTTAAACCTCAAATGGAAATTACGCAGGGAACAACCACAACAGACGCAAACGGTGATTTCGATGTCGAATTCAAAGCAATTCCGGATTATTCGGTTCCGAAAAATTACCAGCCTGCTTTTATTTATACTGTTTATGCCGATGTCACTGACATTAATGGCGAAACCCAATCCTCGGCTACGGTTGTAAGGGTTGGGTATAAAGCATTACTGGTAAATCTTGAAATGAAGGATGTGATCGATCAAACAAACTTTAAAGACTTTAAGATCACCACCACCAACCTGAATGGGCATCCTGAACCGGCACAAGGACAGGTTGTCATTTCAAAACTGAAAGAACCTGATCGCCTTATCACAAAAAGGCGCTGGGATGAACCGGATGTTTTTGTCATTGATGAGCCGGAATTTAAAAAAGATTTCCCGAACGAACCTTATAAAAATGAGGGAACTCCCGAAAAATTAGAGACAGATAAAGTTGTCTCCACATTGAATTTTAATACCACTACCGATTCAATCATCAGGTTACCACAAGATGTGAAACTGGAAACCGGCCGATATTCATTTGCAGTCCAGACTACCGATAGTTTCGGTGAAAAGGTTGAATTTAAAAAGTTCGTTACACTCTACGCAGAACCGGATAAAAAAATTCCGGTAAATGAAATATTCTGGTCACAAGCCCTGAAAGACAAAGCGGAACCTGGTGAAAAAGCTGCTTTCCTGATTGGTACAGCTGATAAAAATGTACAGGCCTTGTATGAGGTTGTATTTAAAGATGAAGTGATAAACCGGCAATGGTTGAAACTGAGTAACGAACAAAAAAGGATCGAAATTCCAATAAAAGAAGAGTACAGAGGAGGTATTTCGGTCAACTTCATTTTTGTGAAACATAACCAGAATTTTCAGGAATCGTTCCGTGTGGATGTGCCGTATACCAATAAAAAACTGGACTTTGAATTCATGACATTCAGGAATAAACTTATTCCAGGTCAGAAAGAAGAATGGAAAATTAAAATAAAAGGATCCACCGGAGAGGCAGTTGCAGCCGAATTACTGGCCTCGATGTACGATGCTTCGCTTGATGCTCTCAAACCACATTCCTTCACCTTTGATCTGTACCAGCGTATGTACGGTAATATTAACTGGTCAGGAAGGGAAGCGTTTACAATAAAAAATTTCAGGATCATTACACCATCATCCGGAGATATTTATAAACCTGTGATAAAGTATTACGATCACCTCAACTGGTTCGGATTCAATTATTACGGAGGGGGTCCCTTATACCGGAAAGGACTTGCAGACGAAGGAACTGTGTTCGAAATGCAGGCTATGCCCGGAGAAAATATTGTGAATTTGAAAGAAAGCACGGAATCAAAAGATACTGACAAAACCATTGAAGAGGGAAAAAGCAAGGTTGCTGAAGAACCAAAGAAGGAAGCATATACCGGCTTGCAACTTCGGCGTGATTTTCGTGAAACAGCCTTCTTTTACCCTACACTTCAAACCAATGAAAGCGGTGAAGTCATCATCAGCTTTACCGCTCCCGAATCGCTGACACGTTGGAAGCTGCTGGGTCTGGCTCACACAAAAGACCTGAAATACGGGCAGTTTGAGAAAGAAGTCATTACACAAAAAGATTTGATGGTTGTTCCTAATCCTCCACGATTTTTAAGGCAGGGTGATAAGATTGTTTTCACCGCCAAAATAGTAAATTTATCTGATAAGGTGTTGAATGGTGATGTGAAAATTCAGTTTTTTGATGCGCGCACCATGAATGACATAACGGCGAAACTTATAAGCGAAACCTCCACAAAATCCTTTAATGCTACAAAAGGCAACAGTTCTTCAACAGGGTGGGAATTAACTATTCCGGATAATGTTGATGTCATTACATACAGGATTATGGCGCAGGCAGGGAATTTCTCCGATGGTGAGGAAAATACCATCCCGGTGCTCACGAATCGTATGCTTGTCACCGAATCGATGCCTCTGCCGGTTAAAGGAAAAGAAACGAAGAATTTCACCTTTACAAAATTGTTAAATTCAGGTTCATCGGGGAAAACTGCAGGGACTCTGAAAAACTATAAGCTAACGCTGGAATTTTCATCCAATCCGACCTGGTATGCAGTTCAGGCGTTGCCCTATATCATGGAATCGGAGTACGAATCGGCCGACAATACATTCGACCGTTATTATGCTAATGCCATTGCCTCATTTCTTGTAAACTCGAAACCGAAGATCAAACAGGTCTTTGAAGTATGGAAAAATTACACACCTGATGCCTTACTATCGAACCTTGAAAAGAACCAGGATTTGAAATCGGTGATCCTGCAGGAAACGCCCTGGGTGATGGATGCAAAAAATGAAAAGGAAAGAAAGCAACGCGTTGCACTTCTATTTGACCTGAACAGGATGCATGACGAATTGCAGTCGTCGCTTTTGAAACTCCGGCAAAAACAGTCATCAAATGGTGGCTGGCCCTGGTTTCAGGGAATGCCCGAAAGCAGATACATGACACAAAACATCGTTACCGGATTCGGTCATTTAAAACAACTTGGCGTGGTTGATCCCATGCATGACAAGGAAACTGCACAAATGATGTCCCTTGCTGTCCGTTATCTCGACCAGCGGTTAAAAGAGGATTATGACAAGATCAAAAAATACAGCCCGGATAAGATGGATGAAAACCATTTAAGCCAAATCCAGATTCAGTACTTGTACGCACGGTCTAATTTTATGAATGACGTTGACCTTTCGGCTGCTAATCGTGAAGCTTTCGATTATTTTAAAGGACAGGCTATAAAATACTGGACAGAAAACAGTATTTACCTGAAAGGGATGATAGCACTTGCTTTGAACCGGCTGGGAGAAAAAACCATACCATCTGAAATCATGGCTTCAATAAAGGAACATGCGCTTTATTCCGATGAGTTAGGTATGTACTGGCGTGAAAATAAAGGAGGTTATTACTGGTATCAGGCACCTGTTGAAACGCAGGCTTTGCTGATCGAAGCTTTTGGTGAAATTAAAAACGACCGCAAATCTGTAGAGCAGATGAAAATCTGGCTCCTAAAGCAAAAGCAAACACAAAACTGGAGAACCGGGCCGGCAACTGCCGAAGCTGTTTATGCATTGCTGCTGCAGGGTTCCGATTGGTTGTCAGAAGATCAGCTTGCAGAAATCAAGGTAGGAAATGAGATAATTGATCCATTCAAACGGGACGACTCAAAAGTGGAAGCCGGTACGGGCTATTTCCGTACTTCATGGTCCGATGGTGATATAAAGCCTGAGATGGGAAAAATTTCGGTGACTAACAAAAACGAAGGTATTGCCTGGGGTGCAGTTTACTGGCAATATTTTGAAAACCTGGATAAGATTACCTCACATGAAACACCTTTAAAACTGGATAAAAAACTTTTTGTTGAACGAAACACCGATGCAGGTCCGGTGATCGAGCCTGTAAAAAATGGAATGAAACTAAAAGTCGGTGATAAGATCAAAGTAAGGATTGAACTTCGCGTCGACCGTGACATGGAATACATACACATGAAGGATTTGAGAGCTTCGGCTTTCGAGCCGGTGAATGTCATTTCAGGGTATAAGTACCAGGGCGGATTGGGCTATTATGAAAGTACCCTTGATGCCTCTACAAATTTCTATTTTGACTACCTGCAAAAGGGAACCTATGTGTTTGAATACCCGTTGATCGTATCCCAAAAAGGTGATTTCTCGAATGGTATCACGACCATACAGTGCATGTACGCTCCTGAATTTACAAGCCATTCAGAAGGGGTTAGGGTGGTGGTCGAATAACATCTTTTCAGCCACGGTGGGAAAGGATTGAATTTTATAAATTCTCGACCACAAAGTCAAAAGCATTCTGAAAGCAGATCTTTTCTGCTATGTCTTCGGCGTTGTATTTATCGAACATAAACTTTTCTTTTTCCGGATCTTTATCGATCTCGTTGATCAGGTCGGCTCTGAATTCCTGCAGATCAAGAACGGTGGCATATTTATCGGCCGGATCAATATAACCATCGAAGTCGCTGCCGAGACAGATCATGTTCAGTACTTTTTCTTTTTCTGATGTTTTGACTTCATCGGATTCGAGAACTACTTTCATCATCGATTTCATGTTTTGCCAGAAATATGACATGTGCCGGTCTTTTTTCGGTATATCCTTTTTGGGAATGGCCAGGATACGCTGATCAAAATTGACACCGATCCGGCCGCCGGTTTTAAAGATTGTAAGTATATCTTCATCGCAGATATTAATGTTCCAGGCATTGAACTGATGCCCGTAACGTTCGGCCATAAACCCGTCTTTTTCATTGCTCATATCGGCGATATGATCGACAAGCGTTTTCCTGCCGGAATAGGCAACATGACTGGCAATGACCGGAATACGGTCGCCTTTTATCAAACAGGGTTCGATGATGTTTTTGTAGTATTCCAGGCGTGCACGGGCGTTCAAATGTTTCACATCGATGAGGATGCGCCTGCCCATCTGATCGGGTTGGTATTTATTATCTTTATCAAGACTTAACAGAAACCTAAGCACCTCCCAGCCATCATCAGTGAATCCTTTGGTTAAACCTTCAGACTGATCGAGAACCAGGTTAGCAATATTCGGAAGGCTATGGGCCTGTCCGGCGAGGAAGTTGTAAAAGTGGTGCGAAAAGGTGATGAACAGCAAGGGTTCGTCCCAGTTTTTAACTTCTTTGATGTTTTTAATCACCTCTGCCAAAGGTTTGTCCGAATTGAAAACATTGGTACCTTCAATCGACAGGACAAAGGCGATTTTCCCGCTGTCTATGATTTCTTTAACATGATCTCCACTCTTTGCAAATACGTAAGTTCCTTTTGCAATCAGCCTGTCGGCATGTTTTTTCCGCAGTTTACTTTTTTTGGTAAATAATTTTTTCTGCCACGGTACAAAGAGGTCGGTTGATGTTTCAATATCATTTTTTTTCAGCAGGTACTTGCGTTCCTCTTTCAGTTCATTGAAATAATTATAATTATCGCTCTGAAAAAAATTAATTTTTTTATATGGAAGTTTCATGAAAACGGTCTGCATGAAATCGCGTACGGCTACATGTTGCTTTTTATCTTTTCCGAGAAGGAAGAAAAGGGGCTTGACGATCAGGTTTGCCGTCTCACTGGCAAAGTCGTTGAGGGCATTGTTCCCGAGAAGCTTGTGCAGGTCGATGATGCGGCCTTTGGTGATGTTTTTGGCTCCTGTCACCCATCCCTTTTCAAGCGGGTACAACGAAACAATAGCCAGTTTCATGTTGCCATTCACGATCTGGGCCAGATCGCATTGCGAATAGGATGCGGCCCGTTTTCCGGCTTCAGCTTTTTTAAAATTCGGCAGAATGATCCACCAGGGATCATATTTCGTTTGGGATTCATCTTTTCCTGGTTCATGCAGCCAGTTGAACGATCGCATGTGTGGATGAAGGTGCAGATCAGCAAATTTTGGTTTCATAGCCTGGTTATTTAAGTTACATAATGTAATTAAATGAAGACATGGTTAAGTAGTACAGTTGGCTTATTCAGTGTAGCTTTTTACCTGTTTTTTTTTAAATTTCTTAAGAATTCGCTAACTGTAAATAACAAAACGAATCAGTGTGTAATATGTTCATTTATCAGGTTATAGGGATGAATGAACCGCAAAAAATCTTGAATTTATTTTTTGTCTGAAGCGATCATGGAGGAAGGCAGAGGAATGCTGTCAAGTTTGTTTTTGTACAAATAAACAACAGTCAAATAATCAGAAAGATTGGCTGTATCGACCGGTTCGGCAGGGGGTGATTTTACAGTAAGCGGATCGACTGCCTGACCATTTTTATAAAATCTGAAATCGAGGTGTGGACCAGTTGCAAGGCCTGAACTTCCAACATATCCGATGATATCACCCTGGTTTACATGTAAGCCTGGTTTGATGCCTTTACCGTATTTGGAAAGGTGCATATAGGATGTTGTATAAACGCCATTGTGTTTTATCTTCACAGTTCGGCCTCCGCCTCCGCTGTACCTTACTTCAACAATGGTTCCTTCTCCGATCGCATGAACCGGAGTTCCTGTAGGTGCAGCATAATCCACTCCATGGTGAGGCCGACGGATTTTCAGTATGGGATGCATCCGGCTGTTCGAAAAACGTGAACTGATCCTGCTGTACCTGAGAGGCGCTTTCAAAAATGTTCTCCGCAAACTTTTTCCGGCGTCATCGAAATAATCGCCCACGCTATCCTGCGTATAATAAAATGCATAAAAGTCATGATCTGAATTATTGAAAAGTGCTGCCTTCACATTACCGATGCCAATACGGGTGCTATCTACGTACAATTCTTCGTAAATTGCTTTGTAATAATCACCTTTCTGTATCCCGAAAAAATCGATGGTCCATGCATAAATTTCGGAAAGCTCGATGGCCAGGTTCGGATCAGTTTGATTATCAACCATGGCATTCCAGAGGGAAGAAGAAATGGTGCCACTGGTTGATATTGTTTTTACGACAACCTCCTTTTCTCCCCGATGAACATGAATAGAATCTTTCAAATCGAAAACAATATACGAAGTTGGCGAGCTTTCATAAATAAAATACTGAACCTTGTGCAGGGAATCATCCGTACAAAGTACCGTATAATGATTGCCGGCCCTGATTTTCCGCACATCAAAAACCGGCTGCGATCGTTTTGCCAACAGGTCGATCGTCGGGTAATCGACATCGTAATTCAAAAGGATATCGGATAAAAATTCATTCTTTTTGACGGTTTCTCTGTATACCACCAGCGAATCGGCATCGATACCATAAACCATCAGAGGTTCATGGGTTTCATTTATAACCGGGAGTTCGCTTGTTGTATTTTCGTTCGGTTCAAACCAATAAAGCAGAACGATGAGAACCACAACTCCGGCTAAAACAAAAAGACTGATTTTTTTGAGTGACCCCAAATGCATAGAAGGTATTTGACAATTTAAAACTGTTATCGGGCAAAAATAGTATTTCCGGGAAAATAAAAAACCCCAATGACACTTGCATTGGGGTTCTAAGTTATTTGTCAATTGTTATCATTTAACCAATTAATGGATAACGATCAACTTCCTCACTTCCGACTGAAAGTTGTTTCCTTCAATCCGGTAATAATAAATCCCGGATTCAAAGTTGGTTAATGATACTGATAAACCATGTTGACTTTGCTTTAAAATGGAAGAATATACCACTTGCCCCGTTGAATTAACCAGATTAAAATTCACATTTTTTGAGGTTTCCGGAATAGTGAACCGAACCGTTACGGATTCATTAGCAGGATTTGGAAATGGTTCGGATAAAAAGACAGATTGTTGAACCGATCCGGGTTGAATTCCGGTATACTCCATATTTACGGTCGTTATGGTGAAATCATCAAAATAAAAGCCGTCTTCATTCACCGACCAGTCGCTCTTAAGCCTGAACCTGAATTTAACAGTGGTCCCAATATAATCCGAGAGGTTGACCTCTTCCTGTACCCAATCGGTTTGCATACCGTTGTAAACTGGTTCGCCAGTAGCCTGGTTGTCGTTTCCGATCATGGTATATTTTCCTGTTAAGGCAGTCCATGAACTTCCGCCGTTGGTCGAAATCTGAAGCTGTACATAATCGAATCCCGGCTCAAGTGCCCATTTCGTCCAGAATTGCAGTATTGCAAATCCTGCATTACCAAGATCGATTGTATTGTTGAAAGTAGCTGTACTGGTATGATTGTTCGGATAATTTCCGGATGGGGAATCGGTTATCGATCCACCTGGTGAATGATAACTGCTTGTTGTAACAGCCCATTCGGAAGAAGTCCAGTTCGTAAATGTATTACAGTCATCTTCAAATAATACATTTGTTTCGCCAAAGATTTTAGTAACCGTATCGCTCAATGCGTAATCTCCATTATCTACCGAAAGCAGGAATTTGAATTCATGACCGTTCAGAATGGCCGGGTCGAGCGTATAAAAGATCGAGTCGTTTCGTGTTTCCAATATATCCATATCACTAAAAATAACCGGATTTCCTGTAGAAGTTACATTTGTTCCGATTGGATCAAGGCTAACCGTAAACGTAGCGCCATCTTTCAACCCAAGCCGTGTAATATCGAACTTAAAGTAACCGGAAGTCTGATCTGTAATCGTTGGATTTACTTCCTCGACATCAGCATAACTACCAGCAAAAGCAGCGATCAGTATATTTTGTATCATGTTTTCCTGTGCGATCGGTATGATCCTGTTGACCGGGCACCAAAATCCGTCGCTACTGCCACCGAGTTCCGACGTATAGGAAAAGGATTTGTTTTTTGTTATCTGCTCACCGTACATCCAGTCATCAGAACCGCCGTTTGTAGGATAAATTGTAGTATAACCCGGCCCGTACAGGTAATGATTATCCTGGGTCATAAGCACAGAATGTGCATGAAAAATTGCATCATCCGGACTGGGATCGGCTGTATATCCCCATTCGTAGAGCAAATCATTTGAAAACGTATGATAGTTCAGGATATTCACAAAAATGTGGGACTCGCAAAAATCGCGGATCGCAGAAGTTTCAGGTTCAGAAAATGCTGCTGTCCCCCTGTAAGTTTCACTAGACGGATCGGGCGAAGATCCGTAATTATCAAGTCCCCACATATAACCGTAGTTCCGGTTGATGTCCACACCATAGATTCCTCCGCCGTTGTCTCTCCTGTTTTTACGCCACATCCCGCCCCCATTTGGACTGGTTGTTTGATTGTAAACGTAACCGTCAGGATTGATACAAGGGACAAAATACATTTCGGTATTATCCACCAATGTTTGGATAAACGGATCATTCTCATAATTCTCAAGTAAGTAATACATATAGAAAAGCATTTGCATCATTCCTTCCGGTTCGCGGGCGTGATGGAGTGCTGTATAAAGTACCTCAGGCTCAGTTTCATTTACATTCGGATTATCAGAAATCTTTACCATCCACAAATCCCTGCCTTCGATAGTTTGGCCGATCGATTCTTTTTCAGTGATGAGGTCAGGGAAAAGTGTATGCATGTTGTCAAGATTAGCAACCATTTCATCATAAGTATCATGACCACCCATCGAACCAAATTCGAAATTTTCCGGGACTTCATAATCGCCGGCTCCCTTATAATCACCTACGTTCTTTGAAAGTCCATCATTTCTGTCAGCATAATATTTTGCTACATCCGGGATCATCACTTCATAATTTAAACCCAGATCCTGAATTTTCAAAAGTTCGGAAGTGGAAAAATCCGAAATAAAAAATTCTCCCTTCTTCAAACTGCCCTCCGTAACATCGATTCCCAATTGCGCCAAAAGCTGCAACCCGTTTTCTCCGAGGAAAATTTTTGCTTTTGAATATTGTTCCTGCTGGGCAAAAGCAGCAATAATAAAAAAGGAAAGAATAAGTAATAGTGTAAATTTTTTCATATACTTTATTTTTGAAATTTTAATTAACAGACAGCAAGACCCTGTTTTTAGTTGCCATCCAATATTTTAATCACACAAAACTAAAATTTTAACGGGTATTTTCAGATTTGGTGACAAATTTTAATTGTTTTAAAATAATTCAATTCCCTGAATTAATTATTTGGTTTTTTCTTATAACAGTGATTTAAATCTGTGATTAGAGCGCAATCGTTGATAAAATGAAGGATTTGGTGAAAACTTAAAGCCCGGGATCGATTTCTAAAATTACAATAATATAGGGGTGCCTAAAATTACCCGAATTGCAAATGAATCTTTTTTCGATTCCTGCGTGTATAACCCATTTTAATGCGGCAATCCAAAACCAATGCGCAAAAGAATTGTTTATGTAGGCAGTTTAGCATAATGAAAGCGGTATTCAATGAAAATTATAAACCTCAGCGAGGAATTTAAACCATCTTATTTTGTTTGTCTTGAAAACTGGTCAGACGAAATAACCGAAGCAGCTTTAGCCAAGGAAAAATGGTATGAGAAGATGAAGGGACAGGGCCTTCGTGTGAAATTGGCTCAGGACGATTCAGGTATTGTAAGAGGATTGATCCAGTATTTCCCAATCGAACATTCATGGGTTGAGGGTAAAGATCTGTATTTTATCAGTTGCATCTTTGTCTATGGAAATAATGGAGTAACATACCGCAACCAGGGCATGGGCAAAGCAATGCTGAAAGTTGCTGAAGCAGATGCAAAGGAATTGGGTGCAAAGGGTATGGTGGCCTGGGGATCATCATTGCCTGTGTGGATGAAAGCCTCCTGGTATAAAAAACAGGGCTATGTTCCTGCCGATAGCAAAGGTTTTTTAGGGGATGTTTTATTGTGGAAACCCTTTACGGATGATGCACAACCTCCAAAATGGAACCGTCAGAACAAAAAGCCGGAAAAAAATACAGAGAAAGTTATCATTACATGCAGAAGCCATGGTTGGTGTACAGCGCAAAACCTTGCCTGCCAGCGTGCAAAAAGTGTTGCGGCTGAATTCGGGAACCAGGTGGAAGTCCATGAAATCGACTCATTAAATGAAGCGCAAATCCGGAATTGGGATTTATCTGATACACTTAACATTGGTGGTGATAAAGTAAGTACAGGGCCACCTCCGTCCAAAGAAAAACTCAAAAAGCTGATCGAAAAGAAAGTCAGGAAACTAAAATAGATCAGATACATTCCTCCCTTAAATATGTTACTTCTTTGCATTTATGATTACTTTTTTGTACTTTTAGGGTTCAATTCTGAACCTCCTAAAGATGAAAAAAGTAGTTCTTATCCTGCTTGTTGTTTTTTCCGTTACCGTCATTCATGCTTATACCTGGATACCTTTTTGTCCCGATACGATTCATGCCAATAACATTTGTTTTGGCGTGGGCTCATGGAAAGGAGTAATCTGTTCACCCAACGGCATGTATCTTTTTGAAGATGACGTTCAGGAGTGGGCTTTTTATACGTATGGAGGGTTACCCGTCACAGGCGCTGCCTGGTTGGACGGATTTAAAATCCTGGTGGTAATGGGCAACGGGAGCTATTCAGACGGGGTTTACACTTTTGATCTCCAGACACACCAGTTCGAGGATGTTGAGTGGATCGTTAATCCGAATTTTATGCTGGTCGTTTCTGTACCGGATGGTCAATCCAATCAATTTACCGATGAATATTATATCGGTTCACAGTTTGGAGGAATGTACAAGTCGGTGGATGGATTAACATGGAGCCAGGTTCCTTACTTTACGGGGAAATCGTGTTCGGCCATGGATTGTTTTGAAAATCACCTGGTCGTATCGGAGGTGAGCAATATTTACAACATCCACTGGTCGGATGATTACGGCGTAACCTGGCAGGAGGCCGCTGCTGGCGCTCCCATCCTCACCGACCTCAAATTCAGTTACGAGGGCGATCTTTTTGGTATCTTTCCTGATTATTCCAATTCATCCGGTTTGTTTAAATCGGAAGATTTTGGCAACACGTGGCAGGTTGATTTCTGGAGCGACAACATGAGTGCTGTCGGATATGATGCAATGGGGACAATATTTGTCGGGTGGAAATCCTCTGCCGGTGGGAATGAAGGTGTTGCCCTTTACAATCCTGCAGCCCCGCCACCCGGACTTACATTTATGAACAACGGATTAGCCAGTACAAATATCAACAAAATTTTGCTGAATCCCACAATGAGTTCCATAGCCATCTTTTGCTGCACCGATGCAGGGGTGTATATGTGCAATGATTATATGGTGGGAATGCCTGATCATGTTTCGAAAGAACCGGTGATTTCAATTTTCCCCAATCCTGTTAAAGATAAAGCCACAATTAGTATAAACCTACCGAAACAAAACCATAGAACTATTAAAATGGAAGTTCTGAACAGCCAGGGCCATAATGTGGATGAAATTCTTGTAGAAAAGGAGGCATCGAGTGATATTCATATTAACTGGAGCAAAGGTAATTTACCCGCAGGTGTTTATTATCTCTTAGTACCAACTAAAAATAAAACAATTACAAAAAAATTTATTGTTCTTTAATTCAATGATTATGAAAAAAATAATACTGGTTATTCTTTTATTATGGGCGAATGTAGTCTTAGCTCAATCTTGGTCCGATCCTGTCAGATTAACCGACACAACAAGTTTCAATACAAATCCGGTAGTTGCTGTTGAGGGGGAGGGATATGATGGCAAATTAATCATGTTTTATGAAAAACAATTTTCATTCGACAGCCCAAAACAAATATGGATGCGAAAAATTTCAGAACCTATGGAGAATGAAACGGTTGTTCTTGCTGATGACATGGCCGAGTTTATAAATCCAATTCTTCTCTCAAATAATTTCTTGATTTTTGAAAGTAACGCGAACGGGAACTTTGATATCCATGGCATTAAATTCGATGAATCCGGAAATTTTAATGAGCCTTTTCAATTAACAAATACACCTGGAGATGAAAAATCATTATTTACCTCAGATTGGTCAGGATGCTGGGAATATGAAGGGAAAATAATTGTATCAGAATTTGCAATTAGTGGTGACACCTTACAATTTGCAGAACCGGATACGCTCGCTACCGGTGATTGCCACAACCCTGTTTGCATTGCGAATTATGCTGCCTGGCTTAAAATTGAAAACAGCGAATCCCATATTTATTCTTCAAGTAAAGAATATCCTTCTTACCAATGGTCCGACCCGGATACCGTGTTTGCTGAAGGTAACAATATAAACCTACGAATATCCAATTCAGTCTGGGGCGCAGGACAGACGTTGTGCTGGGAGAATGCAGATTCGATCTTATTCCTTGGCAATATAAATTATCCCGACCCTGTTTTTTCACCCCATTTTACCGGGATTGAACACTACAATCAACCAGCTTCATTTAATTTGGATTTTATTACTGATCTTTATCTGATACTCTATTCTTTTCGGGGAGGGCCCGGCGAATTGACGGATATTTATATTGTTGATGAAATAATATCATCGGAGCCAATCAATATAACGAATGACCCTGAATACAATAGTAATCCAATTTTGTTCCTGGGAAGGATGTTTCCTTATTCTTATGAAGTTTTAAATATCTGGCAAACGCACATAAATGGTTTCAACGCCTTATATAAATCAGATACTCAATATTTGTGGGGTTCAGTTTCTGAGAAAAAATCAAAAAATCAACTTTCGTTGCAGGTCTCACCTAATCCCTTTTCGGATGAGATCAAAATTGAATTTAATCTTTCAGAAATTCAGCCTTATACTTTGGAAATCTTTAATATTTCTGGTGAAAAAATAAAACAAATGAGTATTTCTTCCGGATTAACAGGAAAACAATCAGTAATATGGAATCCGAATAAAGAAGAAATTTTTCTGTCCGATGGAATCTATTTTGTAAAACTTGTGCAGGGTGATAAATCAGCAGTTATGAAAATTATTCATTCCAAACACTGATAATAGTTATGTTTTAATAGATCATTGTTATCGATTTTTTACATCAATGGTTTAAATCAAATCAATAAATTTTGTGTTATGAAAAAATTTATTTCTTTACTCATTCTGGTTTTTCAGTTTCATCTTTGCTTTACACAATCTTGGATGATTTATGGCCCGGCTGGTATCGCAGCAAACAATATTTGTTTTGGCCCCTATTTTTATGAAGATGAAATGATTTGTGCAGCCAGCGGATTTTACTTATTTTCGAATACTACTTTTGAGTGGGAGTACTATACGGTTGATAGCCTGCCTGTTTATGAAGGGGTCTTCCTTAATTTCGAAACATTAATTTTCGTCACCGGAAACGGATCAGATTCCGATGGCATTTATAAATTTGATAAGCAGTCAGGTCAATCGGAAGAACTATATAGTTGTCTTAAACCATACTTTATACGGTACGACGGGTATGGAGAAAAAATATTA
>CAVXTE010000090.1:0-12356 GCA_963764475.1 uncultured Bacteroidales bacterium
GACTTTCGGAAACCGATGTTTTTCAATAGTTCAGGGTTGTCGTGGAATTTCCCTGTAACCACTCCTTGAGCCAGTGGCGAATAGGCAATAATAGTGATCCCTAGTTCCTTTGCTGCCTCCATCACTCCGTTTGTCTCGATTTTCCGGTTGAGCAGGTTGAACTGAACCTGGTTCGACAGCAGGTTGATGCCATATTTCTGGAGAGTTTCCCATGCACTACGCATCTTTTGTTCCGAAAAATTACTTACACCGATGTATTTGATCTTCTTTGCCTGAACCAGCTTCGCCATCATTTCCATTTCTTTTACTTCTGACGAGAAACTGTAGGGTTGATGTACCTGGTACAGGTCTATCGGAAATGGACTCAGGCAGGACAATCGTTCATCAATAGTTTTTACAATGTTTGAAGCAATGCGGAACATTGGCCACCATTTAGTTGCAATAAACACATCACCTGGCTTTTTTCCCGAATCCGACAATGATTTTGCCAGCATTTTTTCCGATGTTCCATCGCCATAAGCCTCCGCTGTATCGAACCAGTTGATGCCTTCTTCGAGGCTAACTTCAACGATATCGCGGATCATTTCATTCGTTAGTGACGGCCAGAATTTCCCGGCTAAATTTGCTCGCTGACTGAACTGCCAACAGCCTAATCCGATAGGTGTGACCTTTACTTCCGACTTCCCAAGGCTTCTTAGTGCAATTTGATCTTCCATAATTTAAAAGGTTTGAACATTATTTGATGATTGTTTTTGCACAAACTTACTTATTTTTGAAAAGAAGCAGGATTATTCGGGTGTAGGTTAACTATATTGAATATGTGAACTGACTAAATACTATCCTTTTGACTTTCGGGAATTTGCTTTGTGATTATGCTGGAACGTTTAACATTTGGAGCGGATGAACTGCTCAGCCTGATCAAAACATCATACTTGTATCAAGGGTCAGACATGAATGAAGGCTAATGGTTTAACGCCGGCCCCATATATTTTTTTAACAAAACAATGCATTCCGATGTTTCTATAATTTGTTATTTTCACCGAAATTTTATAGATAATTGGTCGTGCAATTCGTTAAAATTCTATTCTTCATCATCCTGCCTTTGCTACTGGCAAAACCAGTGTTCTCACAATGCGATTCGACCTTCCTTGGAGAGGATAAGGTGATTTGTGAAGGTACGAGTATAGTGCTCGATGCGGGAAGTGGGGCGCTTTCGTACCTGTGGAGCAACGGCAGCACCAACCAGACAATTACAGTGAGTGAGGGTGGCCAGTACTGGTGCAGCATTGCACTGGTCGATTCGACCAACCTTGTCGTCAACGGTGATTTTAGTGACGGAAACGGCGGTTTTCAAAGCGATTACATATACAACCCAACCAGCGTTTATACGGAAGGAACCTATTCAGTTACAACCAATCCCCACCTCGTACATCCCGATTTTTCGAATTGCACGGATCATACAACAGGCAACGGAAAAATGATGGTTTTGAATGGTGCACCTATTGCCAATCAGAAAGTATGGTACGAATCAATTCCTGTCGAACCTAACACGGGTTATCATTATTCAGGATGGTTCACTTCGGTTCATCCTGCCAATCCGGCAGTAATGGATTTATCGATTAATGGCGTATCCATTGCGCAGATAAATCTGACTGGTGCGACTTGTCTGTGGCAGAATTTTTATAACTTCTGGAATTCAGGATCCAATACCACCATTGATCTGCAAATTGTCAACCAGAATACGACCATGAGCGGGAATGATTTTGCGATCGACGATATCAGCCTCTTTAAAGCATGTGTCGTTACAGATACGATAAATATCGTTGTGTCTCCTGCACCGGTGGTGAACCTGGGAAACGATACAACGATTTGCGAAGGTTCGACACTTGTACTGAACCCGGCCCCTTTGGGAGCAGGATTTTTATGGCAGGACGGGTCGATCGATCCGACGTTTGAAGTCACGGAAACGGGTCTGTACTGGGTGATTGTAGCAAATTATTTCGGTTGCATTTCTACCGATTCCATTCAGGTGACGGTTGCCCCGGTTCCCGTAATCGAACTCGGTAATGATACTACTCTGTGTGAAGGACAGACGCTGATGTTGAATCCGGGAGGAGGTTATGATTCGTATGTCTGGCAGGACAATTCGACCGGTCCGACATACATAGTCAATTCCGAAGGAACGTATTGGGTGACAGTTTATGGTGTAAATAACTGTGCAACGAGCGACACGATAAAGGTACAATATGTACCCTGGCCGGCTGTCGATCTGGGGAATGACACGACACTTTGCGCGGGCGACCAGCTTGTGTTGTCTGCCGCTCCGGGCTATGCGACTTATACCTGGCAGGATAACAGTTCAGGATCATCGTATACGGTTACCCAGACGGGATTGTACTGGTGCATGGTTTCCAATGCCTGTTCCACTGCCTCTGATTCCATCTATGTCAATTTTTCACCGCTTCCCGTTATTGATCTCGGGAACGACACAGTCATCTGCAATGGTGAAGTGCTGACACTGCAGGTAGGGTCAAACTATGCTTCATATCAATGGCAGGATGGCTCTAACTTTCCGTTCCTCGATGTAAGTTCTGCAGGTGTTTATTCGCTGGTGGTGACGAACACTTTTGGCTGTTCCAACAGTGATGAAATCTTTGTCGATGTTTCCTCTCCACAGGTCGACCTGGGAGGCAATTCTTTTCATTGCGACGGGGATACCGTTACCCTGAATGCCGGACCGGGTTTTGATTCCTACCTCTGGCAGGACGGCTCTGCAGCTCAATTCATTGATGTGACAGGAAGCGGAGAGTACAATGTGTCTGTCACCGATCAATACAACTGCACCGCTTCCGATTCGGTTTTTATCGAATTTATTCAGCCACCGGTTGCTAACCTCGGAAATGATCAGACATTCTGTGCCGGCGATACACTCATTCTGCAAGCACCTCAAGGTGATTATAGCTATTACTGGAACGGTCAGCCCGGTGGTAATACCTATGCTGTAACCAGCCAGGGCGATTATTCCCTTTCCGTCGTCAATCAATGCGACAGCGTTACCGATGATATTTATGTTACTGTAGTGGATATACCTCCGGTAGACCTCGGTGAAGATCAGCTTGCTTTTCCCGGCGAAACAGTACAGCTCGATGCTGGAATGGGATACGATACCTATTTATGGCAAAACGGATCAACCGAAGAAATACTGTCAATCGATGCCAATACGGTGGCGCCACCCAATGATATTTACACGGTAGATGTTACGCTGGGTACATGCAAGAGTTCTGATTCAGTGAAGGTTGAATTCTTTGATGTTGCCGTTCCCCTTGTCATCACACCGAATGGCGACGGGCTAAACGATATTTTCAGGCCTTTTCCGGGGAAATGGCTGGGGATAAATCAGAGCCACATGGAAGTTTTCAACCGCTGGGGTGAACGGATCTGGGTTTCGGATGATTTTGAAAGCGGCTGGGACGGAAAACAAAACGGAAAAGTCGTATCTGATGGGACCTATTACTGGTTGCTCGAAGTTTATTACGGCCCGCAGGAACTGAAGAAAGTCCTCAAAGGAAGCCTCACTGTCCTTGGTTCGCAAGACTGATAAAATACCGTTTTTATAGCATCATTCACTGGAAGTTTCTTGTTATGCTGACTGATATAATTCTCTTCCGGCGATTTTAACTTCTAATGTGACGGTGGAAAACGATGTTGATTATTTAATACGAATGTCTTTTATTGAACGCATTAAATCAACTTTAATGGTTTTCGACTGTTATTAATTCATGGGTTAAAAAAATCAAAATACATTATCGTATTATTGAAGAATGCTAATTGAAAAACCGGGACGACCTGAAAACTATAGTACCTTTCAGTTAAAAAAATTTAAAAGAATGACAGAAAATGAACCTAACCTATTGGATACGGTTATAGCTATAAATTGGAAAGTAGACCTAAACTTTAATAGGGTTGTAAACAAGCTGCCAGCTATTTTATGATTTGTGCAATCGGGGTAGTTTGATTAATTTCTAATATACTATTCGTAACTTTGGTTGATGATTTTTAAATTAAATGATCTTTTAACAAAAAATATTGATTAGAAATGGAAAATAATTCGGACAATGTTAGCAAAAAGCCTGTAGCCGGAGAAAATAAACACAGTGTAGGATCTGGCGGAACAAAAAACCGTGACTGGTGGCCAAACCAGTTAAAATTAAATATTCTGCGTCAACACTCTTCTTTATCTAATCCAATGGGTAAAGATTTTAATTACGCTGAAGAATTCAAAAGCCTGGATTTTAAGGCTCTAAAAAAGGACCTTCACAAGCTAATGACCGACTCTCAGGAATGGTGGCCAGCAGATTTTGGCCATTACGGACCGTTCTTCATCCGTATGGCGTGGCACGGTGCAGGTACATACCGCATAGGTGATGGTCGTGGTGGTGCCGGAAGCGGGCAACAACGTTTTGCACCGCTTAACAGTTGGCCCGATAATGTCAATCTCGACAAAGCACGCAGACTGCTTTGGCCGATCAAACAAAAATATGGTCGAAAAATATCATGGGCAGACCTTATGATTCTTACCGGTAATGTAGCCCTTGAATCAATGGGATTCAAAACCTTTGGATTTGGCGGTGGGCGTGAAGATGTTTGGGAACCCGAAGAGGATGTGAATTGGGGTAACGAAACCACATGGTTGGAAAGTGACAAACGCTACTCCGGCAAACGCGACCTTGACAATCCGCTTGCAGCCGTGCAAATGGGTCTGATTTATGTAAATCCTGAAGGTCCCAACGGTGTACCTGATCCGGTTGCGGCGGCTAAAGATATTCGGGAAACGTTTGCCCGTATGGCTATGAATGATGAAGAAACTGTGGCACTTATCGCTGGTGGACACACCTTTGGTAAAACCCATGGAGCCGGAGATGTAGCACATGTTGGACCTGAACCCGAATCTGCCGGCCTTGAAGAGCAGGGCCTGGGCTGGAAAAGCACCTTTGGCTCAGGTAAAGGAGGCGACACTATCGGCAGCGGTTTGGAAGTTACCTGGACACAAACTCCAGCCAAGTGGAGTTATTACTTTTTCGAAAACCTTTTTAAATATGAATGGGAACTAACAAAAAGCCCGGCCGGTGCACATCAGTGGACAGCTAAAAGTGCTGAAGGCGTCGTTCCTGATGCCCACGATCCCAATAAAAAACATCCGCCAACAATGCTTACTACCGACCTTTCCTTACGTTTTGATCCTGCTTATGAAAAAATTTCAAGACGTTTCTATGAACATCCTCTCGAATTTGCCGATGCTTTTGCCCGCGCATGGTTTAAGCTGACTCACCGCGATATGGGTCCGCGATCACGCTATTTGGGTCCCGAAGTACCTGCAGAAGAACTGGTTTGGCAAGATCCGATACCTGCCGTTAATCATGCATTGATTGAAGAGAAAGATATTGCAGGATTAAAAGAGAAAGTATTGAATTCCGGATTGTCTGTTTCTCAATTGGTATCTACCGCATGGGCATCGGCATCTACTTTCCGTGGATCAGACAAACGAGGTGGAGCCAACGGTGCACGCATTCGTCTTGCTCCTCAGAAGGACTGGGCAGTTAACAAGCCTGCTCAGTTAACGAAAGTATTAGAAAAACTGAAAGGTATCCAAAAAGAATTCAATAGTGCTCATTCAAATGGGAAAAAGGTTTCTCTTGCCGATTTAATTGTATTGGCAGGTTGTGCTGGTGTTGAGAAAGCTGCAAAAGACGCTGGTCATATAGTAACCGTTCCTTTCACTCCGGGACGTATGGACGCATCGCAAGAGCAAACAGATGTAATCTCTTTCGCTGTGCTGGAGCCAGCTGCTGATGGTTTCCGCAACTATTTAAAAGCTAAATACGCCATATCTGCAGAAGAATTGTTGATTGATAAAGCGGAATTGCTAACATTAACTGCTCCTGAAATGACAGTGCTCATTGGCGGAATGCGTGTTTTGAACACAAATTTTGATAACTCTAAACATGGTGTTTTTACAAAACGTCCCGAAGTTCTTACAAATGATTTTTTTGTAAACCTGCTTGATATGAGTACGGTCTGGAAGCCAACTTCTGAGTCTAAAGAAACTTTTGAAGGCTATGATCGTGCATCCGGCACTCTAAAATGGACAGGAACCCGTGCAGATCTTATCTTTGGTTCAAATTCTGAGCTTAGAGCACTTGCCGAAGTATATGCGAGCGCAGATGCCAAAGATAAATTTGTAAAAGACTTTGTGGCCGCATGGAACAAAGTAATGAACCTTGATCGCTTTGATTTAGCTTGAGTTTTTGAGTCATCCGAAATATACAAGGAGGAAAATCGGACTGTTATAATAAATGAAGTTGCCTTAAAAGTCATTTGTATTTCTTTGTGACATTCTTTATGAATCTCTGTAGTTAAGCTAAAAAATTGAACCACAACTGATCACAAAAAGTACTCCAAGGTTCCTGAAATTATAAACGAGGAAAATGTCAGCTTTTAAGACAGCCTCATTAAAACATCTGATTTTTTATTTCGCTAAAATTTATCTATGCTTTCCTGAAATAGGTTGACCAAAAATCAAACCTTATCTTTATGCTTGATGAGATAAAAAATGGAAAAATAGATAAAACCGAAAATGACAAAATATATTCTTTAAAAGATGCTTTAGAGACCCTAAGCTGAGCCACCTTAAAGGTAATAATTAAAATCAATAAGCTATGAGCAGAGGATTTGTTAAAGAAGACGATCAGGAAGAAATTCCGATGGTACCACCGAGGGCATATTTGCCAGAAGGAGTAACAAACTATGTGACCCAGGTAGGGATGAATGAACTATTGGCCGAAAAACAGATGCTTATCGATGAAAAGGAAAATCTTGATAGTGCCAATGAAAATGAGAAACGAATCGCGTTGAACCATATCAATGCAAAATTACAACTGCTGAACAATAGAATTGTTGAAGCCAAAATAGTTAATCTAAACGAGCAACCACAAAATGAAATACGGTTCGGTGCAATAATAACGCTCAAAATAGAAGCAACAAAAAAAATTCAAACTTTTCAAATAGTGGGTGTTGATGAGGCAGATATTTCCAAAGGGAAAATCTCCTTTTTATCTCCATTAGCCCAGGTATTAATAAATAAAAAAATTGGGGACAAAGCTATTTTAAAACGACCCGGGAAAGACAGTGTTTTTGAAATTATGGATATAGCATATAGTTAAGCGCGAATTAAACACTCGCACTAGATGTACTCCTGACGGTAAACTTCGGACGTCTGTTTTCAAAAACTTCACTAATCGCTATTCACTAATCACCAATCATCCTTGCACTTTTAACTTTGTATTTTTATCTATTATCTTTTTCCCCTGTTTCTTGCATCTTTCCATCCCAACCAATTAACCGATATTGTGTAACTTTGCCGTCCTAATCTTTTGTGGGTATGGATTTGCTCAACACCTTATCAGAATACTGGAATGCCCTTTATCCGGAGACTTCTACCAGTCAGCTAAACGATTTTATTCCGGAGATAAATGCCGTAAAGGCAAAACTGAATTTGCAGAAACATGAACCCGAATGGTACAAGGATGCGGTGGTTTATTCGCTCTATGTCGATCAGTTCAATAAGGATTTTCAGGGACTGAAGGATAAGCTTGGCTATCTTCAGGATTTGGGTGTAAACTGCCTGTGGCTACTGCCCATTCTCGATTCGCCGATGAAAGATGCCGGGTTTGATATCCGGAATTATGATCAGGTTCGTGAAGAATTACTGGGAATGGATCCATCGGCAACCATCGACGAACAACGACATTTTTTCAGGAATTTCCTGGCTGAAGCGCACCGGAAAGGACTGAAGATCATTTTCGATATTGCTATCAATCACACATCGGATGAGCATCCGTGGTTCAGCGAATCGCGGAAATCGATGGATAATCCCTACCGCGACTACTACATCTGGTCGAAAGATACCAGCCTTTATAAGGATGCACGAATCATTTTCGAAGGATTATGCGAAAGCAACTGGGAGAAAGACGGAAACTGGTATTATTTTCACCGCTTTTTCGAGTTTCAGCCCGATTTGAATTATAAGAACCCGAAGGTACTCATCGAAATGACCCGCAATTTCCTGTTCTGGCTTACACAGGGCGTCGATGGCTTTAGAGCCGATGCCATTCCTTATCTGTGGAAAGAGGATGGGACAACCTGCGAGAATCACCCCACCGTACATACGGTTGTGAAGTTTTTCAGGACAGTGATCGAATATGTCAGGCCGCATACTTTGTTGCTTGCTGAAGCCTGCCAAAGGCCAAAAGAAGTGGTCAAATATTTTGGTGAAAATGACGAATGCAATGCCGGTTATCATTTTCCGCTGATGCCGCAGATATTCAAGTCGCTGGCGGCACAAAGCAGGGAACCGGTTGAGAATATTCTCGATACAAAGGTCACACCCATTATTCCGGAATCGGCACAATGGTTTACCTTTCTCCGCTGTCATGATGAGCTGAGCCTCGAACTGGTATATGTGTCGGAAGAAGACCGGAAATATATTCACGATAACTATTGTCACAAGCCGTTGTGGGATTTTCGTTTGGGACAGGGTGTGGCAGCGCGTTTATCGGAGTTGCTCAGCCGGAATCCGCAGAAAATAGGATTGGCTTATTCCATTATGCTGAGCTTACCCGGAACGCCAATTATTTATTATGGAGATGAATTCGGAATGCTGAACGATGAAGCCTATTACCGGGAAATGATCAAACTTTCGGGGAAGGATGATACACGTTTTCTGGTGAGAGGAAGGATCGACTGGCAAAAACTGAATGAGGAGTTATCCGATCCCCAATCGTTTTCATCAGAGGTATATGGCCGTGTTAAAAAGCTTGTAACTGTGCGGAACCGATTCAAATGTTTCGGCAGGGGAGCCATCGAATGGCTAAATATTGCTGACCGCAATGGTCACGACTGTAAGGAGGCATTGAGTTACATCCGGACATGGAACGACGAAAACGTTCTTGTGATAAATAATCTGACACGTGATAATTTATCCATTCGAAATCCCGTATTTCTTCGTATTCCCGGAAATACGGATTTATTGGATCAGCCCATTCAGCATGGGAAGACCGATGATGAAATGATCATCGAAGGCCTCCACTATTACTGGATGCAGTTGCAATAATTAGTAAAAAATTTAAACTTCATCATAATTCAATAATTCATCAATTAACCATGCCTTTCAGCAAATTTAAAGCAGTCATTTTCGATCTCGATGGTGTAATCACCAAAACAGCCCTGGTTCACAGTGCAGCCTGGAAAAAGATGTTCGATGAATATTTAAAGGAACGTGCAAAAAAGCACAACGTTGCATTCCGTGAGTTCAGCCATGAAAACGATTACTTGCCTTATGTTGACGGTAAACCACGCTACAAAGGTGTTGAATCATTCCTGAAATCGAGGGAGATCGATATTCCTTTTGGTGATCCTGCCGATCCTCCGGGCATGGAAACTGTCTGCGGATTGGGGAACCGGAAAAACGAAGCGTTTAACGAGGTTCTGGATAAAGATGGCGTTGAGGTTTATCCTTCGACGGTTAAATTAATTGAAGATTTAAAAAAGAACAAGATAAAAGTCGGTGTAGCTTCCTCGAGCAAAAATTGTAAGGCTGTTCTGTTAACTGCCGGCATTCTCGATTATTTTGAGACCCGTGTAGACGGAGTTGTCTCAGCGGAACTTGGACTGCATGGTAAACCCGAACCCGATATTTTTACGGTAGCTGCGGATAACCTTGGTGTTCCGTATGACCAGGCTGTCATCGTCGAAGATGCAGTTTCTGGTGTTCAGGCCGGAGCAAAAGGCAATTTCGGACTCGTGCTCGGAATTGCCAGAGAAAACAATGAAAATGAACTTCAAACGAATGGTGCCGACATTGTTGTAAAAGATATTGAAGAAATCGGCTTTGAAGGGATTGTAAAATGGTTTGAGTCGGGTTTGGAACAGGATAGCTGGAGCGTCACATACAGGGATTATGTACCCGATAAAGAGAAGTCAAGAGAGACTTTACTGACAGTCGGGAATGGGTATTTCGGGACAAGGGGAGCCATGGAAGAATCGGCAGCTTCCGGATTTAACTATCCCGGAACTTACATTGCCGGTGTTTACAATCGACTTGTTTCAAAAGTGGGTGACCGGAATGTAGAGAACGAGGACTTTGTGAACTGCGCAAACTGGCTGCCTGTCAAATTCAGGATCGATGACAATGATTGGATCGATATAAATAAAGTGAAGATTATAACTGTCAAGCGGACGCTTGACTTGAGCAATGGCGTTTTGTGGAGATATCTTGTTATCCGCGATGAAAAAGGGCTGGAGACTCAGATTGTAACGGAACGGTTCGCCAGCATGGATAACCCGCATCTGGCTGCACTTTCGTATACTATCAAACCGCTGAATTATTCAGGTAAAATCACTGTTCAATCCGAACTGAACGGCGTCCTCATAAATGACGGTGTTGAACGTTACCGCGACCTGAACCAGCATCACCTGGCGCCGGTGGAAGAGGGAGGTGAAAACGACAGTTCATTCCTTGTAGTTACTACAACACAGTCGGATATTATGATTTCCTCTGCGGCCAGGCTGATAGTTAAAAAAAACACAATTGAAATTACTCCGGAGATAAAGATCAGTACCAAGCCCGCATTTGTGAGCTCTGAGTTTGAAGTATCTGCCCTGGAAGGAGAAACGATTGAAATCGTTAAGCTGGTTTCTCTTTTCACTTCACAGGAAAAAGATTCAGCTAAGCCGCTGAACGATGCCTGGGGTTTGCTTAAACGCTCCGGTGATTTCAGTGAACTTCAGGCGAAAAGCGCTGAAAGGTGGAAAGCGATTTGGGATCGTATCGATATTAAACTTGAAGGAGACCGGCTGGCACAAAAACTGCTCCGGCTGCATCTGTATCATCTGATCATATCTTTTTCACCTCACAATGCAACCATTGACGCGGGAATAACGGCACGCGGCCTGCATGGTGAGGCCTACCGCGGACATATATTCTGGGATGAACTTTTTATTCTTCCTTTTTATAACATGCATTTCCCAGATGTTGCCAAATCAGCATTGATGTACAGGTACCGGAGGCTGGATGCGGCAAGGCAATATGCTAAGCAGTATGGGTACAAAGGAGCGATGTTCCCCTGGCAAAGCGGCAGTGATGGGAGGGAGGAGACACAGATCGTTCATCTCAACCCGGTTACCGGAACATGGGGTGACGATTACAGTTCCCTGCAGCGTCATGTTTCGCTTGCGATCGCTTACAATGTTTGGCAGTATTTCCATGTTACTGAAGATGTTGAATTCATCAGGGATTATGGAGCTGAAATGTTCCTTGAAATATGCAGGTTCTGGGCCAGTAAGTCAAAGATGAATCCGGAAACAGGACGGTATGAGATAAAGAATGTTATGGGACCGGATGAATTTCATGAGAGTTATCCCGGTGCTAAAGAAGGCGGAATAAAAGATAATACCTATACCAATCTGATGGTAGTCTGGGCTTTTGACAGGGCATTTGAAATACTGAATCTATCAGACCAGGAGGCGATAAAAAGACTCAGAGCAAAAATCGCACTTTCGGATGATGAAATTGAGAACTGGAAAGCCATTTCAGATAATATGAACATTGTGATCAGCGATAACATCCTGGCACAATACGATGGTTATTTTGAACTGAAGGAACTCGACTGGGATCATTACAAAAAGAAATATGGGAATGTCTACAGGATGGACCGGTTGCTGAAAGCCGAAGGAAAATCCCCGGATGATTATAAAGTCGCCAAGCAAGCCGACACGCTGCAGGTCTTTTACAATCTGGATGAGGATAAAGTGACGGCTATATTAAAGCATCTTGGATATCACTTGTCAACGGATTACCTCGTTAAAAACCTTGTGTATTATTTGCAGCGAACATCACATGGTTCTACGCTGAGCCGTGTGGTTCATGCGCAGTTAGCCAATATGATCGATGACAGGAAGTTGAGTTGGGAGCTTTATCTGGATGCACTTACCAGTGATTATTCTGATATACAGGGAGGCACTACCGGTGAAGGCATCCATGCCGGAGTAATGGCGGGAACCGTATTAATTGCATTGCAATCATTTGCCGGCCTCGATCTGAAAAAAGAAATCGTTCGGTTCGAACCGAAGTTACCCGAACACTGGAGATCGGTAAGTTTCAGCTTTGATTTCAAAAAAGTCCGTTATCAATGCAAAGTAACACATGATTATGTGGAGGTTACTCAGACAAACATGAAAAAAGCAACGGCTGAAATTGAAGTAAAAGGCAGGAAATACATTATTGATCCGGGTAAGGCTGT
>CAVXTE010000091.1:0-13034 GCA_963764475.1 uncultured Bacteroidales bacterium
GTTGGCAAAGATATTCAATCTGATGGCAGAAGTCTGAGAGACCTTATTGAGGGAAGCAAATCAGATCGCCCTGGCTACATTGTTACCGAATGGAATTTCAGGGGCGATATAATTTCAAACTATATGGTATTGCACAATGGATGGAAATTGATGGTTCCATATTCCGAAAGTTCGAAGGTTATTAATGCGTTGTATGATTTAAATACCGATCCTTATGAAATGAATAATCTTTTGGGTTCCAATCCGGAGAAGAATAAGTATATCGGGAAAGCGGATGAGTTGAGAGGATATCTTTTAGAATGGTTGAAGAAGAATAATTCAAAACATTATGAGGGAGTAAAAAACAGGAACCTGTAAATCTGAAAATTAAAATGATAAAGTTAAAATTATCCATATTATCTCTGTTTTTCTTCACATTAAGCACAAACTTGTTTGCTTACAAAGAGATTGAAGATGTGGCTACAAAAGCCGGAGGATACGATATTCCGATTAAAGTATGTATTCCGGAAGGAATAACTGGGAAAATGCCGGTAATGTTTTTTGTACACGGTGGCGGGTGGAACGGCGGGGATGATAAAGTGGTACCCGATGCACAAATTCCGGCTGATTGTGACTTTCTGTGCGATCGGATGGGAATTATTTATGTCGGTCTTGCATATCGTTGTAAAGGGAATAATGGAACTTTTCATTTGGCACTTCAGGATTTGGAAGCCTCAATAAAATGGTTTGAGGAAAGGGCTGATCAATTTAGTGCCGATTTAACGCGCATCGGTTTCAGTGGTGCTTCGGCAGGGACAACACTGTCCGCTGTTTTGGCCCAACGTTATCCTAATTGTAAAGTTTATACCGGAAGAGAAGGAATGTACAATGTTTTGGATTTAGATTCAACCCTTTCTAATTTTCCTAATGCAGAGTCGCGTGCTGAATTTGGGTTGGTTACTTACAAGCAAAAACTGGAGGCTTCACCCTACTATAATTTGAGAAAAAATCCGGCAACAACACTTTTGCTTCAGGGCAAAGACGATTGGCTCTGCCATTACACCCAAAGTATAAAATTTGCAAAACAGATTAAAAAGGCCGGAGGTGAGTGTAAACTGGTGCTTTATAAAGGCATTAATCATACTTGTTTAAACATTGGTTATCCTGAAGTTTTCAGAAAAAGTTTAATGGAAATTGCACATCTGTGTGCCAAAGGATACAATTTGAAGAATGTGGACTTTAAGGCGATTAAAAAAAATCTCGGTAATAAGACAAAGTTGTTTTTTCCGTATAAACATATTCCGGACAATAAATTGGTGGGTAGTTGGAAAAGTAACCGATATGGTACATTCATTTTTAACAAAAACGGGAAAGGTGAATTCGTTAATCCCAAAGGAAATCAATCAAAAAGTATAACTTACAAAATTAATGGTTCTTTGGTGTCGGTTTTTATTGATGGCGTAAAAAAAGAACGAACCTTTTATCTGCGAAAAAATGACCATACCATATACGAGTTAATTACGGAGAACAACCGCTATAAAAGCCGGCGAAATGATTACCGGAAATTGTAGAAAGATATATTCATAAAATATTTAAAATTAAACATTTATAAGAAGGGGTTATGACATGTATAAGAATCACCAAAATTTTAAATTAGTTAGTTTTTGTTTTTACATTCTTACTTTTATTTTAATTATCAATCTTTCAGCTTGTGTTTCAGAGAAGCAACCTGTTGATTATGTTAATCCTTTTATAGGAACCAAAGCTTCCAGTGAAAGGGCAAGTACTGACGGAAGAACCCATCCGGGAGCATGTGTGCCATTTGGCATGACCAAATGGATTCCCGCGAATATTGATAATCAGAGTGATCCATACAAATATGTTGTAGACAGCGCAAGAATGCCTCTTTACCGGGATATAATAAAGGAAGAAATATTTGGTTTCAGAGGATCACATTTTCCAAATGGTTCGCATACGCGCGATTATGGAAGTTACGATTTTATGCCAATCGTAGGCGATCTGAAATTTACCACTGAGGAGAGGGCATCAAAAATCAGTCATGACCAGGAAGAGGCGTCACCCGGGTATTATTCTGTTTATTTACAGGATTTTCATACAAATGCAGAACTAACTGCCACAGAAAGGTGTGGTTATCTTCGTTTTTCATTTCCTGATACCGACAAGGTCCACATATTAGTTGATACCCGTATGAGTGATGGATATGTAAAAATATTGCCGGAAGAGAACCGAATCATAGGATATAATACATACTCACCCTTCGGTAAAATAAAAGGATATTTTGTAGCTGAATTCAGTAAAAAATTTTCTTCCTGGGGGGTTTGGGATAACAAAGATTTGAAAAATGCTAAGGAGGTTTCAGGTGAACATGTTAAGGCCTATGTGAGTTTTGATACAAAAGGTGAAGAAACTGTCGAAGTAAAGATAGGTACCTCTTTTATTGATTTTGAAACTGCCGCTTCAAACCTGGCCAAAGAAATTGGGAATAAGAATTTTTCAACCATTAAAAAAGAAGCCAGAAAAGTATGGAATGACAAACTGAGCAAAATTGAGGTGGAAGGTGGAACGGAAGCCGATAAGATTAAATTCTACACTTCACTTTACTTTGTCTATTTCGAGCCAAGAATTTCATCCAGTGATAACCGCTATTACAGCACTTTCGACCAAAAAATACATGAAACTTCCCCGGGATCTGAGTTTTATAATGATTTTTCCCTTTGGGATACTTACAGAAACAAACATCCTCTTTTAACTATTCTTGAACCAAAAATTGAGGGAGACATGATTCAATCACTAGTCAATATGTACGAGCAGGGAGGATGGATTCCTAAATGGCCGAATCCGGGATATACCAGTGTAATGACCGGCGCCCCTGCCACACCGGTAATAACAGATGCCTATTTAAAGGGCATTACCAATTTTGATGTTGATAAGGCTTATGAAGGCATGAGAAAAAATGCCATGGAAAAAGTTGATCCCAAAGATGTGCCTGAAGGCATGCGATTCAGAGGCATGGAAGGAATTGAATATTATAAAAAATTGGGTTTTATTCCGGACGATAAAGTCAAAGCATCCGCGTCCAAAACATTGGAGGATGCATTTGCTGACTGGGCATTGTCACAAATGGCCAAAGCTTTAGGGAAGGAAAAAGACTATGAATACTTTCTGCAAAGGTCATTCAATTATAAAAATGTAATTGATTCAACAGTGGGATATATGAGGGGTAGAAACTCAGATAGCAGCTGGGTTGAACCTTTTGATCCTATATCAGCTAATGATTATTTAACCAAAGGACTGGGATTCAGACCTAGGCAAAATTATTCCTATACTACTGAAGGCACTCCTCTGCATTATACATGGTCCGCGATGCAAGATCCTCAGGGACTGATTAAATTGCTTGGAGGAAAAGAAAAATTTATCGAAAAATTAGAATTTGCATTAAGTAATGGAGAACGCTATAACTTTGGTGATTGGAATCCATGGTATAACCAGTCCGATCAACCTTGTATGCATGATGTTTATTTATTTGATGATGCAGGTGCACCCTGGAAAACTCAAAAATGGGTCAGGGCAATAATGGAAAAATCTTACGGGACCGGACCGGATGGGATGATTGGAAATGATGATCTCGGTTCTATGTCGGCATGGTATGTGTTTAGTGCTATGGGTTTTTATCCTGTTGCTCCGGGAAGTTTGGTTTACTCAATTGGAAGTCCCGTATTTGATAAAGTTACTATTCATTTACCGGATTATTTATACGGGGGAAAAGACTTTACAATAATAGCGGAGAATAATTCTCCTGAAAATAAATATATTCAGTCTGCAACACTGGATGACGAACCACTTGAAAAGCCTTTCCTCAACCATTCAGCTATAAAAAATGGTAGTACGCTTAAATTCAGTATGGGAGACACACCCAATAAAAAATGGGGAAATAATCCTTGATTACACTTCTCATTTGAATCTAATCCATTTTTAAGGAATGCCCAATAAATAATGCTATAATTAACAATTACCAATGAATAATTCTGAATTTAATAGAATCTTAAAATTTTTAATGCTATTTTTTTTGATAATCGGAGAAATTAGTCAATTAAAAGCACAACAAATCCCAGATTACAAAAATTCTAAATTACCTATAGAAGAGCGTGTTACCGACCTGGTTGGGAGAATGACTCTGGAGGAAAAGTGCATTCAGGTCGTTGGTACCAAAATTGATTATAACCAGGAAGCACTGCCGGCAAATGAACGTTTGGGAATCCCGCCTTTTATAGTTGTTCACGGTCCTTTTGGCGGAAAATTTAAGCGCACCCCCAAAATGCAGGTAGGCACTTATTTCCCGGTTTCGATTGCTATGGCTGCAACCTGGAATGAAGATATGGTGAAGGAAATAACCATGGCTATGGGAGAAGAAATGAATGCATGGGGCGGATTGGCCAATGCCGGTCCGGCAATGAATATAATTCGCGATCCCCGCACAGGAAGAAGTTTCGAATATTTTACGGAAGATCCATTCCTGAACGGGAAAATAGCCGCTGCCTATGCCCGTGGTCTGCAAAGTAAGAAAGTAGCTGCTATTCTGAAACATTACGTTTGTAACAATCAGGAATTAAACCGTGGTAGTCTTAATGTAAAAGTTTCTGAAAGGGCATTACGCGAGATTTACCTTCCCGGGTTTAAAGAAGCAGTTTCAAATGCCAATGCCAGAATAATTATGTCAGCTTACAATAAGGTTAACGGAACCTATTGTAGCGAAAATGATTTCCTTCTCAACCAGGTCCTCCGCAAAGATTGGGGATTCGATGGTTTTGTTTTATCTGACTGGGGCGGTACACATAGCACTGTTGATGCCGCCAATCATGGATTAGATGTTGAGATGCCGCGGGGAAAGTACTATGGTAAAAACCTGCTTGAAGCGGTAAAAAAAGGTAAAGTTTCGGAAGAAACATTAAATACAATGGTTAGCAATGTCCTTCGGGTATTTTTTTGGACCGGGGCATTCAATCGGGGTCCAATGTATAAAACAAGCATTATGCGTTCACCTGAACATCTGGCTGTTGCACGAAAAGCTTCAGCAGAATCGATGGTATTGCTGAAAAACGAAAACAATGTTTTGCCCTTCGATTTACAGAAAAATACAAAGATTGCGGTTATTGGTCCCAATGGAAATTATGGCAAACATTTTAGAAACGGGAAGTATGCTCCGGGTTTGTTACAGGGAGGAGGAAGTTCTTCTCTTGGCACCAAACAAGAGAACATGGTTACCCCATTTCAGGGGATAAAGAATAATGCAGGGAATGGAGTGGAAGTGGTTTATGCTCCGGGTTGTTATGCGGAATCCGGGTGTGGCAATATCCCGGTTAAATACTTAAAAACTCCGGATGGAAAGTCGGAAGGAATGCAGGCAACCTATTACGGCAATGCTAAATTTGAAGGACCTCCGGTTAAAAAAGAGGTAACTACAGAATTGTCATATGTTTGGAGTGGCGAGTTGGACATTCCTGAAGTTGGATTAGAAAAAACTGATAAAAACAAGTTTTCGGTTGAGTTTAAGTCTATTTTGACCGCCCCAGCATCGCGTAATTATACATTTGAAGTACGCAACGAAGCCGGATTTGCTCAGCTGCTTATCGATGGAAAACCAATTGCTGAGAACAAAAAAGGTAGCCGTATTTATTGGAATGATATGGGAAGAATTTACCTGGAAAAGGGGAAAGATTATGAACTTGTTGTGAAATTTGCCAAAACCGGACAAAAGGCAGATTTGTCTGTCGGTTGGGATTACGAAAATGTTCAATACCTTAAAGAAGCCAAAGAACTGGCCCGTAATTCAGACGCAGTTATTCTAACTGTTGGTCTTTCCGGTCAAATGGGAGAAACCGAAGCAGGCGATCGCCGAAGAATGGGACTTTTCCCTGCCCAGGAAAACCTGATTAACGAAATAGCCAAAATAAATAAAAATTGTGCCGTAGTTGTTCTTGCCGGAAGCGCAGTAACTATGGATAACTGGCTTGAAAATGTTCCTTCGGTTCTTTTTGCCTGGTACCCGGGAGAACAGGGAGGGAATGCACTGGCCGATGTTATTTTTGGAAAACAAAATCCGGCAGGGAGGCTACCTATTACCTTTGCAAAATCATCAGACGAATATTCGAAAGATTTTTATTCCTTAACTGAAGAAAGTGATTACAAGGAAGGAATATATGTCGGTTACCGGTATTTTGAGAAGTACCACAAAAAAGTACTGTTTCCCTTTGGATATGGTTTGAGCTATACCAATTTCAACTACAGTAATCTGAATGTTTCCGTGTCGGAGAAAGGAGGGAAAAACAAAGTAATGGTTAAGGCAGATATTGAAAACACCGGGAAAAAAGATGGTGACGAAGTGGTACAACTTTACGTACACGATATAGAAGCAAGTGTCGATCGCCCGGGAAAAGAATTGAAAGGTTTTAAACGTATTTCACTAAAACGCGGCGAAAAGAAAACAGTAGAGTTTACTCTTGATAATAACGCATTTGCATTTTGGAATGATACTAAAAAACAATGGACAGTTGAGCCGGGGAAGTTTGAAATATTGATGGGCGCTTCATCAGCCGATATTCGTTTAAGAAAAACTATAAATCTGTAAAACATGAAAAATTACTTTATTTTAATCAGTGCTGTTTTATTTTATTTGACCGTATCAATTCAATCAGCTACAGGTCAAACAGAAAAGAGTAAAAATGAACAGGGTATAACTTTAAAATTGATGACCTACAATTTAAAGTTTGCCAGTCCCACCTTTAATCCCCCGTGGGAAGTAAGAAGGGATATGCAAATCGATTTGATTCGAAAATACGATCCGGATATTATCGGGACTCAGGAAGGACTGAAGGAACAAATTGATTATTTGGCAGATCATCTTCCTGAATACGTGGTCGTTGGTGAAGGTCGAAAGGGAGGTGATGACGATGAACATATGGCAATCTTTTTCAAGCGCGATAAATTTCGTCTCAGGGAAATGCATAGTTTCCAGCTTTCCAAAACGCCGGAGGTGATTGGCAGCGGCCCTGATGTTAATCCCCGGATGGTAACCTGGTTGCGACTGGCCGTGATTAACAGGGTTAAAGAAGGTGAAAAAAGTCCGTATCCCCAGGATTACAGGGGACACTGGGAAAATAACGAAGAATTTTACATTTTCAATACACATTTTTTCAACGGCAGGAATATGCCTTTAGCGAGATTGAATGCATCAAAACTGATTCTGAAAAGAATTAATGCTTTGAATCGTTTTGGTGAGTGGACCGCAGTACGACCGGTGTTTCTTACCGGTGATTTTAATTGTCGTCCGGGTAGTGCGCCATATAAAGTGTTGGTTGGCGATAGTGATTCAGCAAATCCTGATTTACTAAAAAATTCTTATGAAGATCCAAAAAAGATTGACTGGATACTGTATAAAGGAAATGTAAAAGTGTTGAAATACGAAGAAGTGGACTACAATGTGAATGGGGTTTATCCTTCGGATCACAAGCCGGTCATTGTTGAATTTGAGATTCAGAATAAATAGAAAAAAGTGCCAAAACTAATGTCAATGAAAAAATCTTTTGTCATACTGTTTTTACTGATAGGTCTGCATATTACTGCATTTTGTGGAAAAATTGTCTATCCGTGGAGGGCTACAACTGCCATTGTTAAGGGAGGCGAAAGTTTTGAGGTCTGGTTCAATGCCGACGCTGCACAAACAGTTAGTTCGATATTTTTAAAAGGCCCATATAATATAGTTGAAACGCCAATAAGAATTAAAACAGGCAGTTGGGTGTATGATGTGACATCGCAAAACAGATATAATACTAAAATTACAGTCAAAGTACCGAAATCGGCTCCTGCGGATCGCTACGATATTGTTCTGAACACTTCCCACGGAATAGTTGAATCGCAGGCTGGAGTTAAGGTGGTAAAAGAATACAAGTCAAGTTATTACATTTTACACTTCTCTGACATACATGCCTTTCAGAATGGATATGAAACCACATTTGACCGGCTTTCAACCATCATTGACATTGCCAATATCATCAATCCTGAAATTGTATTCAATACCGGAGACAATTTGTACCGCCCCACAGAGGAACGAATGAACCGCCTGTTTGCAGGCAATCGCGAAAATGGAATTAAAGGTTTAAATCAGCTTAATGCGGCAGTGTTTACGGTAGCCGGTAACCACGACACAGATTTTGACAATATGCCAAAAGAAGGGCTCTACAAAGAAAAATCGGATTGGTGGAATAAATGGTGGGGATTACAAACTTATCATTTTAGCTATGGAAATGGACGTTTCATGGTGATTAATAACGGATGGATTGGATTTAATCCGGCACAACAAATAGCTGAAATACAACCCTGGCTTCGGGAAGCTGGTACAGGTAATTTAAGGGTTGGAGCAGCACACATAAAGAACAAGGAAATGTCGCCTTTCGACAGCATTGCAAATCTAAACCTGGTACTTGTTGGCCATAACCACAATATTGCAAACCAGAATCCTGTATCCCTGAACAATAAACCCATTCAATACATTGTAAATTCGGTAAGGGATCACATGGAATTCAACCTGTTTAAAGTAGATGAAAAAACAGGTGATTATACTCCTGTCAGTGGACCAACAGCACAGGTAGTGTACGTTGAAAACCCTGAAGACAGCAAAACTCCGGCTTTGTATCGGCCGAAGCTCCGGTTATCATATGCAGAACCCAATGACGGTTCATTTGCAACCAATTCGGCTACCATTGTTAACAATTTTGATTTCTCTATCGAAGGGGCAAGAGTACGGTTTGTAATGCCATTGGGCAGGAAATATAAAGTTTCAAATGGGAAAGTCGAACAAGCATTCGATGGCACCTCAGTACATGTGGTTGATGTGCGGATTGATCTTAAACCCAACAGCACTATACAGATAAAAATTTCATAGTCACAAATCCATAAGAATAAGTAGAATGAAATCAAATAAATTTCACAAAACAAGATATACTGAAAAACATAGTTTAAGGCAAAATGCTTTTCTGTTAAAAATGATAATAAAAAATTAAAAATGACTTTAGGATTTACCATGAAAAAACAAAGCTGGAAAATAGCCAACAGAATGCAGATAATAGCCGCATTCATACTATTAAGTTTAATGGCCTGCAAAACGGAAAATGTTCGTTTAAAACCCGTTGACTATGTTGATCCATTGATTGGCTCAGGTGGTCACGGACATGTTTTTGTTGGTGCGAATGTACCTTTCGGAGCTGTACAACTGGGGCCAAATAATATTAATAAAGGCTGGGACTGGTGTTCCGGTTATCATTATTCAGACAGTCTGATTATTGGGTTTTCTCACCTGCATTTAAGCGGAACCGGAATTGGCGATTTGGGAGATGTTTTAATTATGCCATATACCGGTGAGGTACAACTGGATAAAGGTGTTCAGAAGTATCCGCACGGAGGATATTTGTCTACTTTTAGTCATAAAAATGAAACAGTAAAGCCGGGATATTATTCAGTTAAAATGGATAACGGCGTAAAGGTTGAATTAACGGCAACCGAGCGGGTAGGTTTTCATCGCTACTATTTTCCAAAAAATAAGGATGCTCATATCATTATTGATTTGAAAGAAGGCAACAGAGACCGCGCAACAGAGACATCGTTAACGCAGATTGATAAATATACTTTGGCAGGATATCGTTTTTCTACCGGTTGGGCAAAAGAACAACAGGTATATTTTGCCATCCGCAGTTCAGTCCCTGTGTCTGATTTAAAACTTTATGAAGATTCTGTCCCGATTGACAAAAGTAATGCCATTGGCAAAGCAATTAAAGGTTTGATCAGTTTTGATAAAGCCCCTGATAAAGTAGAACTAAAAGTTGGTATTTCTCCGGTTAGTGAAAAAAATGCCCTAATGAATATTGACAGTGAAATTCCGGACTGGGATTTTGAAAAGGTGCTTGCTTCGGCTCAGGAAAAATGGAACAACGAACTTTCAAAAATTACGGTTGAAACTAAAAATGAATCCGATAAGCGAATTTTTTATACTTCTCTTTATCACGCCTATATACATCCATCCTTGTTTAACGATTACAACGGAGATTACCAGGGAGCAGATAACAAGATATATACGAATCCCGGATTTACAAATTACACGGTCCTTTCTCTTTGGGATACCTACCGTGCAGAGAATTCGCTTTTTACGATTACACAACCCGGGAGGGTTAATGATTTTGTTAACACCATGTTGGCCATTTACGACCAGCAGGGATTCCTGCCTATCTGGCATTTGTATGGTTATGAAACAAAAACAATGGTTGGGATTAGCAGCATCCAGGTAATTGCAGAAGCTTATTTGAAGGGCTACCGCGGATTTGATGCTGAACGCGCTTTAAGCGCAATAAAGGGCACTACAATGTTGGATATTGAAGGAATGAATTACCTGCGGGAAATGAAGCCAATACCTTCAGATAATTATGGCGACAGACCGGTTGCTCATGCAATGGAACTTTCAATAGGAGATGGCAGTGCAGCGCTAATGGCAAAAGCAATGGGCAAAAACGAAGATTATGAATATTTTAGCAAACGCGCTAAAAATTATCAGCAATATTACGACAAGTCCGTAGGTTTTTTTAGGGGAATTAACAGCGATGGTAGTTGGAATCAAGAGTTCTCGCCACTCGCCTCTGAACGTCCGCTTGCAAAAGATTATGCCGAAGGAAATGCCTGGCAATATTTGTGGCTGGCCCCGCAGGATGTACCCGGGTTAATCGATTTATTGGGCGGGAAAGAAAGATTTACAGCCCGTTTGGACAGTTTCTTTTCCATAAAATCAGCAGATGAAAAAGTGCTGGTCGATTTAACCGGCTTAATTGGACAGTACGCACATGGTAACGAGCCAAGTCATCATATAGCCTATTTATATGCCGCTGCCGGTCAGCAATGGAAAACGGCTGAAAAAGTCCGTTATATTATGAATGAATTTTATCATGATGATCCTGACGGAGTTATTGGGAATGAGGATGCCGGCCAGATGTCTGCCTGGTACGTATTTTCATCGCTTGGTTTTTATCCTGTATTTCCGGCATCGCAGGAATATGTTTTTGGAAGCCCGTTGTTTGATAAAGCGACAATTCATTTGCCTGAAGGAAAAACATTTACCGTAATAGCAGAAAATAACAGTCCTGAAAATATATACATTCAACAGGTAGAATTGAATGGCCATGAGTATAAAAAAGTTACGATAAATCATCAGGATATTATGAAAGGAGGAGTTCTGAAATTTGTAATGGGGAGTAGTCCGAATCCAAATTTTGGCGAATGATAAAATGAATAACCAGTAGGATGAAACGAGCATGGTCTGGCGAACACAAAAGGGCAAAGATTGTTCATGCGGATTCCATGGGTATTGAAGCATAAACATTTTTTATGTATATTTAATTGAAGAGTAAATTATTAACTATAAATAATATTAGAATGAAATATAGAAAATTAGGCAGAACGAACTGGGATGTTAGTGAAATTGGCTATGGCATGTGGGGAATGGGTGGATGGACCGGCTCAGATGATGAGCAATCGATGCGTTCGCTGCAACATGCTGTTGATTTGGGATGTAATTTTTTTGATACCGCCTGGGGATATGGTGCCGGTAAAAGTGAAAGCCTGCTTGGCGAATTGGTTAGGTCCAATAAGGATAAGAAATTATATACGGCAACCAAAATACCTCCTAAAAACTGGAAGTGGCCCAGTAAAAGGGAGTATACGATGGGTGATTGTTTTCCCCCGGATCATATTCAGGAATATGTTGAAAAAAGCCTTGAAAATGCAGGGTTTGATTCTTTCGATCTGATGCAGTTTCATACCTGGGAAGATTTATGGTTACAGGATGAAAGATGGGTTTTGAAAATGATGGATTTGAAATCACAGGGGCTTTTTAATGCCATTGGAATCAGTATGAATCGCTGGGAACCCTGGAACGGAGTACAGGCGGTAAAAAGTGGAATCATTGATTCGGTGCAACTTATTTACAATATATTTGACCAGAACCCGAAAGACGAACTGTTGCCTGCCTGCAAACAGCACAACGTTGGAGTTATTGCCCGTGTTCCTTTTGATGAGGGATCATTAACCGGGCTTTTAACCAGGGAATCGACATGGCCTGAAGGCGATTGGAGAAATACCTATTTTGTTCCTGAAAACCTCATTTCCAGTGTAGAACATGCTGATGCGCTTAAACCTTTGGTTCCCGAAGGTATGACCATGCCCGAAATGGCTTTGCGTTTTATTCTTGGCGAACCAACCATCAGTACCATCATTCCCGGCATGAGAAAACCCGCACACGCTAAAATGAATATTGCCTGCAGCGATGCCGGTCCGCTGGAACCTTCCTTAATGAAGGAATTGGAAAAACACCGTTGGGATCGTGAACCCACCGAATGGTCGCAGTAAGCACAATAAAACAATAATTTTTCAATGGGATACCTCGTCAGCTTGCCCCGGAGGGATCACTTCGTGGCTGCGGGGAGCTTTATTATGTAAATTGCCAACAATACAGACCTTAATACGTTGAAACATGAGGCTACCAATTTATCTAAATCACTTCTCTGCATTTCTGATTCTTACTTTGTTATTCAACTCCAACGTTATTTGTGCACAGGACCTGGTTCCGTCTGATTTGCAATTTCGCCGGCAGGCTGTGCGAAGGATGATTTTTGATCAATCTCAGAATATCACACTTGCGGGGTTATGGCCGGCAAAAGTGGTTGGTTTGGATGTAATGTATCCGCCAGTCGGAGAGCAGGTAAATAATCCGCAAATAGCCATCGAAGGAGGCCGGTTAAAAATAAGCGCACAGAAAGCTGCAACGTCCACCCGCTGGGTGGGTGGATTTAATCCTTTTGCAACGTATGACGTGGCAGTTCACAGATTTACCGGATCGGGTGAAACAGGTATAATGTTCAGAGATGCCGATGCAGAGAACAGGATCACAGTAACATTAGTGGCTGAAAATGGAACGTACCAGTCAATTCATTGTGTTGTGG
>CAVXTE010000092.1:0-18188 GCA_963764475.1 uncultured Bacteroidales bacterium
CAGCCGGACCGGCGATCTCGACGCGCGTCCGCCCTGCGGCTATTCCATGGACGATTGAGCTTCCGGGTCAATTATGCCGGCGGCCTTGCGGTCGCCGCCGAGCGCGCGCAGGGCATTGAGGATCACGGCCACGTCGATGGCCTCCTGCAACAGGGCGCCTTCGACCGGCAGCAGGTAGCCGAACGCGGCGACGACCATGGCGGCGAGCGACATGCCGATGCCCGCGATCACGCTTTCCATGGCGATGCGCCGCGCCCGCCGGGCGATGGTCATCGCCTCGGCGATGATGTCGAGCCGGTCGACCAGAAGCACGGCGTCGGCCGCCTCCGAGGATGCCGCTGCGCCGCGCGCACCGATGGCTAGGGTATCTTGCCGGTCATGAGGGTTTCGTACGATTTAGCGATCCTGTCGAAGTTAGCTTCGCGGCCGATGCTGTCGATGAATTTATATGTATTTTTTTCTTTTTGTGTCAACGAATCGACACGGTATCCTTGCCAGTAACCGGGCTTGCGGTGACCTGCATTGGGGTCGACATCCACTTCCACATTGCCGAAATCACGTTTACGCAGGTCCGGGTTCAGGTTGATATCACGAATGTAGCTTTTCCCTTTTCCGAAAGGGATTTGCATTTTCATCGAATCGGGCAGCCCGGTTGTCATTACAATGGTGCTGTCATGGACTACGATGTTGTTCAGGAAAACCTCCGTATTCAACTGAACAGGAAACCACTGTTTACCGTCGATGTAATCGTACATCTGTTGGATCTTCAGGCTGAACATCCCCTGCCGTTTGACCGGTTCGGCAATCACGTTCTGGATGGCCCATTTGTTCGTGTTGATCGAGATGACCCCTTTCAAGCCATCGAAATTGGTATTGATACGTGGCCTGTAGGAGATCACGAAAACAGAGTCGCCACGGCCGGTGTAAAGGGTATCCTCGAGCAGGAAAAAATATTTGTTCGTGCTTCCCTTGCTGATGGGGTTGATGTAATTTTTGTTCAGGATACTGATGCGGTCGGAATAAAACGAAGTCGATTGCATTTGTGAAAGCAGGAAGACAAAGATGGGGTCTTTCAACCCGGAAATTTTTGTGGCGATTACATGCTCGACGTTTTTATCGGGAGCCATAAAGCTTCGGTCCGTTACTGTTTCCATGATAAAAATGTCGTGATCTTTCAGGAAGGTACGCAGTGATTCATCGGTGGTGTCGGCACTCGAGCGTATCGATGCCGGGCAGCGAATCGAGTTCGAGGGTAAAGATCATTTTATCGTAGCTGGTGTAGGTAAAGGCGGGCAATTTTTCAGGGTCGTTGATGTCGCGGTTGGCAACGGCATTTTTGATGATCCTGTCTGCCGGATTTTCGGTAGGATAGACAACGTATTCGGGGAGGGGATACGCCGAACTTTTCATTTTAATGATTAGGTTTTCAGCAGATTGACCGGGATAGAAAACCTGTGGCTCATATCCGACATAACTCAGCGAAATCGACTTTATTTCTTCTTCCGATGTGAATGAAAATTTGCCGTCGATGTCGGTCGTCCCGCCACGGGTTCCGGAGTTGATCACGATGTTTACAAACGGCAACACCTGCCGGGTATCGGCATCAATAACGCGCCCGGATACATGATAATTCTGAGCAACCAAAACCAGGTTCAAAAAAAATAACAAAATGAGCGTACTACAGGATTTCATGATTCAGGACATTTAGATGACGGCAAAAGTAGGGCAAATAAAAATTAATACAATCTTAAAGGATTAAATCTGTTTGCTAAAATTTTTATCAATATTTTTGTACAAATCCAAATTCATAATGGAATTAATCAGCAATTTTTACCTCGAACACAAATCTGTATTTGAAGAAAACTTTAAGAAGGCGCTGGCCACTTCGGATGCAGAATCGATCCATAAGATGCGAACCAGCACCAAACGACTCAGGGCCTTATTCGAACTTATCGGTTACCTGTCGGAAGGTAAATTCAAGGGGAAAAAACAGATAAAAAAATTGCGCAGCATTTTTAAACAGGTGGGTATTATCCGTGAATTGCAAATCGAGCAGATCGTTGTTGGTGTATATGAATCGAATTTGAAAGAAGTGTTTCAGGCATATAAAAATTACCTGTCGAAAAGGGAGAAAAAGGAGGTCAAAAAAGTATTTGGAACCATCGAGGTATATACCGGGAAGGGATCAATTTTTGCTGACCGCAAGGTTTTTAAGGCCATCAATGCGATCGATCCCAAACAGGCGGTCAAAAAGGCAAAAAAATTCCTTGAAAAAAAAACAAGTGTGTTGGCCGAAATCAATTCAAAACCTGTGTCCAACAGCCGTATTCACCAAAGCAGGACTGTTATCAAACAAATATATTACCTGTACGATCTGTTGTCGAAGCTTACCGGTGAAAATAAAATCCTGAATGTCCCTGCTGCACGGCTCAGGGATGTTGAACAAATGATCGGTAACTGGCACGATTTGAGCAATTCGCAGCTTTTCCTTAATCAATTCTTAAAAACAAAAAACGGAAACAATATTTCGAAGTATGCAGATTTAAAAAAATACCTCACCACGGAAAGGAGCAGGCTGCGAAAGGAAATAGTTAAGATCGTGCGAAAAGAAATCGGTGGTGTTAAAAAATAATAATACAGCCCCCGATTTCAATCCGGGGTATGCGTAAATTATACAGCAAAATAGGTTTCCAGGTCTTTCAGAATGTTTTCACCCGATTTTAAATCGTGAATAATTTTGCCTTTTTCAAGGACGGCAATCCGTTCGCATACCTCAGTCACATGTTTCAGGTCATGGCTTGAGATCAACATGGTAACATTCCGTTCTTTTTTCAACGTGTTCAAAAGATTTTTCAACCGGATTTGAGTCGACGGATCAAGTCCGTTGAAGGGTTCATCCAGAACAAGCAATTCGGGTTTGGCCATTAATGCGGCGGCAATCCCGATTTTTTGCTGGTTGCCTTTCGACAGGTCGCGGATGTATTTTTTCTTATTCAGTATTTCATCATTAAAAAATTCACTGAAATCGACATAGAACTTTTCGATGTCGCCCTTTGATAATCCATGGATCGCAGCTAAAAAATCGAAATATTCTTCGGGTGTCAGAAAATCGATCAGAAATCGCTGATCGAGGTAAGAACCGGTATAATATTTCCAGTCGTTCGATGAATGTACGCTGATCCCTTTTGAAAGGACTTCACCTGAATTGGCGCGGATAAGATCGAGGATCAGCCTGAAAAAAGTAGTTTTTCCGGCCCCGTTGTTTCCAACAAGTCCAAAACTTTCCCCCTGGCCAATCGTCAATTCAGAAATGTCAAGCACCTTGACCCCGCTATAAATTTTTGTAAGATTCTTAACTTCGATCATAGTTTATATTTTTAATCTTTATCACTTTAAAATATTTTCTTATTACCCTTGTTACCATTACTCTCTGAAGCCTTCGGCCATTGTGTACCGCTTTTTCAAAAACTGACGATAAACAACATTCAGCAGGGAGCGGTTGAAGAGAAGTCCGGCTAAACCGAAAGCACCGATAAATAAAAATCCTGCCCTCGGAATTCCGGCAAAGCTAAACGGCAGGTAAATGATTACCGGCAGCAAAAAAGCCGGAAGCATGGTTAGCCAGTGTGTCGCTCCGAGACCCTGGTAGTTAAAAGCTGCCCCGCGGCTCAAATCCATTCGTTTTTTAGTGTATGTGGCAAAGTAAAACAACACAAACGACAGGAACCCCAAGTTGTATAAATAAGTCATGGTATTGATCAGCAATATATCCGGTCCGAAAAATACATAGGGTATAGTAAGGATGTAACAAACGGTAGTTATTGTAACGGCAAAGATATACTTCGACCGGATGTACCGTTCGAAATCCTTGTAATTGGCCAGAATGTTATCGAAATAATTACTTTCGTAGCCGAAGCAATAGTTCAGGTAATTGAGCATCATTCCACCTGTCATAAAGACGCCCACAAAGATCAGCATCCCGTACATATCGTGGTAAATTTTATTCGGATAAAAGAAAAATCCGTAACCCAAAAAAATCGGAGCCATAAAAACGATTGAGCGCGTTCGTTTGTGCCGCCAAATCAATCGCAGGTCGAGCGAAATGAACTGACCGGTGAGCCCCAGCGTTTTGAGATAGCGGATGTTGGATAGCGAATCGAGCTTTTGTTTTTTTTGCATTATCACTTCTTCCGGGTAAAGCCTCTTTTTTAGGAAGAAATAATTCAGCGAATAGGTCAGGAGCAGAAATCCGGCCGGCCCGATGATAAAGAAAGGATGGCGCAAAAGCGATCCAAAAAGAAAGGATGAGAAAGCCGATACGGAGATCAGTTTAAAATAGTCAAGCAGGATCAGTGTAATTAAAACAAGACCGAAAATTCCGACGATAGCAGGTTTGCCTGTCAATTGCCGCTTGATATAGGTAGCCAGGAAATTGTTGCTGAACACGAGCATGATCATGCCTGCCAGCCAAATCCATGCAATGCCTGATGAATAGGTGGGCATAATCACTTTAAAAGCAAAAGGAATAAAGATGAGCCATGACAAATAGTTCCCGATTACTGCAATCGATTTGGCTGCCACATAGTGAATGATTGATGATTTTCGGATGGGCAGGTGAAGATAGGTTTCGATATTCAATGTGGGAAGCGATTGCAGGAAAAACCGCAGGAAAAACTCAAACCCAAGGTAGTACAAAATAAGGCCATTGAATACCACAATCGGATCTTTATCAGGAACCGCTTCTTCCAGTATTTTGTCAATAAACAATCCGACAACCAGCAATTCAACAAAAATGATCAAAATCACAAAGCCTAAAATAATATTGATGGCAATGCTTTTTTGCCAGATTGACGATCGCTGCATTTCCTTTAGCTGATGGCGCAGAAACCAGGTGAATATCATAGTTAAAATATTTGGAACAGTTCGTTATAAATTATTGGCAATAAAAATACAATTTTTGGATTAGTTTGGGCGTACGATTTAAGTTGTTCTTAATAAATCCCTGGAGGGCCTGATCTGTCATGGAATTTTAATTTATTTTTCCAGTTTTTTGTTTGATCTGTGCCGGTCGAAGTCCCGTTTCGTTTTCTTCAACATATTTTTTTCAAAGGCTTCCGTCAAATCCACGCCTGTTTGGTTCGCCAGACATATTAAAACCCACAATACATCGGCAAATTCATCCCCCAGATCGTACCGTTCATCCGATTTTTTAAAGGACTGGTCACCAAATTTTCGTGACATGATTCGGGCCACTTCACCCACTTCCTCCGTGAGGATGGCCATGTTGGTTAGTTCACTGAAATAACGGACGCCGTTGGTCTTTATCCAGTCATCCACCTGCTGTTGTGCTTCTTTCAGAGTCATATTGTGTTCCTTTAAATCAGCTACAAATATGCAAAATAAAGTAGTTCAATATTCATACCTTTGCAGACGTATTGATTCGTGATGGAAGAACAGGCTTCAAATTTCAGGATGATTGCAAAAACCGTTACCGGGCTGGAAGAGATCCTGGCAGAAGAACTAACGGATTTGGGTGCAACATCGGTTAAAAAACTCAACAGGGGAGCGGAGTTTTATGGCGATAACAGGATACTTTATAAAGCGAATTATTTATGCCGTACAGCGCTGCGTATTCTCAAACCCATACGTGTTTTTCAGGCACTCAGTGAGGATGAACTCTACAAGCAAATAATTGAGATCGACTGGCCGCATTATCTCGATCTGAACGGCACATTTTCGGTTGACGGCGTCACAACCTATTCGAACATTACGCATTCGAAATACCTTGCATTAAAAACGAAAGATGCCATTGCTGATCATTTCAGGCAGAAATTCGGCAAACGTCCGAATGTTAATCTTGATAACCCTGACCTGACGGTCAATGTTAGAATATTTAAAAACGAGTGTACGGTTTCCATCGATAGTTCGGGCGATTCCCTCCATAAAAGAGGGTATCGGAAAACAACCGGACCTGCTCCGATGAATGAGGTTCTGGCAGCCGGTCTGGTACGACTGAGTGGCTGGGACGGACAGAAAAACTTCATCGATCCGATGTGCGGTTCAGGAACCATCCCCATCGAAGCAGCATTGTATGCGGGTAATATCCCTCCGGGTTCGTTCAGGGAAGATTACACGTTTAAACACTGGCAGGATTTTGACCCGGATCTGTGGGAAGAAATAAAACAGGAAGCAAAAGATAAAATTCGCAGGATCGAAGGGATGATCATTGGCTCCGACTGGTCGGGAAGAGTACTGGTATCAGCCCGCGAAAATGTCGAATCGGCCGGATTAAACCATGCGATTACGCTCAAAACCGATTTTTTTGAAGACATGAAACCTCCTGAAGGCGGAGGAGTTTTGATCATGAATCCACCGTATGGTGAACGCATCAAAATAAATAACATCATTGCTTTATACAAAGGAATCGGCAACACCCTGAAACAAAAATACCAGGGTTACGGCGCCTGGATTATCAGCTCGCATATGCAGGCGTTGAAATTTGTAGGCCTTCGACCTTCCAGAAATATCATCGTATTCAATGGACCTCTTGAATGTAGGTTTGCTAAGTTCGAAGTGTATGAAGGAAGTAAAAAGGACCTCTATAAGCAACAGGTAGCTGATGAAAAGCAAACGTCTGATCCAAAATTTCAATTGAAAACGGGAGAGAATCAAACAACTGTGGTAAACGAGAAAATTAAAGAAAGAGAATCTCAGAAGATCAGCGGCAAAGAGGAATCTGCTGATCAGGCTCCAAAAAGGATCAAAAGAAAGCGAATCTGACTTCACTTGAAGTTTTTTACTTTGTTGGTAATCAATTGACCCGTTAAATAATGAAATTCAAAAACCGGAGTTATTATTTATCAGGATAGACAGGTATAATCATTATTAAAATCTATAAGATTAAATGAAGAAAATGAAAAGAATTGGTGTATTGACCTCCGGCGGTGATGCACCGGGTATGAATGCCTGTATCAGGGCAGTGGTAAGGACAGGAATTTATCGCGGACTGGAAGTTTTTGGCATACGGGAAGGATATAAAGGCCTCATAAGCGATCCGTTTACAAAGCTTGAGAGCCATTCGGTTTCAAACATCATACAGCGTGGCGGTACCATCCTGAAAACGGCCAGAAGCATGGAGTTTTTTGAAAAGGAAGGCAGGCAGAAAGCCTACGACAATATCAAAAAACACAGATTGGACGGGCTTGTTGTCATTGGTGGTAATGGTACATTTACAGGGGCAGATGTTTTTATGCAGGAATTTGATTTTCCGATAATCGGAACCCCCGGAACCATCGACAACGATCTTTATGGAACGGATCAAACCATAGGCTATGACACGGCAGTAAACACAGTTGTTGAGGCTGTGGATAAAATCAGAGATACGGCCGACTCGCACGACCGCCTGTTTTTCATCGAAGTGATGGGGCGTGATGCCGGGTTTATAGCGTTACAAAGCGGTATCGCCAGCGGTGCTGAAGATATTCTTGTCCCGGAAACGGTGACCTATATCGATGAGTTGATCGAAATACTGGATAAAGGGTTCAGGAAAAATAAAAAATCGGGGATCATCATTGTAGCAGAAGGAGATGACCTTGGCGGTGCTATCGAAGTTGCCAGGCTGGTAAAAGAAAAATACGACCACTACGATACCCGGGTAACGATTTTGGGTCATATTCAGCGTGGAGGCTCACCGTCGGCCAATGATCGAATTCTCGCCAGCAGGGTTGGGTATGCAGCGGTAAATGCCCTGATAGAAGGAAAGTCTGGCCTGATGATCGGGGTCATCAACAATGCCATTGCCTTTACACCGTTCGAAAGAGCCGTAAAACACAATAAAAGCCTTCGCAAAGACATGCTGGAAATGGCCATGATACTGTCTTTATAAAATTTACGCAATGGACCGGACAACCTTGTTCGCTGATGTACTTCTGCCTCTCCCGGTTCCGGGCCTCTTTACCTACAGGATACCGTTCGAATTGAATGCCTCGGTAGGCAAATGGAAACGCGTTGTGGTTCAGTTCGGGAAAAAGAAGATTTATACGGCGCTGGTTGTTAATATCCATGAAAATGTTCCCAAAGGCTATCAGGTAAAATACATTCTTTCCATTATCGATGAAGAGCCGGTGATGAACGAAATACAGTACAGGTTCTGGCGGTGGATGGCAGATTATTATATGAGCGAACCCGGTGAAGTGATGAATGTCGCGATTCCTTCAGCCTTCAAACTGGCCAGTGAATCGCTCATCGTTCTTAACCCTGATTTTAATGTCGATTACAATCTGCTTACCGAAAAGGAATATCTGGTAGCTGAAGCACTCGATATCCATAAGAAATTAACACTTACCGAAATCGAAAACATCGTCGAGCAAAAAAAGGTGATTCCGCTTGTGAAAACCCTGATCGAAAAAGGGATGGTGCTGATGGAAGAAGAGCTTAAAGAACGGTATGTGCCCCGAAAGGAAACATACATAAAACTTTCCGGATCGTACAGGAATGAGCAAAAGCTAAAGGAACTTTTTGATCAGCTTGAAAAAAGAGCCTTTAAACAACTGGAAGTTCTCATCGCTTTTATTGACTTATCCGGATATGGCCAACAAAGCAGGGAAGTTGAAGTAAAATTGACGGACCTGAATAAAAAGATTAAAAATCCTGCATCGGCCATTCGTTCCCTGGTAAATAAGAATGTATTTGAACAATACATTAAAACCACGAGCCGGCTGGAAGAATTTGCGGCCTTTGCTGTGCCCGGCGATATTGTCCTGAATGAATTTCAGAAGGAAGCCCTCGCTGAAATCCGGACCGGGTTCAATGAAAATCATACTGTTTTGTTTCACGGGGTTACCTCCAGCGGAAAAACGGAGATTTACATCAAACTGATCAATGAAGCGCTGGAACAGGGTAAACAGGTGTTGTACCTGTTACCCGAAATTGCCCTCACTACACAGATCATCAACCGTCTTCGTAAATATTTTGGTGACAGGGTGGGTGTTTACCATTCGAAATACAATGAAAACGAGCGGGTAGAAATCTGGAACAGCGTATTAAATTATCCGGATAAAAAATCAAAATTCGAGGTTATTTTGGGTCCGCGTTCCGCCCTGTTTCTTCCATACAGCAACCTGGGTCTCGTCATTGTCGATGAAGAACACGATTATTCGTATAAGCAGTTCGACCCGGCTCCGCGTTACAATGCACGCGATGCCGCCGTTTATCTTGCTTCGCTGCATCATGCGAACGTTTTGCTCGGCTCGGCCACGCCTTCCATCGAAAGTTATTTTAATACAAAGACAGGTAAATACAAACTGGTTGAACTCTCCAAACGCTTTGGTGATATTCAAATGCCTGAAATTCTGGTGGCCGATATTAAAAAAGAATCGCAGCAGAAGACGATGAAATCGCATTTTTCATCTTTTTTGCTTGAACACATTGACGAAGCGTTGAAGAATCATGAACAGGCCATCCTTTTTCAGAACCGTCGGGGCTTTTCGCTTCGGCTCGAATGCGACACCTGCGGCTGGATGCCGGAATGTAAAAACTGCGATGTGACGCTCATTTATCACAAACAAAACAACCAGCTTCGTTGCCACTACTGCGGTTATTCACGGCGGGTGCCTGAGCGCTGCGATTCATGCGGAAGCACGCACCTCCGTATGAAAGGATTCGGCACGGAAAAAGTAGAGGACGAGCTGGCTATTCTTTACCCTGATATCCGCATTCAGCGTATGGATCTGGACAGTACGCGTTCAAAACATGCGTATCAGAATATTATCAATGATTTTGAAGAACGAAGGATCGATATTCTTGTCGGAACCCAAATGGTAACCAAGGGGTTGGATTTTGATAATGTGAGGGTTGTTGGTATCCTCAATGCCGACAATATGATAAGCTACCCGGATTTCAGGTCGTATGAACGAAGCTATCAACTGATGTCGCAGGTTAGCGGCCGGGCGGGCCGAAAAAACAAACGGGGGAAAGTCATCATACAGGCCTATAACCCCTATCATTCCGTTATCAGGGATGTGATCGGTCACAATTATCTTTCGATGTACCAAAGCCAGTTACTCGAACGCAGGAATTTCAAATACCCGCCATTTTACCGGCTCATCAATCTGAGTTTGAAACACAAGGATGCCCGCGTACTGAATGAGGCTGCACGCGAACTTGCCGGCATGCTGCGCGATAAGCTACAGAACCGGATTTTAGGTCCCGAATACCCGTTGATCTCCAGGATCAAAAATCTTTACATTAAAAATATCCTGATAAAGCTGGAAAAAGATGAAAACCTGAATGCTCATAAAAAAGAAATACTTGCCACGATCGATCTTTTCAGGGGAGAACCAAAATTTAAATCGGTTCGTGTGGTCATCGATGTAGATCCGGTGTAAGGATGAATTAAAGAATTGTTGAAATTAACTATAGCGACGTCTTGTGCGGTTAAAATAAAATTAATTAACTGATTTATAGTTTGATAAATCTTAGTGAACCTTTGTGTTTTTGAGACTTTGTGGCAAAAAAGAATATCGCCACTCCCGATAGCTATCGGGAAGCACGAACGCTCTAAGATGCACAAAGTCAATATGTAAAAGAATTAAACCACACAACTTGTTATAGCGATTAAAATATACTGATTACAGATGGTGATTCTTTCTTCGGTACTTATCACACTTGCGCTGGTGTTTTATTCGCTCGGCATCTGGTCGGAGCGGATTGCAAGATACCTCAAACCCTGGCATGTCGTTATGTTCTGGCTGGGTTTTACGTTTGATGTGTTGGGAACACTGGCCATGCATAAACTTGCCTCAGGGCCTTTCAATATTCTGGAGCCACACACACTGACGGGTCAGATCGCACTTTGGCTGATGCTGGCGCATGCCATTTGGGCAACACAGGTCATCAGGAAAGGAAGCGATGCTTTACGGAAAAAATTTCATCGATACAGCCTGTTTGTCTGGCTGGTCTGGCTCATTCCATACTTTGGAGGAATGTTCCTTGCAATGGCGAAATAAAAAAATCATGCATTCGAATGAAAAAATTTTGCATCCGGGATAACGGAGATTATGTAATTTTGATGACGCAGGGGTATTAGCTCAGTTGGTAGAGCGCTGCAATCGCACTGCAGAGGCCACCGGTTCGAATCCGGTATGCTCCACCAGGAAAGAAATGAGTGAAATTCAAGAGATCATCGATAAACTGCTACAATTCCGAAACGAAAGAGACTGGGAACAATTTCATAATCCCAAGGATTTGGCATTGGCAATTAATGTAGAAGCTGGAGAATTACTTGAGTTGTTTCTTTGGAAAGATGCTGGAGATGCAGATAAAGAAAAAATTAAAGAAGAACTGGCTGATGTTTTTGCTTTTGCATTTTTATTGGCCGAAAAGCATGGGTTTGATGTAAAAGAAATTATATTTGACAAGATTAAAAAGAACGCCGAAAAATACCCTATCAGCAAAGCTAAAGGGAATGCAACCAAATATAATGAGCTATAGACAATACAAAATCAGAATTTGAAAAAGGTGTTGATTATAATGCTAATTTGCCCCTTAATAAGCGTAATACAATCACTTGCGATAAACCCCGCAAAAAAGGGTATATTGCATGCGAATTTGCAATGACCTCGTGTAGAAATAATCAAACTATTGAGTAAGAATAAATAAAATTAAATTTTCAGGTTCCAACTGATACAATTCAGCACCCCCTCATGCTTTGCAATTTCATTTGAGATGACAGGAACCACATTTTCTTTCCCGAATAAATCCTGAAATAATGAAACCGCATCTCCATCCCGCTTTTTATCCCGGAATGTGGGGAGGAAAATAAATTTCCCGATCTGCAGGTAGTTGATGTAGAAATTACGGCTGTAATCCTTATGCGGAACAACCGCTTTTATTTTTAATCCCTTCGATTCAATCGTTTTCCTGAACAAACGCAACTTGTAAACAAAGTTTTTCGAATAGTACCTGTTCGGTGTATCATCGTTTATCAGTACCTCATTTTCGCTGTAAAACCTCACCATCCCATCTGCATGACCATATAAATCTCCGGGCAACCGGGGGATGATGATAACCTCTTTAACCTTAAATTCATTTTTGATTTGTCCGGTTATCATTTGCTTTTGTTCCGGAGTAACCAGTTTGAGTTTTGAAACAGGTAATCCCAGGTTTTCAGTATATACCTTTTCAGTAAGTATAACTTTGTCCTTTGATGCAATAACATTCCCGCCATCGAGTATCAGTTTACTTTTCCGGATTTTTAAACCCATTTCCCTGATCCCGTTTTGCTCAATAACCAAATCGACATCACTCCGGCTTTCCCTGTCGGCATTTGTCTTCAGGTAATCCGGATCGTAGGTGTATTGTAAAAGGGATTTATCACCGGTTTGAACAGGCAAGATAAAAAATTAGTGGTTTTCTGCCATTGCTTTTACAAAATAAGCCTGTAAATTTACCATTCTAAAAAATTTAAAATTTACGACCTCAAATGAACTTGTTTTACTAAATGAACTCCCCAGTATTTTTTACTGAATTTTATTCATTTATTGATTCACGGAAATTTTAAAAAAGATTGCAGCGAATTGCAATAGGAATGTATTGGTTAGTGTTGTTGCCGCATCCGGGGGAGAGGGGAGAAGTTACAGCTAAAATCAAAACCGAAAATGAGCTTTACAACTGAAAAATGAAAAAAGTAAAACATCTAAGTAAGGGAGAATATTTTGCAAACAGTTTGAAGGAAATTCAATTGTCAAGGAAAACGGCACAGAAATACCAAAAAAAAATAAAAGCATTTGAAAAAGCCTGGGAAAACAGAGATTTTGAAATTCAACTTTATTGGAAAAGGGCAACCTATTTTTGGGCATTTATTGCAACCAGTTTTGCTGGATATTTTGCTGTTAAGAGTCAGGCAAAGTCTTAAACAATTTTGAGATAATCTTAATTTGTATAGGTTTTATCTTTTCACTTGCATTTCAGTTAGTTAATATTGGGAGTAAAAAATGGCAGGAGAACTGGGAAAAACACATTGAGTATATTAGAAGATGAAATAACAGGGAGTCTTTATAAAACTGTTTATAATTCTCAAAGCTATTCGGTTTCAAAGATTAATATTGTAATCAGTGGTTTTCTAACTTTGGTTTGGATAGGCATGTACATTTTGTATATTGCCACAAACATAGAAATAGATTTTTATGGGAAACCAGATTGGATATTTATTTTATCCACGCTTGTTACATTGGTTTTTACAGTACTTTTATTAGGAAGAAGTAAAACAAAAAATTCGTTTAAAAGAATTTCATTTTTTGAAAGGCAGTTTGAATATTTGACTGATGAAGAAATTGAAGGTTTGAATAAATAATCCCTAAATTCGTAGTTATGCCTAAATTCCGATCTAAAAAAATAGCTGAAAAAACCATTTACGCTACTTTTATTATTCTTCAGGAAGCTGGAGGAGAAATGAGAGGCAAAGAAGTAGTCGATAAAATTCGAGACACTCTTGAGTTTGATGATTACGAAAAACATCGGTTTGAAAAAACAGGAAATATTAGGTGGAATCAATTCTGCATTTTTATACAATTGATTGCATTAAAGCCGGTTTTTTGAGGAAATACAATAAAAAGTGGATACTGACAAAGGAAGGTGAAAAAGCCATTAAACTTGGACCAGAGAAATTGCTGAGTACAGCAAATAAGTTCTATCGAGAATGGGTAACTCAAAAAGAAAAGGACAATCAAAAAGAAGGAGACGTTGAGGAAGAAAATATTAAGAGAGACATAGGGCAAGCACAAAAAGCATTGCTTATTCAATATGAAGATATTGCAATTAACGGATTACGAAATTTTATTGTTGATAAGAATCCATATGAATTTCAAGATTTAGCTGCAGCACTGTTAGATGCTATGGGTTATCACATATCAGATATAGCACAAGGCGGGCCAGATGGTGGCATTGATATAATTGCATATACTGATCCTTTAGGGACCAAACAGCCAAGAATTATAGTGCAAGTTAAGCACAAGCCAAATGATAACATTTCTTCAGATGAAATTCAAAAGTTGTCCGGAACAATGAAAAGAACATCAGATGTTGGTATTTTTGTTTTACTTCTGGTCAATTCTCTAAACCTGCAATTAAAGAGGCGAGAGACTCGATAGACATATTGAATTAATCGATTTTGATCGGTTCATTTCACTCTGGATTGAGTATTATGAAAAGATGAGTGATGAACAAAAAAACATGTTGCCTTTGCAGCCGATATATTTTTTAGGAAGTAATGAATAGGAAAATTTAGAAATAAACTTCATAATGACTACACTTAGAAGAACAACAATTCCTTAATGACCTCGATAAGAAACTATGGACCGCAGCAGATAAGCTACGTTCAACACTTTCGGCAGCCGAATATAAACACGCAGTATTGGGCTTATTTTCGTAAAGTATGTAAGCGATGCATTTGAAAAGAGAAGAAAAGAGTTAGAGGGAAATTTGAAAGACCCCGTTCACGATTATTACTTACCGCGCGAAGATTTTGATTCGGAGGAAGAGTATTTATCTGAAATAAATACTGAGCTTGAAGTTCGGGATTATTACACCGAAAAGAATGTGTTCTGGGTGCCGGAACGTGCACGATGGGAAAATCTTCAAAACAATGCGAAACTTCCGGCCGGTTCTGAATTGCCCTGGTTGGTGAAAAATAACAAAGGTGAAGAAGTACCGGAAAAACTAAAAAGTGTTGGCATTTTAATTGACGATGCACTCTCTGCCATTGAAAAAGACAATCCAAAACTGAAAGGAATTTTAAATAAAACTTATGCACGTTTAAATTTGGATGATGACAAACTGGGCGATTTAATTTCATTGATTGGAAGTATTAAGTTAGATCATCCGACATTGGCATCGAAAGATATTTTAGGCCATGTGTACGAATACTTTTTGGGGCAGTTTGCCAGTGCCGAAGGTAAAAAGGGAGGACAATTCTATACCCCAAAATCGATCGTGAGTCTGATTGTAGAAATGCTGCAACCTTTTAAAGGCAGGATTTACGACCCGGCAATGGGTTCTGGCGGGTTTTTTGTTCAAAGCGAACGGTTTATAAAAGAACATGCAAAGCAGTATTTTAACAATAAAGATGTTACCGTGGATGACATTTCGGTTTACGGACAGGAATACAACCACACCACCTGGCAACTGGCAGCCATGAACATGGCCATACGGGGCATCGATTTTAACTTTGGGACACAACCAGCTGATACCATGAACAATGATTTACACCCCGATCTTCGTGCCGATTACATAATGGCCAATCCTCCGTTTAACATGAAGGAATGGTGGACAAAGAAACTGGAAAATGATGCCCGTTGGAAATATGGAACACCACCCCGAAAACAATGCCAACTTTGCCTGGTTGCAACACATGATATTACCATTTAAGCCCCAGTGGTTCGATGGCGCTATTGTTGGCAAATGGCTCCATGAGCTCCAACACCAGTAACGAAGGTGAGATACGGAAAAATACTGCAAGCCGACCTCATAGAATGTATGGTAGCCTTGCCCGGACAATTGTTTACCAATACACAAATACCTGCCTGTATTTGGTTGTTAAGCAAAAACAAAAGTGCCAAAGACAAAAAACGGGCACGACAAGGTGAAGTGCTATTTATTGATGCCCGTGAAAAGGGATACATGAAAGACCGTGTTTTGCGTGACTTTACTGAAGATGATATTAATGACATTGCTAATACCTTTCATAATTGGCAACAAGGCAATGATGCTTATGAACGATACACCCGGTTTTTGCAAATCGGTTACTCTGACCGATATTGAAAAAAGCGACTTTGTATTAACTCCCGGAAGGTATGTTGGCAATGAAGTTCAGGAAGAGGATTCCGAACCTTTTACTGAAAAAATGGAAAGATTAACTTCTGAATTAAAAGAGCATTTGGAAGAAGGAAACCGGCTGGAAGAGGAAATCAAAAAACAGTTGGGAGGCATCGGGTATGAGCTCTAAGTGGAAGAACTTTAAACTTTCAGAATTTTGCACCAAGATAGGTTCTGGAGCAACTCCAACTGGTGGAAAATCATCATATTCTGATGATGGTGAAATTGCACTTATTCGAAGTCAAAATGTATTGGATTTTGTTTTTTCGTATGATGGACTGGCCTATATTGACTCTAAACAAGCAAAGAAATTATCCAATGTAGAAATGGAAATTGATGATGTTTAATAAATATTACAGGTGACAGCGTGGCTCGTGTTTGCAAGGTTCCAGAAAATATAATTCCAGCCCGTGTGAATCAACATGTTTCAAATTTGAGAGTTAAGAAAAGCAAGTTTTCATCAGAACTTCTTAAATACCTATTACCTAATTCAAGAAAATAAAAATAGATTATTGTCATTATCATCATCAGGTGCAACAAGAAATGCATTAACAAAAACAATGCTTGAAAATTTTGAAGTGTATGCACCTGAAAACACAGATGAGCAACAAGAGATTGCAGATATTTCTAAAAAGTCTTGATGACAAAATTGCCAACAATAACCTTATCAAGTCAATCCTAGAAGAAATTGCACAGGCTTTGTTTAAAAGCTGGTTTGTTGATTTTGAACCGGTAAAAGCCAAAATACAAGCTAAAGCCGATGGCACCAACCCACAAATGGCAGCAATGTTAGCCATAAGTGGAAAAACAGAAGAAGAGATCCAGACATTTACCCGAGAAAATCAAAGAGAATTGACCAAAACTGCTGATTTGTTTCCTAATAATTTAGAGGAAAGCGATTTAGGTCTGATTCCGGAGGGATGGGAAATTAAAAAGATTGGAGACCTCTATAATACCAGTTCTGGTGGTACCCCAAGCAGAACAAATAATTCCTTTTACGAAAATGGTGAGGTATTATGGGTAAAATCAAAAGAATTATCAAACACTTTTATATTTGATACTGAAGAAAGAATTACACATGAGGCTGTAAAAAAGTCATCAGCAAAAATGATAGAACCGTTTAAGCTTTTGATTGCAATGTATGGTGCAACTGTTGGGGCAGGAAATGACAATATTGAGCGAGGGGGCAATACTTGCAATCAAGCTATCTGCGCCGTATCAAAGAAGGCTGTAATATAATTACAGTTATTTGTATTTATATTTCCAAGAATACAAAGAAAACCTTATGAATATGGCATCTGGCTCAGCACAACAGAATATTAGTCAAATAATAATAAAAAACTTTGAATTATTGGTGCCGGATAAAAAAACTAGCCCTAGTGAATTTCAAAAGAAGGTTCATCATTTATTTATTGAAATCCTACACAATTCTAAAGAGAATGTAAATCTTTCAAATATTCGTAATAATCTTTTACCCAAATTATTAAATGGTGAAATTAAATTAGATGGAGGGTATGGGATATGAAATTCTTAAAAGATATATATGCCTCTGAGCTAATTCTCCAGATTTTGGGTTAGTCAATATTGAAGAAAAATATGATGCTGATGGATATCTTACTCACGATATAGTAATTGATGGCAAGATTTACTCTCCAAGCAAGATTCTTTTAGATAATGATGAGGATTTTAATCAAGCATTTATTGATTGGAAAGAAAGAAAATTTGATGAACTAATTGAAAAAGCTGATTCAATTTTAAAACTGTATGACAACAAGGAAAGATTTGGAGTTTTGAAAAAAATCTTTGATAGAAAGAAGCAGTTATTCCTTTTATAGGTGCTGGAATGTCTAATCCTTCTGGTTATCCTACTTGGACAGGTTTTTTATATGATGCTCAGGAAAATAGTGATGTTTTAAAAGAAAAAATTGATGACTTTTTGTCAAAAGGTAAATATGAAGAAGCTGCTGAAGAACTTTATAATGATATGAATGCTCCAGCCTTTAATGAATTTAATCATAATTCTTTTGGAAACGATAAACCAATTAATGGAGCTATCCAATACCTTCCGTATCTATTTGATACAGCTGTTATTACAACAAATTATGATGCTGTATTGAAAAGGACCTTCGAAATGGCAGGAAAACCTTTTGAAGAACAAATTAATGGCGGTGATGCTAATGATTTTTCTGCAAGTTTAGGATCTGGGAAAAGAACCCTACTTAAACTACATGGTGATTATTCAAAGGAGAGAAATAGAATCCTGACACTGTCTGAATACAACCGACACTATGTTGACACAGGGATCATCAAAACCTTAA
>CAVXTE010000093.1:0-48767 GCA_963764475.1 uncultured Bacteroidales bacterium
AAGAACTATTCAAATTTGTACTCATATGCATCCCATTGAATGGTCCCTCAAGGTATACTTTCAAGTCTAACTCACCCGGAAAAATAACTGCTTCAACAGTATTTGAAGGTCCTGATTCGCCTTCATCATGCATGGCAGTCACATAATATTCATAGGTGCCCGGGTCAAGATCTTCATCGTCAAAATGCGTAGCCGAAGTATAATTAACCAACATATCGTCGCGGTAGACATTATAGCCAAGAAAGGCTTTTGATCCGTTTGATGAAATATTATTAATAGCTAGTTTCTCATCAATTTGTACCTGTGTCAATCCATCCGTCTTAAACGAATATCCGTCAATAGTATTTTTCGTAATTACGGGAGAAAGAGCAGATTTAGTCACCGTATTTGTGACGGTTACATCATCAATTTTCATCCAGAATTGATCCGTTACATTTGTGTGGCTCCAGGCGATGTAAATAATTTGACCAGCATAGGCTGATAAACTGACCGTTACTGCAGACCAATCAGCAGTAGTAATCCCACTCCAGATAGTCTTTGTGAAATCACTGAGAGCTGTTCCGGTTGTAGACACTCTCACATAATATTGCTTAGCAGCCCATGATGGGTCCTGTGCATCATGCCAATAAATTAATTCAGAGCCACTTGTAACATCAATTGCCGGTGTAATGAGCCAATTGTCAGGAGTTAAAACACCTGCTGTATTATAATAAGAAGCACTGGTCATAGCACCGCTTCCGTTGTGTGCGTCAAAAACTAAGCCTTGCTCAATGGTATTGATCCAATTGAATCCATCACCATCATTGTCAACAGCTAACCAACCAGTGGGTAAAGAACCACCTTCAAAATCTTCTACAAAATCATTGGACCCTCCGCTACCTTGTGCCTGCCATGATAAATGAACATCATTATCTTCAACCACTGCAGCAAGGTTGCTTGGTGGATACAGGGGGTTGCCTTCTTCGACTAAAATGGTATAATCTTCGACTTCGCCCCAGATGTCAACATCACATGAACCCGGGTTTTGATCATATTTTTCAGCTATTCTCATACGTATAGGTCCGGAAATGACGTCCAATGGGATTATAATTTTGGTTGACAAAGTAAATATTCCCTGTGTACCTGGTGTTTCACCAAGAGCAAAGGTTTCGCCCGGATCATCAAATGTACAATTGCGATTCCAATCAATCCAAACAATAGCATGTTGTATCCAACTACCATTTACAGTGACATCAGCAAAAATGTCAATACTCTCACCAGGAGTTACATTCGTTGAAATTGCTGTAAAATCAGAATAAGAGGATGAGCCACTGTTATTGTTAATTGTTTTGAATGTTACATTGCTAATCCAGTCATCTATTAAATTTGAATAAGAGGATAGACAATATGCACAACCTCTTCCAATTATAAACTGACTAAAACCTGAAATACCTTCAAATGTAGCTTCATCGTCGTCTGCATTCACCAAAACGGCCGAAGTAAGAAATTCCCAATCCAAATCTGAAGTGGACGGACGCGCATACAATTGTATGACTGAAGGATTATTTTCATCCGAAGTTGTCAGATCTTCAGCAATGGTAAAACTTAGATTGGCATCGAAGGTACCAGTACCATACCGGTTTACCACCCAGTACTGTTCATCGAAGACGTCATCTAACGCGACAGGTAACAAGTTGGGAGCTAAATTGATCTTTACAACAGTAATCTCAGCGCCATTCTGTGAAGTAAAATCCATAGAAAGGTCTGTACCGGTGAATGAAACCTGTCCAGCTATTTCAGTTTCTGAATCTGATAATCCCATTCCGAAAGGTATAGTGGAAACGATCCAATCAGCATAATCCGTATTGAATAATGTTCCGTTATATCCATTGATGATATCAACTGTCTGTGTTCCAGAACCTTCATTGAACTGCCAGTAAGAAATTAGTCCCTGCTCGCCTCCTGATAAGGGAAGGTTCATGTTTTCACGGATCTCTTCCTTAGTAAGAGCCACATTCCATAAACGGACTTCTTCTATTTTTCCATGAAAGGGAATACCCGGATCTGCCCTGAAATCTTTTCCGATACGTAAAGGCCACTGGTAAGCAGCATTGGCTCCGGCTGTTGTAGTACCATGACTTTGCCCGTCAACATAGAGTGTTATGAGGTTAGCCGCATGGTTTCGGGTTACGGCAATATGGTGCCAGGTATCGTCTCTCATATCAAAATTATCGGCATAAATATCTTTATCGCCCCCATTCCAATAGAATCTCAGCCTCCCATCCGTTTGACCCTCAAAATTGAAGTTAGGTGAATGGTTATAATTGCCAATAATATTTCCCACCCTTGATCCGGCAGGAAAAGAAGCGGGAACCTTTATCCACGCTTCAATGGTCATTTCGTTGCCTATACCTAAACTGCCACTATTTCCAACCTGAACATAATTTGTACCGTCGAAATCAAGCGCTGTGCCGGGAAAACAATCAATATTTGTTCTGCAAAGGATAAACTGACTTAAACCGGTAATTCCTTCAAATGTGGCTTGATTGTCAGCAGCATTAACCGAAATAGCCGAAGAAACAAATTCCCAGTCCGTATCGGAAGTGGAGGAACGCTTATACAGCTTTATATTTGAAGGAAAGTTTTCATCATTCATCGTCAGGTCTTCTACCAGCATAAATGTGAGATTTGCATTGAATGGACCCGTTCCATAGCGATTTATAATCCAATATTGTTCATCCATTACAATAGGCATAGCTGGTGATGAGTTGGGAGTTAAATCGATCCTTGTAACCGTGATCTGAGCTCCACTCTGTGAAGAAAAATCCATGGAAAGCCCTGTTCCAGTGAATGCAACCACTCCGGTTGTTTCAGTCCCTGAATCTGAAAATCCCGGTCCCAAAGGAATGGTAGAAGGTATCCAGTCAGCATTGGTCATATTATATAAAGTACCATTGTTCCCAGACACGTAATCATATGCCGTTGTTCCAGTACCTTCATCGAACTGCCAGTAGCTGATCAACCCGGGTTCCATCCCGGTCAATGGTAGGTTCATGTTTTCCCGGATCTCTTCTTCTGTTCGGGCGTAATTCCAAATACGCACTTCGTCCAATTTCCCGTTAAATGTTTCAGTAGCCCGGCTAAAGCGAAAAATCCCGGTTGGTGGGTATAATCCATCCGGCTGGGAAGCACTTCCAACCAGGTTTCCGTTCAGATAGAGTTCCATGACTGATCCATCATAAGTTCCGGCAATATGCAGCCACTCACCGATTCCTAGAATATTGGGAACCCTTACATGAATGAGGTTTCCATCAGCCTTTCTTATATAAAAATGCAATTCCTTTGGGCCACTGCCCCAAACTCCATCATGCCTCAGTACAGCAAACTCAGGTTCTAAAGTGATATAACGATTCACTTGGTTGTTCAAGGTATAATTATAAACCCAAGTCTCAAGGGTAAATGCTGTCAAGGTATTATCAATTCCGGTGCCTGAAACATACTGACCATATCCGTCAAATTCAAGGGTCGTGCCTGGTCCCTGCTGAGCATACGTTTGCATTGTAATTCCAAAGATGAATACACCAAGAAGTAAAAAAACCCTCCGGCAAATACTTACAACACGATTCAGGTGCCAGTAAATGCTAATTGCAAAATGTAAATTGTTTTTCATAGGTTCAGTTGTTAATTTTCAATAATATCTATCGAACTATATTTTACAGATTTTTCCCTTTATTTGAATTCAAAATTGATCTGCAATGCGCTTTTATCTATTAAACCTCCTTATGAAATATTCAGATCATTTGATTATTTTGCCAAAAAGTAATTTAAATAAACCAGTTTGTAAAATAAAAGGGGCGAACAGTAAGGAATTTGGGATAGTTGCTAAAACAACCGGGTAAGTGGCATTCACCCTAGGCGGTTAGAAGGGCTTCTTTCATCTTTATGTAATACTGCCGTGAAACTGGTATGGGTTTATCATATCCCTTTATGGTCACAGTGTGATGGTTGTTAGTACCGTTAAGCTTTTCAATGTGATGAATATTTACGATACAGATCCTGTGGCAGCGAACAAATTCGGGATGAGGACTGAGTTGTAATTCAATATTCCTGAGGGTGTTTCTGACAAGTTTTTTGCTGGCCCGGTCTCCTTCCAGATAACGGACTTCTGCATAATTATCAGCCGATTTGATAAAGATGATTTCACGGATAAGCAGTGATAATTTCTCCGATTTATTTTCGGAAATAAATTCAATGGTTTTATTTAATGCATCTGCATCATAAGCCTCAGCCTTTTTTTGCACTAATTTTTTTTCCACCTCGAGTAATTCGTTTTGATGCTTTAATTCCGCCATTTTATCATAAAACGATAAAATGAGCGGGGGAGCAAGGCAGATTAATACGATTTTAAACACAAGATAGGAGGAGAGATTTACAAATCCTGCGAAATTCAGATAAACAGAAAATAAAACAGCACTTAAAGAGCCAAATAATCAATCCGGTCAGGAAGGAATGCAATGCCGTCTCATTTTCGTGCTGATAATTATTTTCCATCAAACAGGGATAAACAATCCTGACTATGAATAAAATCAGTAATACAAGGGCTCCCAGTCCGAGAACAAATAATTTTTGTTCGTCAAATTCAATATGATCGAGCGGAAAAGGCTTAAAAATAAGAACAAACAGAAACACACCCAAACCGATACCCATAAAAAGTCCCAGCTCTTTGTTGATTTGTTCAATCAAATGGGTCAGTCTTTCTTTCATTTCTGGAAACTAATCTGATTTGATGATTGGGTTTTAGTTTAAATTAGCGTTTATTCGTAACTTCTGCAACAAATTTATCACATAGCAAATTTGCTTAATAGTTCACAAATATATGTATTATATCTAAGATATTGTTTTGGGAAAACAACTTTTGTTTACTTAGGTTTATTTTTATAGAACCATAATGGATTTTTACTTTCCTACCATATAAGAGAGGCCGCGAATGACTGAGAAATCAAAAAATCATTCCAAAATCAGGCAGTTAAAAGCTTATTTGTAATGGAAATAAATTGCATGGGGAGTTCTTGAATTTTTTAATTCCCTATGATCATATCGGTTAGAGAAATACGGTCTTATGGAATGGTTATTCCTGCAGGGGATCAATTAAAAAAGATCATTTAATTCAACCTGTAGCCAACACTCAAACCGCAACCACCCTGTACGGGTATAGGATTGATCGCAAATTTCGGATTCGTAGTCAGGTTTATTTTACTCAGGGTTATTCCAATAAAGGTACCCAAAGCAGCGCCCGCAATAACATCAGTCGGCCAATGTTTTCCATCATGAATGCGTGAAATTCCGACCAGCGTGGCCATAGAATATGAGGTAATGCCGATCCAGGGTTTGTCGCGATATCCATATGCCAAAACCGAAGCCACCGCAAATGCCGTTGTTGTGTGACCGGATGGAAAAGAGACATGCCCGGTCGTAAATGGGAACGGCCCGTCCCACAAATAAGGATCAGGCGGATCATTATCACCCGGACGGTGGCGATGAAAAATATATTTTGCGACCTGGACTGCTCCGCCACTCAGCAGGTAGGCTTTCAATCCTGTTAATGCCACATTTTTGTGACGATTGTTGTGGATACCTGTCAGATAAATTCCGGCCAGCAATGGTAAGGAATAGAGTCCGCTGCCCCAGGGTTCAACAGCATATTTACTGATGTTTTCAGTGGAGGTGGTTCTGTTTTGCCGGAAAAAATCATAAATCTCTTTATCGTAAACATACGTAACCACCGATATGCCTGCAACTCCTGTAAATGTCAGCCATTGTTTTGCTTTCCAGTGAAACGGAGAAGCAACAATTTTTTTTGTATCGTGCCAATAGGAGAAAACATATTTTTTATCGAAACGGACTTTCGCAGTAACCGTATCATGCGGAGTTTGTGAAATTGCCTGAAAACTGAGGAATACAGAAAAGGAAAGGAGAACAACTGAGTTGATGAAAGAGCTGTATTTTGGTTTAGCTGACAATTCAGTTCATTTGGGTTAAACGTTATAACTCATTTTTTTTGGCTTCTTCCCAAAAGACGTCCATTTCGGCAAGTGTCATATCTTTCAGCGATTTACCCATTTCCGTAGCTTTGCTTTCGAGATGCTGAAAACGGCTGATAAATTTTCTGTTGGTACGTTCGAGTGCGTCTTCTGGATTCACCTCTATAAAGCGTGCATAATTGACCAGCGCAAACATCAAATCTCCAAGTTCGTGTTCCATATTTTCGGAATTCCTGGTTACTTCTACTTCATGTTTAAGCTCGTTCAGTTCTTCAAGGACCTTATCCCAAACCTGTTCGGGTTTTTCCCAGTCGAATCCGACACCTTTTGCTTTTTCCTGGATACGGTAAGCCTTAACAAGCGGAGGTAACGAAACAGGTACTCCCGAAAGAACAGATTTCCGGCCTTCGTTCAGCTTGATTTTTTCCCAGTTTTTAGCTACATTTTGTGCATCTTTCACTTTAACATCACCATAGATATGCGGATGCCTGAACACCAGTTTCTCATTGATATAATTCAGCACATCGCCGATATCAAAGCTGTCTGTTTCGGAACCGATCTTCGCGTAAAAAACAAGGTGCAGCATCAGGTCGCCGAGTTCTTTTTTGATCGAGTCGATGTCTTTATCTAATATGGCTTCCGAAAGCTCATAGGTTTCTTCGATCGTCAGGTGCCGAAGGCTTTCAAAAGTCTGTTCTTTATCCCAGGGACATCCGGCCCGCAAATCATCCATTATTGACAGCAGCTTTTCAAAAGACTTCAGTTTTTTTTCAAGGGTGTTCATCATCATCATTTTTTACAGATAATCAACAATTCAACAGGGGCAAAGTTAGAACAATTCATTCACACCTGGAGTGTCATCATAACATGACAAATAGCACGTGTGTATTTTGTATTCAGTAATTGGTTTTGAAAGGTGGATTCCAGGTCAGAAAAAAATACGATGGTGCCAGATCAATTATTTAGTTCGATCATGTCGATCAGTTCGTAAGCCTTAAACGGTTTGCTCAGATAATGATCCATACCGGCATCGAAAAGCCGCTTTCTTTCACCTTCACGCGAATAAGCTGTAACGGCAATGATCCTGGATTTTTTAAAATGGTTTATCGATTCGTATTCCCGTATCAGGCGTGTTGCCTGAATTCCATCCATAACGGGCATTTGAACATCCATCAATACGATATCGTAATTGTTCTGCTTATAAAGCTCCAACCCTTTTTTGCCGTTTTCAGCCACATCCACTTCGTATCCTTTGCTTCCCAGAATTCCTGTCGTCAATTGCTGATTAAGAATGTTGTCTTCGACAAGGAGGATTTTCAGTCCGTTGTGGTTTTTGATATATTCTTCCTGGCTACCTGCTTTTTTTAATTCTGCCTGACCTGTTTCAAACCGGATGGTGAACCAGAATTCCGACCCTTTATTCAGCCTTGATTCTACACCGATATCACCGCCCATCATTTGAATAAGCTGTTTACAAATTGCAAGTCCCAGACCTGTTCCGCCGCTTTCACGCTGAATAGCTACATGCGTTTGTGAAAACGGTTTGAATAACTTGATCGTGCTTTGTTCAGATATTCCAACACCTGTATCTTTTACCTTGAACTTCAACAATTTTTGGTTGTCATTGGAATTTTTCGCCTCGGCAAATTCCTGGTCCTCTTCAACAGTAATTGTGATCCCTCCTTTATCCGTAAATTTTATTGCATTGCTAATAAGGTTTATTAAAATCTGTGATAAACGGGTGCGATCACCGTATATTTTTTCCGGAATTTGATCCTGTATAGCTGTTTTGATATAAAGTCCGGTATGTTTAATCCGAACCTCATGCATGGCAATGACTTCGTCTATCAGGTCACGCAAATTGAATACTTTTTTTTCAAGAATAATTTGTCCGGCTTCAATTTTTGAAAAATCAAGTATATCGTTAATTATCAGTAAAAGGTTGCTACTCGATGCTTTAATGACGTCGATGTATTCTTTCTGATCCTTCGATAATTTGGTTTCCGACAACACCTCTGAAATTCCCATGATGCTGCTCATGTGATTCCTGATTTCATGGCTCATACCGGCCAGAAACATCGATTTTGATTGTGTTGCGATTTCAGCTTTTTCCTTTTCTTCGATCAATCGGTTTTCATACTCTTTTTGATCGGTTATGTCTTTTATAGTACCGATGGAAGCGACAATACCGTGGAATTTAATCAATTCTACCTGTATATTGATCAGGATATTCCTGTTCGATTTGTGCTTTAACCTGAACTCATATGAGGAAGGTATTTTTTCACCCTGTTGCCTTCTTCTGTAATTGTCCATTACCATATCAAGGTCCTCATCCGAAATGATATCATGAATTGTACCTTTGAATAATTCTTCCTTCGTGTAACCGGTTATGGTGCAAAAGGGATCATTCACGTAAATGAATTTTTCATCCTGGATGATGAACAATCCATCCTGAATACTGTCGATAAGCGATTTATACTTTGCTTCACTTTCCTTTAATTCAGAAACTGTTTTTTCCAGAACAATGGTTTGATCTGTTATTCTCTCATTTTTATTTTCCACCAGTTTTCTTGCCCTTTCATTGATACGTGAGCGGTTGTAAAAGAAAAACACGAGAGCAAGGATCAGAAGGCTCACAACAGCAACAATATAAATAACCAGACGCTGGGATTTGATCAGCAGGCTTTTCACTTTGTTATCCCGGGTGATGATCTGTAACTGCTGGTCCTTGTTACGGAAATCATACTTAGCCTGGGTTTCGGCAATTTGCTGTGTGCTTTCTTCATTATAAATGGAGTCTTTCAAACCAGAAGAAAGTAATTCGTAATCAAGGGCCAGTTTATAATTTTCATTGACTTGATAATATGTCGACAGATCGGAATAGAGGTTCATCAAAAGTTCTTTGTCGTTTATCTTTTTTGCGATCGTTAAGGCATCATTCAAATACTTGAATGCCATCTCGTAGTTATTTTTTAAAAGATAAATACCGCCGATATTCCTGAGTGTATTCGCTTCGGACGAATTATCCGGTATACCTCTGTCAATCTTAAGGGATTTAAAATAATATTCCAATGCCCTGGAATAATCCTTTTTGGTAAAATAGATCATTCCAAGGTTGTTCAAAGCAGATGCTTCGTTATCCAGGTTATTTAATTCCAGACTTAGTTCATATGCTTTGTTTGTGAAATACAATGCGCTGTCAGTAAGGTTGATCTCAGAATAGGTACTGCCAATGTTGTTATAAGAATTCAATATTCCCGCCTTGTTATCCATTTGTTTGGAAATATCGAGGCAATCGAAATAATATTTCAGTGCCCTGTTAAAATCTTTCAGCGAATAATAAATGTTTCCCAAATTCAGGGATGTGCTTAATATTCCGGTTGGATTGTTATTTTTTATTTCAATTTCAAGTGACCTGTTGTAATACTCCACAGCCATATCATAATCGCCGAGCAATTTGTATATCAGGCCGATGTTATTAGTTACCGTTGCTACACCTTTGCTGTAGTTATTATTTTCACTAAGTTCTAGCGATTTGATGTAATATTCCAGCGCCAATTTGTATTCATTCAGAAAGTAATATCCGTTGGCAATACGGTTTAAAGCACGTGCTTTGTAAATCTGATCACTGGTTTGATTCAGCACCTGCTGCGCATATTCCACACTTTTCAGCGGATTGCGATACCAATAGGCCTTTGAAAGTGAAAGGAGGATTTCATATTTATCATCTCCTTTGGCCTGGTCCAGCATTTTTTCGAGACTGTCGATCTGTGAAAAACTCTGAACTACAGTAAAAAGGAGTAGAAATACCAGTGTTATATAGTTTATTTTATACGGATGCATTTCACTTGATTAGAATACAAATCTATCATTTATTCCTATTGCTTCAGTTAAAACCCCCGGAATAATTATAAATTATAATTTACAATTATTTAATTGTTCAAGTGATTTGAAACGAATGATTCGACTTAATACGCTCTGGCAAAAATCACCCTTTGTGTCGAAGGTTTGCCGGAATAGATACATTTCCCTTCCGACATTTTGTTATCAAGCGGAATCACGCGTATCGTGGCTTTGGTTTCTTCCTTTATTTTCTCCTCGGTTTCCACTGTTCCGTCCCAATGAGCAAGTACAAAACCACCTTTATTTTCGATCACATCTTTAAATTCGTCCCATGTATTTACAACATACGTATTGTTTTCCCTAAAAGACTGTGCTTTCTGGTATAGTTTTTTCTGAATTTGTTCAAGTAAATGCATCACCTTATTATCGATATCAGCCACTTGCAGGGTTTCTTTTTCTAAGGTATCGCGACGTACTACTTCAACGGTTTTATTTTCAAGATCACGTGGCCCGATGGCCAGACGAACCGGAACTCCCTTAAATTCATATTCAGAAAATTTCCAGCCGGGTTTAAAGGTGTCCCTGTCATCATATTTTACTGATATTCCCTTTTGTTCCAGCGACTTTTTGATCGACTCAGCCACTTTTGAAACTTCCTTCAACTGCTCGATTTTGTTATAAATAGGAACAATAACTACTTGTATTGGAGCAAGTTTAGGCGGAAGCACCAGGCCTTTGTCATCGGAATGGGCCATGATAAGTGCTCCTACAAGCCGTGTCGAAACACCCCATGAAGTGGCCCAAACATATTCAAGTTTGTTTTCATTTGAAAGAAATTTCACATCGAAGGCTTTGGCAAAATTTTGACCTAAAAAATGAGAGGTTCCCGCCTGTAAGGCCTTGCCATCCTGCATCAGCGCTTCAATACAATAGGTATCAACAGCTCCTGCGAAACGTTCGTTGGGTGATTTTGTTCCTTTGATAACCGGTAGTGCCATCCATTCTTCGGCAAAACGTGCATAGATATCCAGAATTTTTGTGGTTTCTTCTATCGCTTCTTCCTTTGTCGCATGCGCCGTATGACCTTCCTGCCAGAGAAATTCGGCCGTACGCAGAAAAAGCCGTGTACGCATTTCCCAGCGAACAACATTAGCCCACTGATTGATAAGCAGTGGTAAGTCACGATACGATTGAATCCAGGTGCGATAAGTATCCCAGATAATTGTTTCGGAAGTCGGCCGGATAATATATTCTTCCTCTAGTTTAGCATCTTCATCTACAACGACTCCTTTTCCATCGGGAGCGGCTTTTAACCGGTAATGGGTTACCACTGCGCATTCTTTTGCAAACCCTTCAACATGCGCCGCCTCCTTACTGAAAAAAGATTTTGGAATGAACAATGGAAAGTAAGCATTAACGTGTCCTGTCTCTTTAAACATTTTGTCAAGCTGTGCCTGCATTTTCTCCCAGATTGCGTAGCCGTATGGTTTAATGACCATGCATCCCCTGACCGCCGAATTTTCTGCCAGATCCGCTTTTATCACCAGGTCATTGTACCATTGTGCATAATTTTCTTCCCGTGTCGGAAAATCTTTTGCCATAACTTGTTTGTGGTATAGTGTTTGTTTATTTTTGTATGAAATATAAAGTGACAAAAATAGTTAAAATACATAACCGAAGGAGGGTATTAAAAATGAAAACATACGCACTGTTGGCAATCTTCTCGATCTTTCTGCTTGCCGGATGCTCATCTACAAAAACAGCCGCCGAGTATGACGATGTTTATTATTCAACAAAAAAAGATAAAAAAACCACGGATAAACAGGAAATGCAAACCGCACAGCCCGATTATTATACAAGCGATAATCAGGAAAGTGACCATAATCTCAGTGATTATGAGTCAGGTGAAAATGTTGCGTACGGCGAACAACCGGCAAATTCCACGAGTGAATCCGTTACAACTCCTGATGGGGCTGCCAATATAACGAATAATTACTATGGAGGAGGTGGCTATGATGATTATTACGATTATTCGTATGCATCAAGGATAAACAGATTCTATGGGCCCACCATGGGTTTCAATTATTATTCGCCCTTTTATACCGGTTATTACTCTGATCCGTGGTATTGGAACAGTTACTCGTACATGCCTTCTTTCTATTTCGGTTATAATTGGGGATGGGGTAGTTTCGGCTATGGCTATCCGTATTATTCATATTATCCTTACTATTACTATCCTTATAACAATTATTGGTACGGTTACAATGACGGCTACTGGAATGGCTATTACGATGGCTATTACGGATCCAATTATTATCCTTATGCCGACAATGGAAATTATTACGGACACAGGCCTTCACGGGGTGGTTCAAACAGCCCTGTTACCAGTCGGAACAGTTATTTTTCCGGTTCGGATCTTATGAATACCGGCCGGCCAAGTTCATTGGAAGTTACACGGCCACCTGTAAACGGAGACAATACATCAACACGATCTTCAATACTGCAGGAAGGGAGCAATCCATCAAAGATAACCTCAGGTTCGTTGGAGAAAAATCAAAATGTAAACCCGATTGTTTCCGGGAAAAATGAACGTGTAAATGAAAGCAATAGCAACCGTGAGTCTGGTGTTAACAATAAAATAGAAACCGGTGCCAGAGGTGGAGCAATTTTAGCTGGTGACAAAACCAAACCGCAAAATGATGCTGCAACCAGTAAACAGAGCCAGACAAATGCGAAACCCAGGTACATTTATAAAAAGCCTGAAACTTCGCCAAAAAATGAAGTGACTGAAAAATACAAACCGGGCCAGGATATAAACACCAATAAAAATAGCTGGAATTCAAACCGGACGGAAAAATATGCAAAGCCAACTGATTATTCTGTTTCAGAAAATATGAGGACGAGCAAGGAAGAAACAAAGACAACACGTACGAATACACAAACGTACACCAAACCACAGTCGAATTACAGCAGGAGTTACGAAAAACCTGCACGTTATAATTCATCCGAAAATAATTCTTCGCGCAGCTATTCTCAGCCGGCACGATCGAATAACGGGAGTTATACACCGCCTTCAAGGTCATCAAACAGCTATTCGCCTCCATCGAGGTCGAGTAACAGCAACAGCTATTCAACACCTTCGAGGTCAAGTAGCCGGAGCAGTTCTTTTTCGTCACCATCAAGGTCGAGCAGTCCTTCGTATACGCCATCAAGGTCGAGTAGTAGCGGCAGCAGTTCATCTTCGAAAAGTTCATCCAGAGGAGGTAGAAAATAAATTAATTCTTTATTTGTTCTGCAAGTTAGATTGCAAAAAAAATGTCTGTAATGAAAAGAGTAATTATAACAATACTGACGGTCATTGGTGTAACCTCTCTATCGAGGTCGCAAAATGATGTCGATGCCCTTCGTTATTCGAATACGACATTCGGAGGAACAGCAAGGTATATGTCGATGGGTGGTGCATTCGGGGCTTTGGGGGCAGATTTCTCGACGTTGAGTACAAACCCGGGTGGAATAGGGTTGTTTAAAAAATCAGAATTTACATTTACACCCGGATTTTATTTTGGCCAGACAAATTCAAATTATAACGGTACTCCTGGTGATGATTCGAAATTTAATTTCAATGTCAGCAATGTTGGGTATGTATATTCAGGCGAACCCTCAGTAAAAAACAGTTCGATCGTGAAAAATTTTCAATTCGGATTTGGCCTGAACCGGATCAATAATTTCAATAACAGGATGATGATTCAGGGCTATAACAGTGCGAATTCTATCATCAACACCTTTGAGGAACAGGCCAACGGGATCAATTACCAGGATATTGAAGATGATCCAAATGGGTATTACGCATATGATTTAAACCTGGCATGGTACACTTATTTGATCGATACAGTTCCTGGAAACCCCAACATGTATAACGGAGCAGTCGGATTTCCTCCGGGTGGAAATCTCTTACAACGGATGTCAATCGAATCATGGGGATCGATGAACGAAATGTCGCTGACTTTTGGTGCTAATATTGCAGACAGGCTTTATCTTGGAGGTAGTTTTGCATTTCCTTACATCCGATATTTTGAACAATCAACGTACAGCGAAGAGGATAAGAATAATCAAATTTCCGATTTCAACAGCATGCAGTTGTACCAGGATTTGAGAACACGTGGATCGGGGTTTAATATGAAATTCGGAATGATCCTCAGAGCAACAGACTGGCTGCGTTTAGGTGGAGCCATTCATTCACCCACCTGGTTCAACAATATGAATGATGACTGGTATTCCGAAATGTCCTCAACCTTCGACAATAATGATTCTTATTCAAAAAGATCGCCATACGGTAGTTACCAGTATGATCTGCAGACTCCCTGGAGAGCAATCGGCAGTATTGCTTTTATCATTTCAAAATATGGTTTGATCAGTGCGGATTATGAATACATCGATTACACAAAAGCAAAATTAAGGGCTCCCCAATATAGTTTTTTTGATGAAAACAATGCCATCCGGACCAAATACACACAAACCCAGAATATCCGTTTAGGTGCCGAATACCGTATTGGTAATTTTGCCTTGCGTGGCGGTTATGCAATTTATGGGAACCCCTTTTCCTCGGGAATCAATGACGGAAAAAAGACCTATTATACCGGTGGTTTTGGGTTTAGAGACAGGAACTTTTTCCTCGATCTGGCCTATGTGCGATCAGTAAGCCATGAAGATTATTATTTGTATAGCGGAACAACAGATATAACAGTAAATCCTGTAAAAAACGATTTGTACACAAATAATATACTGCTTACAGTGGGCTTCAGGTTTTAAGGTATATGTTTTTTTGGAATGTTAATTTCAGCCCTGAAATTTATTTATTCTTTACCCGGTTCAGGCCTGCTTTCGCTTTTTGATCGATACTGTTTTTATACTCTTTATTATCCATTGATTGGGCCAGTGTATAATAGTGGCCCGCTTTCTCAAAATCGCCTTTATCTTCATAAATATTACCGAGCTTAAGTGCTGAATTGGCTGCAAAATAATATTCTGATTTAGCCCCCCGATCGATGGTTTGCTGATAAAAAGGTATGGCAATCTGTGGCTTATCCCAGTCATGGTAAATTCGCCCGATGCGGTACGTAAATTCGAGTGAATCGGCCGAATTCCGTAAAAAGTTGGTAGCTGTATTTCCTGTTATAGCCATAAGTGCGTTCTGATAATAGCCCCCGTCGGAGAGTAAACGGGCACGTAAAAGATAGATGTTAGGGATCCGGTTTTTTTCTGCTTCCCTTTCAGCTTGTTTGTCCGCATCGACGATCGTATTACCGTACAATTTAACCTTATCCATATATTCTTTGTACTTCGTCAGGTTATTATTTACCAGGTAATACCAGGCAATTTTCTGGAAAGCATCTTTTATGAAATTGAGGCCTTTGAAATTTTCAATGTACTTGTTAAAATAGGTGATCGCATCATTGTCCAAACGCCTTAGTTTGACAATGCCTGTGAGATAGTCGAGGTAATAAAAAGGAAAATATTCTGGTCCTTTTGGACGCGACAATAAAAGGTCAATGGCTTTGTCATTCATTCCGTTTGCCATATATATCCGTGAAATCGCATAGATGGCGAGCGGACTTTTTATACCTGAAGAGTCTTTTTCAATTAGTTTTATATAACCCAGGGCCTTTTGCTTATTTGCCGAAAGGTTCATTTGAATAAAACTGAGATAAAAAAGACATTCCGCTTTGTATTGGCTATATTCTTCTTTTTTCATTGTAGCATCCAGAACAGTAAGTATTTCATTTACTCCCTGGTCAACAGTGCCTTCAACACCCACAAGGTTCTTTACCCAATTGTAGTTGTCAGGAACCGTACCGATCAGCGTATGCAATAATCCCAGATTGAGCATGTTGGGCAAAAAATCAGGATATTCTTTGTCGTTTTCACCAAGAAGTCTGTAGGCTTTGTTGATTTCCAGGAGTGCCGGTACATATTCTTTGAATTTGGTGCGTGCAAAAGCCCATTGCAGATAAACCTGAGCAAGGCAATACCTGTAATACGGCGAATTTTCGTCACCTGCTTTTAGCTGGTCGAGAATAATATTTTTAGACTCTTTTAATGAGTCAAATGTTGTTTCTTGTTCGCTGATAAAGACCGTGAGAAAATAAATATAATTTTCAAGGAGGAAAGGAATATTGTTTCCCGGATGTATTGATTTTTCTTCATCCAGAAGTTTCCGTCCTTCTTCAAATTTCAGGCTGATAATATTGTTGTAAGCATCTTTACATTTTGCGTTGAAACCGTAGTTGTATTGCCCGAATGTAATCAGTGAGGTAATCAGCAGAGAAAATATAATAACGGACCTTTTCATTGCAATGTAAAAGTAAAAAAAAGAGGAGAATGTTAACATCCCCCTCTTTTATACCTAATAATGTGTTGTTTAGTTACCTGACTGAACTGTCTTTGCAATTTCCTCATCTACCAAAATACGACCGCAATATTCACAAACAATGATTTTTTTATGCATGCGTATATCCAACTGATGCTGAGGTGGAATTTTATTGAAACAGCCGCCACACGCATCCCGTTCGATTTGTACAACAGCAAGACCGTTACGGGCATTTTTACGAATTCTTTGGTATGCTGTGAGAAGACGGTCTTCGATGTATTTTTCGTTTTTCTTCGAATTAGCCATCAAGTCTTTTTCTTCTTTCTCAGTATCGGCAACGATATCATTCAACTCAGCTTTTTTCACCTTGAGGTCGCCCATTCTTTCTTTAAGTTCTTCTTTTGATTTATCAATTTCAGCTTTTATCGTTTCAAGTTTAAAACTGAATTCTTTTATTCTTTTTTCACTGAGTTGTATTTCGAGCGACTGAAATTCAATTTCTTTTGAGAGTGAATCGTATTCCCTGTTGTTCCGCACATTCATTTGCTGCTTCTCATACTTTTTCATCATCGCTTCGCTTTCCTTGATCGCCTTTTCCTTTTCCTTTACCTGCTTTTCGAGTGATGCGTTCTCTTCAACATAATTATTAATACGGGTTTCAAGACCGGCGACCTCATCTTCAAGGTCCTGAACTTCAAGCGGAAGTTCACCACGTACGATCCTTATTCTGTCGACTTGCGAATCAATTTGTTGCAATGAATATAAGGCAACTAATCGTTGCTCAATAGTTACTTCTTCTTCAACAGGAACCGGAGTTGTTTTTTCCGGTTTTTCCACCTCACTATCTTTTGTTTTTTTTGCCATTCCTAAATAAAATTAAAGGTAATTTACAGAATTTGTGTTTATTTCTGAAATAAGGGTTGCAAAATTAGGAAAATTTTCATTTAATACATGATAAATTAATTCTTTTGCAAACTGCTCAGTTTCAAAATGACCAACGTCGGCGATCACAATTTTATTTTCTGCCTGAAAAAAGTCATGGTATTTTACATCGGCAGTAATAAAAATTTCAGCACCAGCATGAATGGCATCCTGAATCAAAAAACTTCCCGAACCGCCGCACACAGCAATGGTCTTAATTTTATTTCCCAATAAAGCCGAATGCCGGATGCAACCTGTCCCGGTCAGATTTTTTACGGAGAGAAGAAAATCCTGTTCATCGGTTTCTCTATCCAGTTCACCGATCATTCCCGAACCGGTTCTCAGGTATTCATTTTCCAAATGGTAAATGTCGTAAGCTACCTCTTCGTAAGGATGCGATTTGAAAAGCGCCTCTAAAACTTTTTTTTCTTTAAATACCGGGTAAATTGTTTCGATCCGGATTTCATTTTCATAATGCAGTTTCCCTTTTTCGCCGACATACGGATTGGTATCTTCAGAACCACGGAAGGAACCGGTTCCGGCAGCATTGAAGCTGCAATTGTCATAGTTCCCGATTTGACCGGCACCAGCTTCAAACAAGGCTGTTCGGACTTTTTCAGCGTCATCGGTCGGGCAAAAAGTCACCAGTTTTCTTAGTAATCCTTTTCGGGGGGCAAGGATCCGCTTATTTTTCAAACCCAGTTTATCACACAGGATCGAATTCACACCTTCATCCACGTTATCGAGGTTGGTATGAATGGCATAGATGGCGATATCCCTTTTGATTGCAATCTCAACGATGCGTTCGGTGGCAGAATTCCCTGTTATACTTTTAAGTCCTTTAAAAATTAAAGGATGGTGAGCGACGATCAGGTCGCAGCTTTTTTCGATGGCTTCATGCAACACGGCTTCGGTAACATCGAGGGTGACAAGGACTTTTCTAACTTCATCATTTAATTTACCGATCAGCAGGCCGGAATTGTCGTAGGCTTCCTGGAGCGGAAGCGGGGCTAACATTTCGAGAGGTTGAATGAGGTCTTTTACAATCATGATGAATAATTTTGTGGTTTCAAAATTAGCGAAAAATGTACGACAAAAGCAGGTTGGAACAAGAAGCATATTTTGATTACCGGACAGGTTACTATTGACGCTTCAGGTATTCTTTCACACAGCCCTATCTCAGCCTGAACGGACTTGAACTCATTTTGCAATTATTAATTTTCCACAATTTACATGACTTTCAAACCGTGCCTGGTAATAATAAATACCGGAGGGAATATTTCTGCAATCCCAAATGGTATATTCATTCGCTATTGTTAATTGCGCAGTTGTTTGGCCGAACGAGTTGGTGATGATTATGGCTCCATTAATTCTACCTGAAGGCAGAAAATTTCCAAAGTGAAATTGCACGTAATCATGTGCAGGATTGGGGTAAACAATGGGAATTGAATGATCCTTTTCCTTTATTCCAACCGGGTATTCACATGCTTCAGTTGAAAATTCAGGATAAAGGGTTGTATCGTCAACGCTCATGCAGTACAAATCGAGAAAATAGTTTGAAATATTTCCATAAGGTTCAAGAAATAAACCCTGGTCATTTCCGATACCTTCAATCCAGTAGGCGACTTCAATATATATTGTCTTTCTGTACATTCCGTTAATAAGTATCGAATCGACAGCATTGGGGCCGACCAGAAGATCATAAACCGCATAATCGCCCCAATAACTCTCTATATAGACATTAAATATCGTATCACCGGATTGTACTGTAAAATCATACAGGAGAAATTCATCCTGAGAATTGTTTGGTACAAACCATACTTTTCCGTTATCATTTCTTAAGGCACCTTTATATCCACCTCCACATGTGTCGACGATGAAATATGAAAGGTCATTTATCGTCGTGTCGGCACCGTTTGTACAGTATTCCACAAAATCATACACAACAACATGGGGATAAGGTTCCCATTCAAGGATTGAATAAGTATTGATCCATTTTCCATTTGTCTCCGGAAGCGGTAAATATTCCTGAGATATAATGTTATTCATGACTAAAATGCATGAACATATTGTAAATAACGCGTTCACTTTATGTATATAAAATTTTATCATGTTTTCTGATTTTTAATAATTAGCAATTCCTAAAAAAATAGTTGTCCTTTATATTTTGTGACATATATATGCATACTGTAATCCAAAGTTCGAATTGAATTAATTACTTTCATGAATGGAGGTTTTTTATTAGGCTCTCCGTCATTTATCTTGAAATTGTTTAAAATGTTCATTCCGGCACGGTTGGTTGTTTTCTTGAGTTTATTGAATTCAAAGGTATGCTAAAAATTCCCGTTTTACAAATTAATTTTTCGAACACCGGAAATCGTTTTTTTGTAAAATAGACACTGCAAAATCCGGCAGTTAGTTGATTATTTTCAGTAGAAAAAAATTACAGGGGGAACAGTAATTTTTGATTTCCGGTGATCATTTCAGCTTAGCCTTCTTTTTACTTCGGCATTCTGCTTTTTCAAAACAAAAACAATTTGTATTTTTACCCTGTGATTTTCCTTCGCCTGATAGTATTACCCTTTAGCTTCCTTTACGGAGGTGTGATGTTTATCCGGAACAAATTGTTTGACTGGAAGATCATTCCTTCCCGGTCATTCGATACGCCTGTCATCTCAGTTGGGAACCTGTCGGTTGGCGGTACCGGTAAAACACCCCATGTTGAATACCTGATCCGATTGCTGAAAAAAGAATACAATGTGGCGGTCCTGAGCCGGGGTTATCACAGGAAAACCAAAGGGTTTGTTTTGGCTGATGAGCTTTCTGAAGTTACCGATATTGGGGATGAACCCAAACAATTTGCCCATAAGTTTAAAAGTTGCAATGTGGCTGTCGATGAGAACCGGGTGCATGGAATTAGCATGTTAATTAAAAACTTTCCTGATACGGATGTCATTCTCCTGGATGATGCATTCCAGCACCGGCATGTCAAACCCGGACTGTCGATCTTATTGACCGATTTTCACAACCTTTATTCCGTTGATTTTCCGCTGCCGTCAGGCCGTTTACGTGAATTCAGGCTGGGAGCCTCACGGGCGGATATCATCATCGTCACCAAATCTTCGAATGTTCTATCTCCGATCGTTCGCAGGGGAATTGCCGAAAAAATAAGACCCAAGAAACACCAGAAGCTTTTTTATTCCTATATCAGCCATGGAAAAATAACCAGGCTTCCGGGGCTTACGATTAAGTTTGATCAAATTGCCAAGGTGAATACCATCCTGCTTGTTGCCGGAATCGTGAATACCTACCCGCTCGAAATTTTCCTGAAAAAACAGTGTGAAGAGCTTGAAATATTGAAATTTCCCGACCATCACAATTATTCATTAAAAGATATTGAAAAGATTATTGAAACTTTTGATAATATTGTAACGAAAAATAAGATCATCGTCACGACGGAAAAGGATGCCATGCGGTTCACGAAACCGGGTATTTTGGATAGGATCAAGACCATTCCTTTTTTTTATGTGCCGATCGAAATTAAATTGCATGCTCATGATAAGGAAGCATTCAACAATCAAATTTTAAACTATGTTAAAGAAAATTCTAGAGACAACCGAATTCATAAAAAAGCGGATTGAAATTGAACCAAAGGTAGGGATCGTACTTGGGACCGGACTTGGAGGACTGGTAAAGGAAATAGAAACCATTGCCACCTTGCCTTACCTGGAAATACCGAATTTCCCTGTATCGACGGTAAAAGGCCACAAAGGCATGCTGATCTTCGGTAAACTGGGAGGTAAATATGTAGTAGCCATGCAGGGACGGTTTCATTATTATGAAGGATATTCGATGCAGGAACTCACTTTTCCCATCAGGGTGCTTAAGATGCTTGGCATCGAATTACTGATATTATCGAATGCCGCCGGCGGGGTGAACCCCGATTACGAGATCGGCGACCTGATGGTTATCAAAGACCACATTAACCTGATGGGGAATAATCCGCTGATCGGAAAAAATGATACCGGTTTAGGCCCGCGATTCCCCGATATGAGCGATGCCTACGATAAAAAAATGATCCGGCAGTTCACCAAAATAGCCAGAATACACAATATCCATTTCCAGGAAGGTATTTACGCCGCTGTTACCGGTCCTACTTTCGAAACACCTTCAGAATATAAGTACATCCATATCATCGGTGCCGATGCTGTGGGTATGTCAACTGTTCCTGAAGCCATTGTTGCCCGTCACATGTCGTTACCGGTCTTTGCTGTTTCGGTAATATCCGATTTAGGAGTAGAAGGAAAGATCGTTGAGATCACCCACGATGATGTGATCGATGCAGCAAGTATGGTCGAACCGAAAATGACACTTGTCATCAGGGAAATGATCGAAAAACTTGAACTTTAAAAGACCAGGGGGTTTCGGTAAATCCAAAACCCCCACAATTTTATTTATTCATTTCAATTATAAATCCCGGAGGATTATTTTTTCTATTTATTCAAACTGAGCATCACTCAGACTATCCGCCCAGTTTACAATCAGGTGGCGCTGATCATCGGTAAGCCTTGCTTCGGGATGCATGATGAGGTAAATTTTCAGTGGCATATCGCCCTGTCCCACTTCATCGCTGATACCATCCAGCTTTTTTATTTTTTCTTTTTTCGAAAGATCCTTCCAAAAGCTGAAATTAAGATGTTTTCGGCCATGATGTACATCATTATACAGGAGCCATGACGAAGGAGCTACATGCACATACCAGGGATACCTTGTTTCTTCGGAATGGCAATTAAAACAAGCTGTTTTGAGGAGTGTCGAAACGTTTTCGGGCACTGTCTCGCTCGAAAAAATATCTTTTCCCTCAACGGGTCGGTTCTCAGGCTTTTCGACCGGAATGAACTGGCAAATTATAAGCAGTACGATGAGAATGATTACAATTATCCAAAATGTTTTTTTCATATGCAGAGCTACTTTATGAGGTCATCAGATGTCTGATCGGCCCATTCGATCAAACGTTGTGCCTGTTCGTCCGTGAGCGCTTTATCAGGGAATTTAGCCAAAAATTTATCAGGCGGCATCTCTTTTTTACCAACCTTTTCAGAGATCTTCCCCAACTTAGCCACCACCTTCGATTTGGAAAGATGCGTTAATTTATCAATCTCAAGTTTCTCCTTTGCCTTTTTATTATGCGAATCCACATTATGACAGCCGATGCACGAATGCTCGAAAATCGCATTGATGTCGTCAGGAATTGTGATCGCACCCTTTGGTGAAACCAATTCATTCTGCCCCGATTTCATTGTTCCGAAAGAGGTAAGTAAAATAAAAAACACCGAAACCGCTGATACCGCAATAACGATGCCTACTCTGTTTTTTTTCATAGCTTTTAACGTTGGTTATTTTGAACTGCAAAAATACACATTTTTAGAAATGCGACCGATAAATTTCAATCGCCGAAATATAGGATTTTAGCTCGCCAGTGTTTATTATCCACCTTGATTTCACGGGTGGTAAAAGGTGTAAGTGCCAGTGAAGCCCCAATGAGACTGCTGCTGATGATCCAGGTATTCTTTGAAACCATAGGAGAATCCGAATTGATGATGCCGTTAAAAGCACTTATTGCAAGATAGGGGACACCCATAAAAAAAAGTACCCGCTGAAGAAAGAAAAACCCGAAGCGTTGTTTGTACAAAACCTGAATTTCTTCGGGGTGCAAGGTGTAATAATAACCGATTGTAATGCTACTGTCGGCAATTTTATAAATTCTTCCTTCGATGATCTCTCCTTTCGGTCCGGCTTTTAGTTTGATCACATCGTTCACTTGAAATTTAAAATTATGGATGGTACCGGGCTTTTCGATGATAAAATAGTTCTGGCTCCGGGAATCGATAATAAGCACTGATAAAAATAAAAGAAGATAGACAAGTCGGTGATAAACGGTTCTTTTCATTCGGATTCGAAGATAAAATTAAAATCAATCCGAAGTGTACGAAATTTCTTATAAATAATTTAACATCTCTTTGCGTTTAATGCAGTTACATGTATTTTCTATTTTTGCATTCATTTAAATCACTTCGGATGAAAAAACTGTTCATCATTTTATTAGCAGTAATATTGTTTTTTTCCTGCAATCGGGTTGGTGAAAGGGGAAATGTAACGATTACAGGTTTATTTCCTGCGCTGGCCGGTAAATCGATTTACCTTGAAGAACTACAAATTCATTCTAAACTGAAATTAGATTCAGCAGAAATTAAGGGTAACGGAAAAGTTGAGTTTAATTTAAGAATTGATGAACCCGGATTTTATGTCCTGAGAACGAACGAACAAAATTACGTTCTTTTACAGCTTGAAAAAGATGAAAAATTGAATATTCATTCAGATTATGCGCAGTTTGCCAAAGGGTATACAGTATCAGGTTCACCGGGCTCGGAATTGCTGCGCGAATTTGATCTGTTTATGAACCGGCAGAAACAAAAAGTCGACTCGCTCGGTAGTATCTATTATAGTTTTAAGGATCAACCGGATTTCTATTTAAAAAAACTTGAGCTCGATTCCGCTTATAAAACTATTTATGATAACCAGAAAAAATATGTCGAAAATTTCATCGATCAGCATCCGGGATCACTTGCTTCGCTGATCGTTATCAACCGGAAACTTGGCATGAACAGCGTTCTGGACGAGGACAGCGATTTTATATTTTTCCACCGGCTCGACAGTGCGTTGATGCTGAAATACCCGAACAACAGCCACGTAGTTGACAACCATAAAAGGGTAGAAGAAGTCGGGGCCGCATTTACGACCGTTTTATGGCCGACAGAAAACTAAAGCCCGGAATGGATGCCCCGAACATCGTTTTAAAAGATACAGCCGGCAATTTCAGGACGCTGAAAGACCTTACCGGAAAAAAAGTGCTGGTTTATTTCTGGGCAGGCTGGAATGCCCTTTCACGGCAGGATAACCGAAAACTTGTTGACCTTTATCCGAAACTGAAAGCACATAACCTGGAAATTTACGGTGTATCGTTCGATGAAAATGAAAAAGTGTGGAAAGGTGCCATGAAACTCGATAAACTTCCCTGGATACAGGTGAGCGACCTTGAAGGATTGAATTCCGTGGTAAAAAAGGACTTTAATGTGCCCGACGAACTTCCATATTTTTATATCGTCGATGAAAAAGGTAAAATTGTTTATCGCGATCATGATCTGGAAAAGATCATTGAAAAACTTAATGAAATAATTCCAGACATTCAATAGTAGTATTAATTTCTTCCCAAACTTCCCGCAGACACCCTTTCAATTCAAATTTTCAATATTTTCTCAACCGCAAACACCTGCTGCCGGTTATAAACCTCGATCGTATAAATTCCCGGTGCCAGATCGGGAAGGTGCAGTTGCTCAACAGAATATTCAATCTGAACATGCAACAGCACCCGTCCATACAGATCACTAATATCTGCCTGCCAGTCCCTGTGTCCGCCTTCGGGTAATTTTAGATACAAAATGTTATTCTTAACCGGATTGGGATAGATTTCAACCCTCGAGTACTGTTTGGATTCTGTCCTTGTAATAACGTCACAATCTGTGACATCATCCAAAGTATAACATAAAAGAACTTTAAATAACGTCCATTTATAAGCTGCCCCAATTTCTTCAAATAAGCCATATGAACTTCCGATTCCTTCAATTAAAGAATTACCATTATAGTTCAACCAGTCAAGCTGGAAGTGTTTTCGGTTGTATCCGAATTCATTCGAGTAATAAACGGTATCAATTACCATTGGCCCCAGAAACGCCTGACATAATTCAAGTGAATCACCCTGATTAACTGAATAATCAAAGAGTAAACCTTCTATCCCATAAAAGCAATCGTCAGGATTTACGTTAAATCGGATTCCATAGACCTTTCTTTGTGCGGTATCTTCTCTTAATAAACCGAATAAAACAGGACCCCCGTAACGATGGTAAGGGGGTGTGGTCGGCCATACGTCAGGTTCAAGTAGATACCGGTAAACTCTTTTGTATATTGTGTCATTAAAAACCGTATCACCATCCGTATAATACTCCCTGAAATCCTCGTAATACCAAATGAGTTCGCTGTTGTACCTTGCCACCACCCAATGGGCGTTATCCCGAACGAGGGGTTCGTAAGCCTGTGAATGTGATAACTGCAAACTCAGGAAAAAAGCAACAGGAAGCAGTTTAATAAAAAACATTGGTCTTAATTTTAGAATATTCATTTTCTATTGAGATTTTGAGGAAACTTTGAAAAGTAAAATTAAAACAAATTAATCCGTATTTCAAATTTTATTTTTGGATGATGATTAGTTTATAATCTGTTCGACAATCTACTTACGATTACTCATTAATTATTTTCATAGCTTTGCATCCTAACACGATTCGCTTGACGGAATTAGCAAAAAATAAAAAGATATACTTCATTTCCGACAGCCATTTCGGCGCTCCCAACCGCGAAGAAAGCCTGAAGCGTGAACGGCTGTTTATCCGCTGGCTGGATGAAGCAAAACAGGATGCGCAGGAAATCTACATCATGGGCGACCTGTTCGAGTTCTGGTTCGAATATAACACGGTCGTTCAGAAAGGTCATGTGAGGCTGTTCGGAAAGCTGGCCGAGATCACCGATTCGGGCATCAAAGTCTATTTTTTCCGTGGGAACCACGATGTATGGGCTTTCGATTACCTTGCCGAAGAGCTTAATATCAAAATCTATGCTGACACACTGATTACAACTTATAATGACAAGAAATTTTTCCTGGGCCATGGCGACGGTTTGGGCGAAGGTGATAAGGGATATAAATTTCTCAAGAAAGTCTTTCGCAACAAGGTAAACCAATGGCTTTTCAGATGGCTGCATCCCGATATCGGAACAGCCATGGGACTTTACTGGACCAACCAGAGCCGGAATTCCCACGAAAATCACGGCATCGATCTGGTGAACGAAAAGGGGATCCAGCGGCTGACGGGATTTTGTAATGAAATCCTGAAAACCGATTCGACCATCGATTATTTTATCTTCGGCCATGTTCACAAGCCGCAGATCACCGACCTGAACCACAATGCCAGATATTTCAGCATCGGTGACTGGATTGAGCATTTTTCCTTCCTCGTTTTTGATGGTGAAAAACTTGAACAGAAATTTTATAAAAAACCGGCTGAAAATGAAAACTAAACTTCTCCTTTCAATCTTTCTGATTTGCGCTTATCCGGCAATTTTTGCCCAGCAAACAGAAAAATATCCGCATTCTGTATCGTTCGAAAAGTCCATGCTCAGCGATACCCTCGATGCACTGTCCTATACCATTCACATTGATTCGCTGGATTTTACGAACCAGAAAATCTATGCCCATACGCAGGTGGTTCTTACCCCAAAGATCAACAACCTGAGCACGATCAAACTGGAATTGATGAACCTGACCGTAGATTCGGTTTTTGTGGAAGGATCAGAAATTACAAACTTTACGCATACCGGATATATTCTCGCAATTCCGTTGACAAGTCCGGTCAACATCGGAGATAATGTTTCGGTTATCGTCTGGTATCATGGTGTTCCTTTCCATGAATCGTGGGGCGGATTTCACTGGGCAGGACAATATGCATTTAACCTGGGTGTGGGTTTTGTTTCCATTCCTCACAACCTGGGAAAAGCCTGGTTTCCCTGTATCGACGATTTTCAGGACAGGGCTTATTATACGGTTTATGCCACGGTTACCAATGACAAAGAAGCAGTGTGCGGAGGTCTTTTGGAAAGTGTGGTCAACAACGGCAACGGAACGCACACTTACAAATGGGTGATCAGCAATACAATTCCAACCTACCTTGCTTCGGTTGCCGTGGGGGATTATGTGGAGATAACAGATACGTACAACGGCATAAACGGCGATGTTCCCATCGAGATTTGGGTTCGTCCGCAGGATTCCATCAAAGTCGATGGTTCATTCACACATTTAAAAGACTTTCTATCAATCTACGAGAACAGCTTCGGACCTTATAAGTGGGATCGCGTCGGCTATGTGGCAACTGCCATTGGAGCCATGGAGCATGTCATGAATATTGGTTATCCGTATTCGCTCATTACCGGGAATACCAGCAATGAGGCGTATATTGCGCATGAGTTGTCGCACATGTGGTTTGGCGACAATGTCACCTGTGCCAGTGCTGAAGATATGTGGCTCAACGAAGGCTGGGCTGTTTTCTGCGATGGACTTACGCAGGAAGTTCTTTACGGCGAAGAGCAGTATAAGAATTTTATCATGGATAAAAATAAAAACGTGCTGCAATTGTGCCATACCCCAAGCGGCGATGGTAGCTATTTCCCGCTGAACCAAATTCCGCAGGCTTATACTTACAATATGAGTGCTTACGACCGTGGTGCTACAATAGTTTATACACTCCGTAATTACCTCGGCGACTCGCTTTTTTTCAGTGGAATGACAGCCTATAACCAGGTCTTCGAGTACAATTCCGCTTCGAGTTACGACCTGCGTGACTTCCTGACATCCAATACAGGAATCGACATGACCGGCTGGTTCGATAACTGGGTTTTTCATTCGGGAACGCCGCATTATTCAATCGATTCGTTCAATGTGGTCCCGGCCGGCAACGGAGCAGATGTTACAGTCTATCTCCGGCAGAAAAGACACGGACCTGCTTTCATTGGAAATTCTAATATTGTTGAAGTTACATTCATGGACAATAACTGGAACCGGTATTCCGATACCGTTCATTTCGATGGAGCCACCGGAAGTTCGGTAAAAACAGTTCCATTTGTCCCCGACATTGTGCTTGTCGATCTGAATGAAAAGATGTGCGATGCCATGTCGGATTATTCACGATCTATCACACAAACAGGCGAGATCAATTTCACGAATTCTTTTTTTAAGCTCGAAGTTGAAAGTGTCAGCGATTCGGCCTTTTTCCGGATCGAACACAACTGGGCACCACCGGATGAGATCAAAACTCCGGTTCAGGGCCTGACGATTTCTCCCTACCGTTACTGGAAAGTCGACGGCATATTCCCTGATGGCTTTACAGCTTCTGGTAAATTCTGGTACAATAAAAATGCATTTCTGGACGACAGCCTGATCTTCACACAAAACGATTCGGTCGTCTTGCTATATCGGTCAGGAACCGCATCCGACTGGAACCTGATCAATACCACACAGGAAGGCATCTGGAGCATCGGCAACCTTGTGGTTTCTGATCTTCAGCGGGGTGAGTATGCACTGGCTGTTTGCGATGACACCTTCACCGGGATCAAAAATAAAAAACTACGAAATGGTTCAGGACTGAATATTTACCCCAATCCTTCGCGGAACCAATTTATCATTCGTACTGCGGAGCCGGGGATACTGACTTTTTCCGATCTTCGTGGTAATATCGTTGATACTGTGGTGGCATCCGGTTCAGCAATCATCACCTGGCATCCACAGGATTTGCAGTCCGGCACCTATCTCGTCAGTCTGAATACTGCAGAAGGCCTTGTCTTAGATACTGAAAAAATTGTTTTGATAAAAGATTAGCAGCAGACATACTATGAACGCTTACCTTATTCCTCTTCAGAAATTATTTGAGGCAAATGCGAATGAAGAGATTGCTTTATACATGAAAAAATACATGAAGGGGCAGTATGATTATTTCGGGATAAAATCGCCTGAACGAAGGGAATTGAAAGCGCAGTTTTTATTACAGTATGGTTATCCCGAAACCGGTCAGCTTGATGCGATAACCCGTGAATGCTGGAAACTGCCCCAGCGTGAATATCAATACTTCATCATGGAAATTCTGGAACGTTTTGCCAAAAAAGCTGAAGCTGAACGTATCGGTTTGTATGAATTCATGATCGAAACAAAATCGTGGTGGGATACGGTCGATTTCATTGCCGCCAACCTTGTTGGTATTCATTTCCGTAAATACCCTGAACAAATTGTTCCGTATACAAAAAAGTGGATGGATTCGGGCAATATGTGGCTACAGCGAACATCGCTGCTGTTTCAACTCAGGTATAAAAAGGAAACAAACCTGGAATTGTTGATGGATTATATTGGCCGGTTACAGGGCTCCAAAGAATTCTTCATCAATAAAGCGATCGGATGGGCATTGCGGGAATACTCGAAAACGGATCCCGATTGGGTGAAAAATTATGTAGCAAGTCATTCACTGGCTCCGTTAAGCCATCGTGAAGCATTAAAACGGATTAACAGGAAATAACTCAGAATAAAACGATGAAACCAGGAATTTTTAAGAAGGTCATATCTTTTCTATCTTTTATAATGCTTTTAGTTTTAATGTCATGCAGCAGCCGGCCTGTTTTCGAACAATACCATAAATTCAGTAAAATGACCTGGGAACGGTTCGATTATGTAAAATTCAATGTTCCCGTAGAAAATGTGGACGAATTATACGACATTTCTATCGTGATCCGTCATTTGCCCGAATTCCAGCTCAAAACACTCCCTATTAATTTTACAATGTACATGCCTTCAGGTGAGATGAGGACCTTCGACACCGACCTCGATTTTTTTGATAAAGATGGAAAAAGCCTGAGCAAATGTCTGGGCGATTACTGCGATATCACCTTCCCGCTGCATAAAAACTTTAAATTCAACGAACCCGGAACAGTAAAAATCATAATCGAAAATAAATGGACAAAAATTGAATTACCGGGCATTATGGAAGTGGGGCTGATTATTTCAAAATCGGCGAAATAAGGTATCGAGTTAAGTAAGTAATTAAGGGACTTGGTTCAATAATATTCTGATATGTATGTCTTTGGCGAACAATTCAACATTTCGGCTGATCACCCATTCCAGTTATACAATTTTCTTTAACATTGGTCATCACTTGATCTTCCTATTAAGTTTTCCTAATCAGATCAAAAAAAAAAATTTAAAATTTTTTGCTATTTGTTTGTCAGCAATTTTTATTTTTACAAAAAACCAGCATTTCATTTTTCATGAACCCTAAAATTATGAAAATTAATTTATCCCCTTTGATACAAGTCATTACTGTATCGCTCTTTTTTGTGACTATTCTTGTTTCATGTAGCAAAAAGGATGAAGATGAAAATTTCGCATATAACGATATGCTCCTGTTTGAGGAAGATTTTTCAGATAACAGTTTTGATTGGCCTGTTGGCGATTTCGGTTATGCGAACATGCAGATTAAAGACGGGAAATACATTATTGAAAGCAAACAAAATGATCCTGACTCACTCTTTTACATCTATTTATTCCAAAGATTTGTGGGTAATTATAGTGTAAAATTTACTGTTGAACAACTTGAAGGCGAAAATTCTTTGATTTATGGGATTCAATGGTTCAGAAAAGATGCCTATAACCTTTATAATTTCCTGCTTTTTTACGACATGTACTCCATTACATATGTTTTTAATTATAAAGTTCATTTAATAACAGGCTGGACACAATCGGAAAGCATCCTTAAAAACGGTCAGGACAATACAATTGAAATTAAAAATTCCGGAAATCATCTCGACTTTTATATTAATGGGGACCTGGTGAATCAATATGATACAGAAATCGTGGTTGGTGGTAAGATTGGAATCCAGGCTTCAGGTATAGGTAAATTTGCGATTGATCACATAAAAGTCTATCGGTAACAATCTGGTTATTCATTAATCCCATTCGCACAAAAGAATATCCACCTTTTTATCAGGAGGCAAACCAATCACTAATTCTGCCAATTAGCTTTCAACTCCTAAAACTGAAACTAACAATAAAAATATTGTCACATTTACTTGACAATAGAATTATTGTTAACTATCTTTGCCAACAAATTTATTGTCAACGTGGAAGATAATCAATGGATTCATCCTAAAACGGTAACCGGACCGCCGGCAGAAGGTGATACTTATCTGCGTCGAAACTACATCAATGAAACATTTTGGCGTGAAATAGAAAAAGGAAATCATATTCTTTTCACAGCACCAAGGCGTGTCGGCAAAACTTCTGTAATGAAAGACCTTGTCGACAACCCGAATAAAGGTTTCATTTGTATTTACAAGAATATCGAATCCGATAAAACAGCAAGTCAATTTTATAAACGATTGTTCGAATTGATTGTAAACCATATCGGAACTATTAGTAAATACAATAAACTGCTTGGCGCATGGATTAAGTCTATCGGCATAGAAGAGATCAGTATCAGGGATGGCAGGATAAAATTCAGTGATAAAAAAACCGATTACAAAGAAGAACTTTTAGATTTAATTAAAAAGCTCCCCGAACTTAACCAAAAGGTTGTTCTCTTCCTGGATGAATTTCCTGAAGTGATCAGTGCGATACGGAAAAAGGAAGGTGATGATGCGGCAATTGATGTCCTCCACACCATCCGCGAAATCAGGCACAATAAATCGTTCAATCACATCATCTTCGTTCTTGCCGGTTCAATCGGGCTCGAACATGTTGTTGAGTCACTCGACAGGCCGAAACTGATCAACGATCTCCATCCTGTCAAAATAGGTCCCCTTGATAAAAACGAAGCCTTGAAATTGATCGAACAGCTTACCGAAGGAGCCACAATGAAATTGAATGATGAATTTCGGGAAGCACTACTGGTAAAATTGGAACTTCTTGTTCCATATTTCATCCAGTTGATGATCGAGTATTGTGATGATATTGCTTATAAGGAACGGCGTCCGAATCTTGAACAACATGATATTGATGCTGCATTTATTCAAATTGTCAAAGATAACCGCAACTTAAGCGACTGGGAATTGCGGCTTAAGCCACCTTATTTAATGAAAGAAGAATATAATTTTTGCGTTGAGGTTTTGACGCTGATAGCCCATCAATCGGTTGGTTCGATACAGGAATTATATGATCATTCCAAATTGCTGACAGACCCTGACAATTACATGAACCTGTTGAAAATGCTTATTCGCGACGGATATTTGTTGGATACAATGGAAAACAGATACCGTTTTTCATCACCGCTTTTAAAATCCTGGTGGAAAAACCAGCATCCTTTCATAAAACGATAAAAAAATAGTATGGAAACCAACAACTGCCTTAATACCCTCCACGCCTATCAATCGGCCAACATGCCTGATGAAGAAGTGATCAAGCATTTTGTCGTCAGGAAAAATGAGTACGATCGCATTATTTCCGAGATCAGGCGCGATGATATGACAGGCTCCATCCAGCATTATATATTGATCGGCAGGCGGGGAAGCGGAAAATCTACCCTGCTGAGCCGGATCAAAGCCGAAATAAACCTCGATCCAAAACTGAAAGAAAAGCTTATTGTGGTTTACCTGAGCGAAGAGCAAGCCGGCGTCTATCGCCTTCACGACTTATGGGACCTGATTTTACGAGACCTCGAATCACGGAAAATCGAAACCGATGCACCGCAATGGTCTGCAGTGGAAGAAGACAAACCTTCTTATTCTAAATCGCTCTATTTTTCGATTCAGAAAGCACTGGCGAAAATGGACCGTAAGCTGATCCTTTTGCTCGATAACATCGACCGTATTTTCGACAACATCGGAGAAGATGCCCACCTACTCCGCGAGTTGCTCACCAATTACAAAGACATACGCATCATCGGCGGCAGTACCCGCATGAGCGAGCATTACTGGCGCTACGACCTGCCCTTCTACCAGTTTTTCAGGATCGTCAGGCTCGATAGCCTCACAAAAGAAGAAGTTCATCAATTGCTGAATTTTTGGTCAGCCTGTTTAAAGCTGCCTGAAGTAAAACATTTCCTCGAAAAAAATCCCGGCAGGATCGACACCATCCGTGTCCTCACCGATGGCATGCCCCGAACACTTCTTAATTTCATCGAGATCCTGGTTCAGCGTGCCGATCAGAACGGTTTCGAATACCTCCGCCTCATCCTCGATCGTGTTACACCGGTCTATCAGGAGCGCCTCCATTATTTACCGGCAGCCCAGCGTAAAGTTGTACTCGAGCTTTCAAACTTCTGGGATGCCGTTAAGGTTGGCCAGCTTACCCAGGCCTGCAAAATGCCGGGCAAGATCGTTTCTGCTCAGTTGAATAATTTGGTACAGAATGAAATTGTCGAAAAGATCAAAGGCCTCAAAAAAGACAACCTCTATCGTCTCGCCGAGAGGTTCTTTAACCTATGGCTCCTCATGACACAGGGCGGCCCCCGTGAAAAACGCCAGGTCAAATACCTCACGGTATTCCTTGAAAACTGGTACGACGAACAGGAATTACAAGCCCTCTGCCTCGAACACATGAAAGGTCTCGAAAAAGGCATGCTCAAACCCAGCTATGCTGCCCTCATGTCAACTGCCCTGGCACATTCGAGTTATATTGATTTGGAACAACGGGATACCATTATTGAAAAAACCCGATCACTTAAAGATTCGCTTAAAGATTACATCGATTTTATTCCACTATCACATTATGAAATATTTGATGAAGCTCAGAAGTATGCTGGTGAAGGCGATTTTGCAAAAGCCATAGAGACGATCAACCAATTGGAACAGGAAGATACCTTTAAGTCTTTTGCACTTGGGTTTTATTACTATATGGAAAAAGATTATTTAAATTCAGAGAAATACTATTTGAAGGCGATCGACAAAGGAAGCACTGATGCCCTTTTCAACCTTGCCAATCTTTACAGTGAAAACGAACGCACCGAAGAAGCGGAGAAGTATTACTTGCTTGCAATAGAAAAAGGAAACGTTGATGCCCTTAACAACCTTGCCAATCTTTACAGTGAAAACGAACGTACCGAAGAAGCGGAGAAGTATTACTTGCTTGCAATAGAAAAAGGACACGTTGATGCCCTTTTCAACCTTGCCAATCTTTACAAGGAAAACGAACGCACCGAAGAAGCGGAGAAGTATTACTTGCTTGCAATAGAAAAAGGAGACGTTGATGCCCTTTTCAACCTTGCCATTCTTTACAAGGAAAACGAACGCACCGAAGAAGCGGAGAAGTATTACTTGCTTGCAATAGAAAAAGGAAACGTTGGTGCCCTTAACAACCTTGCCAATCTTTACAAGGAAAACGAACGCACCGAAGAAGCGGAGAAGTATTACTTGCTTGCAATAGAAAAAGGACACGTTGGTGCCCTTAACAACCTTGCCAATCTTTACAAGGAAAACGTACGCACCGAAGAAGCGGAGAAGTATTACTTGCTTGCAATAGAAAAAGGAAACGTTGATGCCCTTAACAACCTTGCCAATCTTTACAGTGAAAACGAACGTACCGAAGAAGCGGAGAAGTATTACTTGCTTGCAATAGAAAAAGGACGCGTTGGTGCCCTTTTCAACCTTGCCAATCTTTACAGGGAAAACGGACGCACCGAAGAGGCGGAGAAGTATTACTTGCTTGCAATTGAAAAAGGACATGTTAATGCCCTTAACAACCTCGCCGTTCTGTACCAATCTTTAAATAAAAGGTATCAGGAAGCACTCAGTCTGATTGACAAAGCAGTCTCCTTAAAAAAGGATTTGCTTTGTTTGGCAAATCAGGCTGTTATCCTTTTATGGTCGGGTAAAATGGAAGAATTTAATGCGGGAATATCGGTGCTTATCCCAGAACTTATAAAGAATAAAGAAATTTATATTTTACAAAACCTCTTTACCGATATACTGATCCACCGCCAGCAAAACCTTCTTTGGCAATGGTTCACTCACCCGGAGTATGGTAAGCAATTGTTCGAAATGGTAAAACCTATTTATTACGTAACGGCCGGAATGATAAAAGGTCAGGAAGAAGAAACCCTCAAGCCCGGTCCCGAGCTTGAAGAAAGTATCACATGGATTAAAAAGTACATCTCTGAAAGGCAGGAATTTTATTATGGAAAGCCATAAGGGTCATTTGTTTCAATACCGAAGCCCGGCTAAATGTCAACTTACCGAAATTGATTTTTTCCCCTGAACAACGCGATTAAGTCAATTGAGAAAGGAAATGTTCATAACCCCGGCAATTCAACAATTTAGCCATTTTACAATTTACCAATTAACTCAATTAACCTAATCAACCCAGCCGCTTCCTCGCTGCCTCCCGGTCTTTCCCAAGCTGTTCCTTCAGTGCTTCAAGACTATCGAATTTCACTTCATCCCGCAGTCGTGAAACAAAAAAGATCGTGATCTCCTTCCCGTAGATATCTTTATCGAAATCAAAAATATTCACCTCCATTGCAAATTCATGCTTCCCGATCGTCGGCCGTATTCCGATGTTGCCCATGCCGTTGTAAAGCTTCCCTTCGTATTCGATCCGGCAGGCATACACGCCGCCAGCAGCGATCAGCTTATAGGCATCGTCCGTCTCAATATTCGCCGTCGGGAAACCCAGCTTATGGCCGATCGCATTCCCTTTCACCACAGTTCCTGTAATCGAATAGTCGTAGCCCAGCATTTTATTTGCAAAGTCCACATCCCCTTCTGTCAATGCATTCCTGATCTTGGTCGAGCTTACTGCCGTATCATCCACATATTGCGCCTCTATCTCCTCCACCCCGAATCCGTATTCCGCACCTGTTTCCTTCAGCTTTTCATAGTTTCCTTCGCGGTTCTTCCCGAAATGATGGTCATAGCCCACGATCAGTTTCTTTGCATGAAGCTTTCCCACCAGGTAATCCTTTACAAAATCGTCCGACGATGTCTTCGAAAATTCCCTGGTAAATTCGATTTCAATCACTGCATCGATCCCCAGTTCCTCCAGCAGTTTGTATTTTCGTTTTTTTGTATTGATGAATTTTAGATCATAGCTGTCAGGGTAAAGCACCAGCCGTGGATGTGGCTCGAATGTCACCACGATCGCCTCGCCCCCGTGTTCCTTAGCCAGTTCCTTCATCCGCCCGATAATCTTCTGGTGTCCCGTATGAAGTCCGTCGAATGTTCCTACCGTCACCACCGCATATTCCGTGCCCCTGTAAGCATCTATGTCAGTATATACCCTCAATGTATTTTTTGTCAATTAAAAATTTGTATATTTACGCTGCTCAAATGAGCGCCAAAATTATAAAATTCGGCTGATAACAGTCAATTAAACCTGAACCCATATGAAATGTTTAAAAATTGTTTTAAACCTGCTTGTACCATTCATGCTGCTGGCTCCACCGCTGCTTGTCCAGGCCCAGGTCAGCGACGATTTTTCTGATGGTAATTTTACGTTGAACCCCGAATGGACCGGCGACACGGCCGACTTTAAGGTCACGAACAGCAGCGCCATACCACCTGAAATGAAGCCTGCCCTTCAATCGGATGGTATCGCATCCGATACTTCAGTACTTGTGACGCCAAGTACACTTATATCCAATACCGAATGGCAGTTTTGGGTAAAATTATCCTTTAATACTTCTGCAAATAATTTTGCCCGGATTTACCTTGTCTCCGATCAGCAGGATTTGAAAGGCGAACTGAACGGATATTTTGTTCAGGTCGGAGGTGAGAATGACAGTATAGGACTCTTCCGTCAAACCGGGCTGGATGCAGAGCAGATTCTAAATGGTACCAATGCCTTCACGGGAAATGCAACCAATGTTTTTCGGATTAAGGTTACCCGCGATGAACTGGGAAACTGGAGCTTGTTTTCCGATCACGAGGGCGGTTTTGCCTTTCAACCCGAAGGTTCGACCAATGATCTTACATTTTTATCCACAAATTTTTTTGGAATATTCTGCAAATACACATCAAGCAATGCACAAAAATTTTATTTCGATGATTTTTATGCCGGCGAAATACAGATCGATACTATTCCACCGGAAGTAAACGGTATTTCAGTGATGTCTGTAAACAGCCTCGATGTTGCTTTCAGCGAAGATGTCGATCTGAATTCATCCGAAAATGAAACAAATTATTCAGTCAGTTCAGGGATAGGAAATCCTCTCAGTGCCTCGCGCGATTTAGCCGACCATTCACTTGTCCACCTTCTGTTCTCTCAAAATTTTACTTCAGGGTTAAATTATACACTGACAGTTGCAGGAATAACTGATCCGGCAGGGAATGTAATGGTAGGAACCGGCATACCGTTCATTTATTTGCTCCCTGCACCTGTCGATCCTTTTGATATTCTGATAAATGAAATTATGGTAGATGAAAATCCTCCTCCTGTAGGACTTCCCGAAACAGATTACCTTGAATTATTTAACCGTACTGAATCCGGTATTAATTTACAGGGATTTACTTTGAAACCAAAGGAATCTTCCGATCCTCTGATATTTCCATCCATTATGATTGGGGCCCATGGTTATCTGATCGTTGTTAAACCTTCAGATGTGACTTCTTTTGAATCGTATGGTGATGTTATCGGATTGACGAGCTTTTCATTGAATAATGAAGGAATTGTTGTGTTAAGGAATCCTCAGGGAAAACTGATCCATTCGGTTTCCTATACTACAACCTACTATCATGATGCGAACAAAGAGGAGGGAGGCTGGTCGCTTGAAATGATCGACCCTGAGCATCCCTGCGCAGGAATTGATGACTGGAATGCAAGTATCGATTCAACAGGTGGTACACCGGGCAAACAAAATTCAGTTTCCGGTCAAATTAGTTCTTCTCCTGAAATCGTTTCTGTGATTACTTTAGATTCAAATAATATCGAGGTAAACTTTTCACATACGATGGACAGCCTTTCGTTAACAAAAACCTCATCTTATAAGGTTGACAACAATGTAGGGTTTCCGGCAACTGTTAAGGTGGAAGATGTTTCTTTTAATTCAGTGGTTCTTTATTTCAATGATCCATTTGTTATAAATCAACTTTATCAGCTAACCATTGATGATACCCTTTACGATTGTGTCCATGATTTTATCGAATTGAACAGTTCTTATTCTTTTGTGCTTCCGGCAGAGGCCTATCCGTATGATATCCTAATCAATGAGATCATGGCAGACCCGTCGCCACCGGTAGGATTGCCTGAATTCGAATACATTGAAATTGTCAACATTACAGAATCCTATCTTAAGATGTCCGGCTGGACACTTAAAGTCGGAACAACAGAGAAGGCGGTACCCAATCTTGTAATTGCTCCGGGGGAATATATCCTTTTTACCGAAAATGAAGCGGTCAACCTGTTCAGCCTGGTAGCTCATTCTATTGGCTTTTCAAGTCTGGGCCTTTCAAACACGGGTACCTCAATATCCCTCCTCAATCAGTTCGGCGATCTCATTTCTTTTGTTTCATACAGCGATAATTGGTATAATGATGCCGCCAAAGCTGAAGGAGGCTGGTCCCTCGAACAGATCGACCCCCTGAATCCCTGTGCCGGACAAGACAACTGGACTGTCTGTCTTGATGAACAAGGTGGTACACCAGGGAAAATAAATTCTGTTCAAGCTGAAAATCCATTAGAACCTTCTATTGATAAAGTGATCTCTATCGACGACCAAACTTTTGAAGTTTATTTCAACCATGTGATGGATGAGCAGTCTATTTCAAATGCTTCGGCTTACACGGTCGATCACAATGTCGGTAATCCCGTTTCTGTTTCTCCGGACGGCTCAGTTAAAACAAAAGCTATACTGAATTTCGGAAGTATATTTCTGAAAGGTAAAACCTATACCCTCACGGTCGATTTTCCCATCAGCAATTGTGTGGGGAGTTACCTGCAGCCGGGTTTTAGCGTATCCTTCGGCATACCTGAATCGGCAGAAAAAAGTGATGTTGTCATTAACGAAGTGTTGTTCAACCCGATTGGTGACGGAGTGGACTTTGTCGAAATCTTTAACCGTTCAGCAAAGATCATCGACCTGAAAGACCTGAAACTGGGAACTGTTCAGATAAACGATTTTGAACCGAATGACACGTCGTATAAATATGTTTCTGCAGATAACAGCCTGATGTTCCATAATGATTATCTGGTTTTGACCAAAGACCCAACTATAGTCAAAGAACAGTATTTTACCGAAAATCCGGATGGTTTTTTACGAGTAAGTTCTTTTCCTGCTTACAATAACGACATGGGTACCGTAATCCTGTCAACAAAATCAGGGATAATCATCGATGCATTTACATACAGTGAAAGTATGCATTATCCACTTCTCGATGTGGTTGAAGGGGTTTCCCTCGAACGGATCAACCCCCGTCGTCCTTCGTATGATGAGACCAACTGGCATTCTGCATCTGCTGACTGTGGTTTTGCCACACCGGCTTATAAAAATTCACAATTCAGCGAAGACATCGAGACCAAAGATGAGGTTACGGTTGATCCAGAGATTTTTTCACCCGATAACGACGGTTACAACGACAACCTCAACATCCGTTACCGTTTCGATTCTCCCGGTTTCACTGCAACCATTACTATTTACGATTCACAGGGAAGATTAGTAAAATATCTTGAGCGAAATGTTCTTTTAGGAAGCATGGGGGTGTTTTCATGGGACGGCAGGACCGAAGATAACCAAAAGGCAGCTATCGGTATTTATGTAATCTATTTTGAGGCGTTCGATCTGAATGGCAGGATTAAAAAATACAAGAAAGCTGCAGTGCTGGGTGGAAAGCTGTAAACAAATTAGGGTTTTTGTAATTAAACCCATCTCATTCATTCAGTAAGGAAAGTTTCATGATTAAGAAAATTCTTGAGCCTGATTCGTGTATTTGTGGCTTGTTGGATACATTGATCATTTCTGGTTATAAACATTCATAGTCCGCTCAACTCCAATAGTAACAAAGCTTTTCACGATTTCGACAGTCGTCTTTACTTTAGGTAGCATTATCTCTTCTTCAGGCTTCGTCCATTTGCCCAAAACATACTCCACCTGAAAACCCTGTGCAAAATCGTTTCCAATACCTACACGAAGCCGTGAAAATTCGCTGGTGCCAAGATATTCGATAATACTCATCAGTCCGTTGTGGCCTCCATCGCCCCCCTTTGACCGTAGTCTTAAAACTCCGGTTGGCAAGGCAATATCGTCCGTAATTACCAATAAATTTTCAAGTGGTATTTTTTCCTTTTCCAGCCAGTATTTAACTGCCTTTCCGCTCAGGTTCATAAAGGTCGATGGCTTGATTACCACAAGTATGCGTGCCTTGTATTTCAGGGTGGCTGTATCTGCAAGCCTTCCGGGTTTGAACATTCCTTTACCTTCCTGTGCCAGTGCGTCTGCCACAATAAAGCCAATGTTGTGCCGTGTATCGGCATATTCCGGCCCGATGTTTCCCAGTCCTGCTATGAGATATTTCACAGTTCAAAAAAATAAAGGTATAAAGTTACAAACCTTATACCTTTAAAATCCATACAATTGATTTTATTCCTTTGCTTCTTCCTCCGCAGTTTCGGCTGCTGCGGCTGCGGTAGCTTCTTCAGCAGCTACAGCTGCTGCTTCTTCTTCCTCTGTAATCCCCATGCCAGCACCCCTGCCTGTTTTCACACTCAGCACTACAGAAGTAGGTGTATCTAGAAATTCGAGGTTTTCGTATTTTACATCCTTCACTTTTATCGAATCGCCAATATCAAGGTCATCAATAGACAGTGTTAAATGGTTCGGAAGGTATTCCGGCAACCCTTTAACCTTGAGTTTTCTGATCTTTTTATAGAGTTTTCCCCCTTTTAAAACGCCTGGAGCAACGCCTTCTGGATGCACCGGAATGCTGATAATGATAGGCCTTCCCGGAGTGATCTCAAAGAAATCGGCATGCAAAATATTATCGCTCACCGGATGATATTGGATATCCTGCAGAATGGCATTGTATTCCGTTCCGTTAATGTTCAGTTTAATGAGATACACTTCAGCAGTAAAGATGATCTTTTTGAAATCTTTTTCCACCATCGAAAAATGGAGTTGCTCTTTACCACCATAAAGAACACAGGGTACTTTACCTTCCCTCCGGTTCTTTTTAGCATCTTTTTTCCCTACGTTCTCCCTGAGAGAACCGCTCATAGATACTGTTTCCATACTAAAATTGTTTTATAATTAATGATTAATAGAATTAATTTAAATCTGATACAGCGAACTTATCGATTTTGTTTTCAATGCCCTGCGAATGACTTCTGCAAACAGGGTCGCTGTAGACAAAACCGTTATTTTATCAAGGTGCTGTTTTAAAGGGACCGTATCGGTAACAACAAGTTCCTCGAATCCTGATTTTTCAATTTTTTCATACGCATCGCCGGAGCAAACCGCATGCGTGATACATGCTCTGACACTTGCAGCACCTTTTTCCATGATCAGGTCAGCCGCTTTTGTTATGGTTCCTCCTGTATCGATAATGTCATCGATAAGCACGACGTTTTTTCCTACCACATCACCTACCAATTCCATTTTCCCTATTACATTAGGTTTTGAACGTTGCTTGTAGCAAATAACGAAACCTGTGTTCAGGAATTTTGCATAAGCGGCAGCTCTTCTTGTACCTCCTGTATCCGGTGAAGCCATGATCAATTCGGGAAGGTTGAGCTCTTTAATGTATTTGACAAAGATGGAAGACGCGAAAATATGATCTACCGGCACATCAAAAAATCCCTGTATCTGGTCCGCATGCAAATCGATAGTGATGATACGCTGAACGCCTGCAGCTGTTAAAAGATTTGCTACCAGCTTGGAAGCGATTGACACTCTCGGTTTATCTTTTCTGTCCTGCCGGGCCAGTCCGAAATAGGGGATAACGGCAACAATCCGCTTTGCTGAAGCCCTCCGTGCCGCATCAATCAGCATCAAAAGTTCAAGTAGGTTGTCGGCCGGTGGAAAAGTTGATTGAACAAGAAAAACATCCCTGCCCCTGATATTTTCTTCGAATGAAGGCTGAAATTCACCGTCAGAAAAATCTGTTATTACGACATTGCCAAGCGGTTGTCCATAACTTTCTGAAATTTTTTCTGCCAGGTATCGTGTCGCCCGTCCAGAAAATATTAATGCTTTTGTTGCCATTGCAGGGTCTTTTCAGCAGGATTAAATCTGGCTGCGAAAATAGTAATATTTGAAACACTTTAAAGGAAAAATTGGCTCCCTCTTTACATTTTTATCTCAAATCAAGCGGGTAGTATTAAATTTTAAATAATTTTGCAGCCCTGTTGTTCTTTTGAATTATTGCCCGGATGGCGGAACTGGTAGACGCGCTGGTCTCAAAAACCAGTGGGGTAATACCCGTGCCGGTTCGATCCCGGCTCCGGGTACATTTTTAAAAGCCGACGGTTTGATTATCAACCGTCGGCTTTTATTATGGGAAATACAGGTAACAAATGATTAATGACACTCATCAGCATTGATCATGAATCTAATGCGAGTTTTCTATTTTTAATACTTTTTGTAAGTATCCTTCATTCACCCTTTTTTACGCAGGATAAGTTGAATTAATTCTTCAGCTATTTTAATTCTTTTAAGTAAGAATGGAGTTCCCTGTATATTTCATGAATACAACGGTTTCCGTTTTGACAATACATTTGATTGAAAGTACGTCGTGGGTCTGATATTCAAAAGCAACTTCAAACTCTACTGCATTGGTCTCGATAGGATTGATAAAATTACTGAATTTGATGGATTTGGCATAATTCAGAAAGACTTTTTTTCCGATCGCTCTTTCAACGATATCTTTCAAAATCTGAATCTGAACCACACCGGGTACTATTGGATTTCCGGGGAAATGCCCTTTAAAAATTTCGTGATCCTTATTAAAGGTTATGGATGCATTGATTCCTGTTTCCGATAAGCGGAATGAGGTGACAGTATAAATGGTTTTTAATTCCATGCGGAATAGTCTATTTGTTTTAAACGTATACTAAAGTTTAGCATTTTATGTGTAAACAGGATTTGCCTGGGAAAATCGTTTTTATAATCCTCCAAAATTATGGTAGTTCGGCCAAATGCGCATCCCCGTTCTTTTATTTTTGTCGGGCCTTTATGGAGTGAAGAAAAATAACTATCAGTCACTATATCGCTTTTTACTCTGAATAAATAAACTGTTGAATCACCAGATATCGAAAATGTCTTGCAGTTACTATTACAAAGTTCGGATTGAAATAACAACCCCAGGTCGGATGATAATTTCCTGACAAGAGATCGTTTGTTCAGGAAATCGCTCACATAATTGATCTGAGTTTTTCCGTCGTGTTGAAATTCCATCTCAAATAAACGTAACCCTGCTTCGGAGAAAAAAGCTAACCGGAAGGATTCTTTTTCCTGGTTTTGTTTAATAATCGCCAGGCATGTAAAGGTATTTTTTCCAAAATTTATTTCAACCTGGTAGAGCGATTTATCAAAACCGGAAGCAAATACAGGTGTATACGTAAATTCTCCTGAAGGAACCCTTCTGTACCCCTGCCTGTACAATTTACTGCACGATGCAGTCAGCAGTAGAATGCTACTGAGTATTAAAACACCCGGCAGGTAATTCTTCATTGATTTTTTTATTGACAAATTTAATCAACGTATAATCGTCCGACAATTCATTTACTTTAAAGTCAGTGACAGTATAGTCCTGCTTGCTGATGTACAATTCAATGGAAGTAATGTACTTCTTTAATTCATCCTGTGTTGGCAAAAGTCTGATCAAAATGGTCGAATTATTTTCAAAAAATGAGGCTGACATGTCGGGCATATTCAATACTTTACCCTGAACCGAATTAAGAATCAGATTATTGATCTCGGAGAACATTTTGCTTGCTTCAAGGTTCATCCGGGTTTCGCTTTTTTCATTTTTAATAAAAAGCTGACCCGCATTCATAACAAGCAGGTAATTGAAGGGACTGGTGTATTCAAGACGCAGTTTATCCGGTTTCTGAAATTTAAGGTTACCCTTTGAAACAATCTTTTCATTCAGAAAAGCCAATTGTTTTTCCTGGATAAAATCCGTATTAATGGTGTTGGTTTGGGCTGCTACCTGAGCAACCTTCTGTGAAATAAAGCTTGTATCGTTCACCGGAGTGAATCCTTCGGGCTGTGTTCGACCCGGCAAACAAACACATAACAAGGCAAACAAAAATAATTCTCTGTATACTTTCATTCGATTAGGACGATAAAGCCCGGATATTTTAAAATTATAAAACAAGCAAAAATAAGGAATAAAAGGAATCACGTTATGTTGGCAGGTTCATGATTACGTATATGTAATAAGATAAAAAGCTATGTTAAAGGGTTGATTTTTAATAGCTCATCCATCCTGACGATTTCAATGCCTTTCTGTTTGATTAATTCGATTAATTCCTCAAGAATTTCCGCTGTGCCCGGGTTTGAGTCGTGAAGTAAAATAATATCGCCGTTCTGAAGCCGTTTTTCAATTCTCTGCATAATATTTTTTTTAGCGAGAGTTGTGTCAAATGTTTTCAGGCTCCAGCCTATTATCGTATGACCTGTTTTCCTCAACGCTCTTTTAAGAAACGGATTGGTTACTCCATAAGGAGGCCGGAAAAAGATTGGTTTTATATTGATTAGATGACTTATTTTCTCATCCGTTGCCTTTAATTCCTTTATCATTTTTGAAGCCGGATAAAAATCAAAAAAGAAGGCATGTGACCAGGAATGATTGCCGATCAAATGACCGGAATGGTTTATTTGTCTCAGTATGTTTTCGTTCGTGACTGTTTTTTGTCCGATCACAAAAAATGCAGCTTTGATGTTGTGTTTATCCAGGATAGCTAGAATTTCAGGCGTTGTTGCCTTGTCAGGGCCATCATCGAACGTAAGAGCAACTTTAGCCTGCCGATTGTCGCCTCTGTGAAAGGCCTTTACATAAAAATTCATTTGTATTTTGGCCGAACCGGCTATCAGAAGTGCCATATAAACCAAAACAATTATTCCATAAACCAGCACGACGACCCGATTTCGATACCCCCCCGAAGAAAGAAAAACCAGTGTAATCAGGAGAAACAGAACCGATGTGTTCCTGTAATTCAGCATGAAGATAAAATTGTGAAAGCGTGATTGCGGTTATTTCGCTGCTGATAGACCAATATCTTTTTTATCTCTATTGGTGGTTGATCAGTTAATTTGATAAAGGAAGGGATTTGTTGCGTTTTCAGAATATCAGCGGCTAACATCACAGCAAATCCCGAAGATGTTTCATATTCGCCACAAAGGTGTTTATACCATGTTTTCAGCGCATTCGGTAGTATTTCATCAACTTCGTCATAGTAAATATGATCCTCCTCCGCATTACCGTTAATACCGAGCAGTACAAGGTCGATTTTCTCTTTGGTATAGCCCACTGTTGAAAGAAAATCTTTCAACGTCTCTGCAAGGTTTTTCTTTTGCCGGTAATATGTCCCTGTGGCGTCTATTGTGGCGTAACAGCCGGATGATTTTACGTTCGATAAATTAAAAAATACCGATCCCTCTCCGGCAATTGTTCCTGGCGTTCCTTTATTCTTCAGAAGATCAGTATTTCCAATATTCTCTTTCCAAAAGCCGACAAATGTTTTTAAATTGTAATTTTCTTCTGTTATTTCATCCGTGCTGCCTACAAGTATGTTTTCATACAATCCGGATTCTAATTTTAATATTGAATCCAATATGGCATGTTCAAATGCCGCATTTTTGTGTACATATGTCATGTTGTATTCGTGGCAACCTGTTTCAATGGCAATTCTTGCTGCAATGGCATTGTGTGTTGATTGAATGAATGGAGTAGGGTTCAGTAGTTTTTCCTGATCATCCAGCAAATTGTTCAGAAATTTATCAGTATCATAAACCGACCCCAACCCTGTAGCAGTGATAATCGCATCGGGCATTTTGATTTGTGCATCGTTCATACACATCACGGCAGAAGCAAGTCCCATTTTTATGATTTTACTCATCCTCCGTAATTGAACAGGTTTAATAAAATCGCTGTAAACAGGTTCAGTGACAAGCATTCTTCCCGGAGGAAAGAATTTCATATCCTTCAGAAAATCCGGTGAAGGGAAACAACCCTGAGGTGTTATAGCGCCTATTCCATTGATATATATGCTCATACTTTTGAAAAAATCAGGGATGAATCGTTTCCGCCGAAACCAAATGAATTTGAAAGAACATTCAGGATTTTAACTTCCATCTCCATTTTTATTACCGGAGAAATTTCAACTTCTTCCATCGGTTCCTCAAAATTGAGATTCGGGAAAATTGTATGATTGAGCAGGGCCAGGATTGAAAAAACCGCTTCAATGACACCAGCCGCACCCAGTGTATGACCGGTAAATGGTTTTGTCGAGCTGAATGCCGGGATTTTTTCCCCGAATAAATGCTGCATGGCTCTTGCTTCGGTCAGATCGTTATTCAATGTTCCTGTCCCGTGGGCATTTATGTAACCGATATCATCAATTGATAATCCGCTCATCGCAAGCGCTTTCAACATGGCAAGGTACGCTCCTTCTCCTGAATCAGAAGAAGCGGTTTGATGAAAAGCATCATTTGCATTGGCATAACCGGTCAATTCACAAAGGACCTTATCCTCCAAACCTTTAATTCCCTTTTCCGATTCCAGTACTAAATAAGCCGCGCCTTCCCCTAAATTCAACCCGTTTCTATTCCTGTCAAAGGGACGGTTGTGATTTTTATCGAGGATCATCAATGAATTAAACCCATTAAGCGTAAATTTGGAAAGCGCATCCGTTCCTCCGGCGATCACCCTGTCGAGTTTATTGTTTTTGATCATTTCAGCACCTAAGCCAATAGCGTTTGCCGAAGAAGAACAAGCCGTGCTTATGGTGGAAACAAAACCTGATATTCCTAAAAAATCGGCAATCTTTTCGGTACTATCCCCGCAAACATGAGAAAGAATGAAATTCCGGTTTGCAGGAGTAATATTTCTGTACAGTACTTCTGTCCGATCCATTCCACCTACGGTAGAGGCCGATATTAGTCCGGTACGTTTTGTTTTGGAATTAGTTAATCCTGCATTTTTAACTGCTTCTGAAGCAGCCATCATACCCAGCAGGGCAGTCCGTGAAAAGTCGGGACCAATACGAAGATTAAGTTTTTGGGCTAATTCGGAATTACTGAGTTTGATCTCCCCACAAGGAAAATCATTCCTGTGAATCGTATCAAGAATTTCTATACTGTCAATGCCATGATGTGAAGATTTCAGCGAATTAAAATTTTCTTTTGTATTTAATCCGATCGCTGAAACAATACCGATTCCGGTAACATAGACTTTTTCAGGCATTATTGGTTTTTAGTGATAAACTCCGCCATCGTCCTGACTGAATGAAAAATTTCTTTGCCTTTTTTGGGATCATCTATTTTAAAGCCATATTCTTTTTCCATCATCACAATTAATTCCAGGGCATCAATTGAATCGAGGCCGAGGCCTTCACCAAAAAGAGGTGCATCGGTTTCGATTTCGTCAATTTTCATGTCTTCGAGATTCAGGACTTCAATGATATTTGCTTTCAATTCTTTGATGAGATCTTCCATTTATATACTAGTTAGAATGCGGCAAATGTATTAAATTTCCGTTCAAGATTCGATGCTGTCAGTAATTCTCCCCGATCAGCCTGTTCACTTTTTTCAATAAAATACATAGCCGAATTAAAATTACCTTCTATGTATTCTGTCCAGCCTAAGATGCAGGCATTGTGTCGGGAATGGTTTAAAAGGTCTTCAACATAATCCGTCAAAAATTCTACATCAAATTTTTCGGAAACGAAGAAAATATTTTCCCCTTTGAATTGATGCCGGATGCTGATTTCTCCCATCAGGATATTGGGTAAAGTGTAAACAAAAAATGCCGGTTTGGGAAAATAATTTTGCCTGTCGACAATGGTTGCATTATGTTTGAAATCGATATCAATGGATGAACCGGAATTCGAAAATACCAGGGCTACATTTGCCGGCGGATACTTTTTTTGTAGTTGATTTCCTTTAAAAAGATATTCGGATGTTAAAAATGCCAGTTTGCAAAGCCTGTCCATTTTGTAAAATTTGGGATAATCAATGTCAAGCTGTTTATACAGTTCTTTGAAAAAGGTATCGTCATTTCCCGAATAAGGGAATTCGGATTGTTTCTAACCGATCTACGATTCCTCCTTTAGCAATACGATGAATCAGTAGGTTAGCAAGCGGCATTACGCATTGCTTAATCTGAGTCGTCAGCAGATCGTTTGCATCTGAATATCCATCTTCCCGCCACTCCGTAACTTCTCCGTTCGCCGTTATGACATCACCAACAGAAACATTAGAAGAACGCTTGTAAACGTAAATCCCTTCAGACGTAGCTATGTCTTCATCTGGATTAAGACTTTGCATGTAAAATCCATTGCTTCCATCAAGCTTCGTTACTACACCTTCCACATTTTTCACGACTTCGCCTTCATAAGGAGAAGTATGAGAAGCTCCCTGTATATCGTGGATTTCAAGGGAGTCAGCCGCTTTTAGTGCCGTATAAGAAAACGTAGAAACCTCGCTCACTTCTCCATTTTCACGGACAGCTGCAGCTTTGATCGTAGTATCCTCCGTAATCGTGATCGGTTCTGTGTATTCTTTACTTTCAGCTGTAGGCTCACTTCCATCCATGGTATAATGAATCGTCACACCTGGCTCAGCGGCGTCAGAGTAATTTCTGTCCCTGTAATTACAGAACCGGATTCTTTATTTGCTGTGACAGCGAAGGCTTCTTGCACGATATCAGATTTTGAACGAGGAACCAGCTTATAATTATTGTAACTATAATTCACGACACCCTTAACCTGCTCGTAGGTCTCACCAACCTTAAGAAGACTCTCATCAGCCGGGGCGATCATGAAAGTTCCT
>CAVXTE010000094.1:0-48134 GCA_963764475.1 uncultured Bacteroidales bacterium
CGCCGGTTGGTTATAAAACCTACCGGATCGAAGTACTGGATGCCGACAGAAATATCTCCGTAACTCCGGAGAGCAACCCAACTCTGGAAAACAATTTCTTCAAACTGGTGATCGATCCCAACCGTGGAGCAGTAAAAAGTATTCTTGATAAAGAATCAAATAAGGAACTGGTTGATCCGGCCTGTGAATGGCAGATGGGCGAATTTATCTATGAGCGGCTTGCCAACCGGACACAACTCGAACGATTCACGAATTCAAACAGGGATACCGTTTATAGGAAACCGGAAGGATATAAAATGACACTGAAAAATGTCAAAATTGAAGCCGGATCGGATGGCCCGATCTGGAAAAGCCTGATCATTAAAGGCGAAATACCGGAATGTGCGGACGATCGTGGAATAACCTGTGAAATCAGGTTGTACAAAAAGGAGAAGAAAATCGAATTCTGCTATGATCTGTATAAGCTTCCGGTTGTCGATCCTGAAGCAGTTTACATTGCATTTCCTTTTGATCTTCCCGCTGGAACACTACGGTATGAAGCACAGGGAGGAATCGTAGTACCGGGAAAGGATCAACTCGAGGGAACTTCATCTGACTGGAATGCAATCCAGAGTTTCGCCGCGGTAAAAAATAACGATACCCAAATCGTGTTCAGCAGCAACGAAATGCCTCTGGTTCAGTTCGGGGACATCAATACCGGAAAATTTGCATACATTTCCGATCCGAAACATCCCTGGATTTTTTCATGGCCGATGAATAATTACTGGACGACAAACTTTTGCGCATCACAGGAAGGCGAGCTTAAATGGAGTTATTTTATTACAACTTCCCCGGATACGACAAAATCATTTGCGACACGCTTTGGCTGGGGTTCACGGATCCCATTTCTGACAAGGGTTCAGCCGGCAGGAAAAATGAATGAGTCGCTTGAACCAATTTCTTTTTTAAACCTCGATTTTCCCGGAGTGCTGCTAGTGAACGCTAAACCGGCTGAAGATGGAAATGGAATTATTTTACACCTTCGGGAAGTGAATGGAAAAAATGCAGCAGTCCCTGTTGACGGAATTCTGATTAATTGCAGTTTAAAATCAATAGAGGAAGTAAATGTACTTGAGAAAGAGGTCGCACCGATTGGAAATGAGATTTCGCTGAAGCCTTACGAAGTAAAATTTATTCGGATAATCTATTGAAAGAAGGTCAGAATTCGATTTTTTTCAACGCCATTGTTATACTCTCAATATGATCGAATGCCAGTTCGGGTAAATCATCGACCGAAAACCATCGAGCTTCCTCCGCATCATCACCGCCTTTGACCTTTGTCCCGATATCAATAGCCACACCATAAAAAGTCACAGAAATTGTCCTTCCTCGCGGGTCGCGATTAATTTCACTGAATGTATGAAGCTGCTGAAGGGAAACACCTTTGAGGCCAGTTTCTTCTTCCAACTCCCGTAAGATGGCCTCTTCGAGGGTTTCATCCATATCGAGAAAACCACCCGGTAATGCCCACATGCCTTCAAACGGATAATGACCCCGCCGGATCAGCAGAATTTCGGTTTTCCCTTCATTTTTCCTGAAGACGGCCGCATCGACGGTTACCATGGGGCGGGGATAGTCATAAGTGAAGGGCATCGATAATTAGTGATTTGGGATTAGTGATTAATGAAGTATTATTTGATTTCGCTTCCGTTTGGAAAATCTTTAGTTGGTGCAATCATACTGAGGTCTCCGTTTGAATCTTCAGCGGACAGGATCATGCCGCTCGATTCGATACCCGCGAATTTTTCGGGGTGCCAGATTAACGATCATGCACACTTTTTTACCGGCCAATTCTTCTGGCTGATAAAAACCGGCTATCCCTGAAATCACCGTCCGCTGATCGAATCCTGTATCGATTTTCAGTTTTAATAATTTGTCTGTTTTCGGAACTTTTTCGGCTTCAAGAACTGTTACGACCCGAAGGTCAAGTTTCGAAAAATCATCATACGCTATATTCTCTTTTGACGGTTTCACAGTTGTATTATTTTGAAGATTGTTTTGTTTTGTTTCCATCAGTTTTTGAACCTGAGCCTCAATCGCGCTGTCCTCAATTTTCTCAAAAAGATAGGCCGGTTCGTTCAGAAGGTGTCCCTCGGCAAGCAGGTCGGCTCTTCCCGCATCCTTCCAGTCCAGTCCTTTCAGATTCATCATTCCGGACAGTTTTTGTGTTGTAAACGGTAGAAACGGGTCTGCAAGGATTGAAAGGTTCGCACAAATCTGAAGTGAAATATTGAGTATTGTTCTTACCCTTGATTCATCGGTTTTAATCAGTTTCCAGGGTTCCGAATCGGTTAGGTATTTATTTCCTAAACGAGCGAGGTTCATCATTTCATTGAGTGCCTCCCTGAACCTAAAATTTTCAAGACTCGAACCGACTTTCATCGGATATTCACCGATCTCAGCCAATACGGATTTATCATAATCATTCAATTCTTCGATGGCCGGAACTTTTCCGTTGAAATATTTTTGGGTCAGAACAAGTGTCCGGTTGACAAAATTTCCGAAAATCGCCAGCAGTTCACTGTTGTTCCTCGACTGGAAGTCTTCCCAGGTAAAGTCGCTGTCTTTCGTTTCGGGACCATTGGCACACAAAACATATCTCAGTACATCCTGTTTTTCAGGAAAATCGTCCAGGTATTCATGCAACCAAACGGCCCAATTTTGGGAAGTCGAAATTTTTCTTCCTTCAAGATTCATGAATTCAAAGGCCGGCACATTATCAGGCAGAATAAATGACCCTTCATGCTTTAATATTGCAGGAAAAATGATGCAATGAAAAACAATGTTGTCTTTTCCGATAAAATGGATGAGTCTCGTTTCTTTGTCTTTCCAGTAAAGTTCCCAGTCTTTCCCTTGTTCAGCGGCCCATTCTTTTGTAGCTGAAATATAACCGATGGGTGCATCGAACCAAACGTACAGCACTTTCCCTTCAGCTTCCTGTAAAGGCACTTTCACTCCCCAGGTGAGGTCGCGGGTAACAGCTCGGGGCTGCAATCCCTGGTCGATCCATGATTTGCACTGTCCGTATACATTCACTTTCCAGTCATCCTTATGCCCTTCGATGATCCATTCACGAAGCCAGGGCTCATATTTATCAAGCGGAAGATACCAGTGTTTCGTTTCTTTTTTCACCGGAATATTCCCGCTCAAAACCGATTTCGGATTGATGAGTTCATCCGGACTGAGTGAGGTACCACAATTTTCACACTGGTCGCCGTAAGCTCTGTCGAAATGACAATTCGGGCATGTCCCTGTAATATAGCGATCGGCTAAAAAATGCTGGCTTTCCTCATCGTAGTATTGCAAAGACGTTTTTTCTATAAATTCACCTTTGTTATAAAGAGTTGTAAAAATGTCAGAAGCAGTTTCATGGTGAACCTTATTAGAGGTGCGGGAATAAATATCGAACGAGATGCCGAATTTTTTAAATGCATCTTTGATCATTTTGTGATATTTATCCACAATGACTTGCGGGCTGACCCCCTGCTGCCTTGCCTTTATGGTTATCGGAACACCGTGTTCGTCGGAACCGCCGATAAAAACAACATCTTCTCCCTTTGAACGCAAATACCGAACATAAATATCCGCCGGGATATACACACCGGCAAGATGTCCGATATGGATCGGCCCGTTTGCATATGGAAGAGCAGAAGTAACTGTGGTTCTCTTAAATTTGCTTTTCTCTGACATAAATAAATGATTCGATTGACTTAAAACCTTTAGATGCGGCAAAGGTACACATTAGTTGCTCAAAATTTGAGTCATAAAAACCGAATTCGCGTATTCGCGGCTTTAAAAAAACTTTGCGATCTTTGTTAATCATTGTTGTCTTTGCTCAAAATTTTCATGATGATCACACCACCTGGTTTAACGAAAGGAGATAAAATTGCGATTGTTGCCCCGGCAGGTAAAATCGCAAAGGAAAAAATCGATTCTGCTGCTGAAGTCCTTAAAAAATGGGGCCTTGAGGTTGTTTTGGGAGAACATCTTTTTAAAGATCATTTTCAATTCTCCGCGACAGACAATGAACGGTTGATTGACATGCAAAAAGCACTGGATGATCCGGACAGTGAAAGCCATTCTCTTTGCTCGTGGTGGTTATGGTGTCATAAGAATCATTGACAAAGTAAATTTTACTCAGTTCAGGAAAAATCCCAAATGGTTGATCGGTTTCAGCGACATCACTAATTTTCATTCCCATATCCATACAAATTTTCAAATCGAAACCATCCACGGTCCAATGGCAGCCGGACTATCCGACGAGGCATCAGCAGAATCTCTTCGAAAAGTATTTTTCGGTGAACCGGTTCATTTTGAAATCGGCCCAAATCCTTTGAACCGTAAAGGAAAATCAAACGGGCTTCTGGTCGGGGGCAACCTGGCAATTCTGTGCAGCCTGATCGGTTCGAAATCCGATATTGACACAAACGGAAAAATCCTGTTTATCGAAGATATCGGAGAATACCTTTACCGTTTCGACCGGATGATGTGGCAACTGAAACGAGCCGGGAAGCTGAAGAATCTGGCAGGATTGGTTATTGGCGATTTAACAGACATGAAAGATGGTGAAAATCCATTTGGAAAAACAGCCTTTGAAATCGTTGCAGAAGCTGTCGCAGAATATAATTATCCGGTCTGTTTCGGATTTCCTGCAGGTCACCAAACGAATAATCATGCACTGATTTTCGGAAGAAAATTAAAACTTTCAGTTGATAAATCCGCAACTTTGCACTTCGAACGTTGAACCTCGAACCTTGAACTGATTTATGTCGAAGCACAACGAACTCGGTAAGAAAGGTGAAGAAATCGCAACCCGGTTTCTGATTGGGAAGGGCTATAAAATCCTTGAGCGTAACTGGCGATTTGGAAAAGACGAGATCGACATCATTGCCGAAACCGACAAGCAAATTGTAATCGCGGAAGTGAAAACCCGCAGCACCGCTTATTTTGGTGAACCCGAAGAATCTGTCGACCAAAAAAAACAGGGTTTTCTTATTCGTGCTACCGATGAATACGTTAACCAGAAGGAACTCGACAAAGAAGTCCGTTTCGACATTGTTTCAATTGTCATCGAACAAGGCAGGCAAACCATCCGGCACATCGAAGATGCCTTTTATCCTACCATTCAGGAATGAAAAAAATATTTTAGGAATTTTGATCCGATACAACATGTTCTAAATATGGGGGTAATTATGCTAATCCATTTAATGGGGAATAAAGATGAAATCCAAATTCACCGTGGTGATAAGTTATATCATTTACAACTTCATTTTCCGTGACCGGCTGATTGTATTGATTATGATCGTCGGCTCTTCTTGACGGTTCATCCTGATGGCTGGAGGTTAAAATAATACGGTTTTCTCCGGCAAGTTTAGAAGCAAATCCTCCTGAATTCGGAGCCTGAACAATTACCACAATTTTTTGCGCATCGATCTGATCAAGTTTGTCAGCCAGTTCGTAATCATATAGCCTGCCTTCATTCGGATGTCCGGGATCGTATCCCCACAAATAAACGTATGAGTCACTACCATCCTGCGGTATTGTATTCCCCCCGTTGCTCATGATCCAGATAAACAGGTAATCGTTCGAGGTGAGTGTTGAAAATCCAGTCAGAGCGTTCATCACATTGGTTTTTGTTGCAGCGCCATCTGTGATAAAAGGAACCTCCGGGAAATTCGATAGTGATTTGTAACGCCCATCCTGACCAGGAAATGTAATGGAATAATCTTCTCCGCCACCGAACAATACATTAATGTTTTCATTTGAATACCTGTAAATGTCATCGTAAAGCAATTCCCACATCAGGTACGTATCGTTCCAGAACTCATCGTAACCTTTATCAGGATCGATAGTTTGCCCGTTATTCCATTGGTGATTGACGGGTATTTCAGAACCCGGATGATAATTTCCGCCTATCAGAAGTGCATATTTCTGTTGCGCAAATAAAGTAGTACTTAGCCCGGTAAGGACTATAACCATTAAAAGTAAGTTTTTTCTTTTCATTTTTTCTTTAATTTTGTGGCTCTTACCGGATAGCGGGGAGGGGCCGCGCCGGTAGTTGCATTCAGGTCGCAGCTTTCTCCCACAGTCCGGTTTAAGCCGGTTAAATTGTTTATTTAATTACCTCTACCGGTTGGGTAACGATGTTCCTGCCCGACTGCAGGCGTACGAGGTAAAGTCCTGGCATCACCTCCTTTCCGTTAAGGTCCTTACCGTTCCATATCAATCTGTACTTTCCCGGTTTTATTTTTTCATTCATTAAGTTTTTAATTTTTTGTCCATTCAAATTATATATAGAAATGTCTATTTGTATTTGATTACTTAGTTCAAATTCCACCGTTGTTTCGGTTTTGAATGGGTTTGGAAAGATTCTGATATTATGCCATGAATTCTGTACAGTTCTGACCTCCGTTGTCAAGCAATTCTTAGTAAATTTTATCCTGCAATCATCATTTGAGTAACATTCGTAATAAACCAAATAGAGAATATTATTAGTTTCTGTAATTTCGGGGTTCGCAACTACAATATCCGCTTCATCAATAATATATCCCTGCCATATGCCATTTATTTTTTGGTAGTGTACCAGTTTTGTACCGGTTTCGAGTTTTTCACGGTCAATGATATGAACCCGGTTGTAAGGGTCAATGGCTATTTGTTGTTCATAAGGATCATTTACAACTAGTTCAGGCTCAGACCATGCACTGCCATTGTAAAAGGTGTACATGGTGCTGTCGTTGTTTGCGCCAGTGCTCACGGTTTTCTGCCTGTAAACAATATAAGGGTTATTTTGAATGTTCGCATCAATATCGGAACCTCCTCCTGAAGCATTAATACTAATTGCAGTATAATCCGACCAGGTATTGTTTAAGTATTCATATTTGAAATATACAATACTTTGAGGAAAGACCGGAGGACCAGGATCGCTGTAATAACCTATGCAATGGATATCGTTGTTATCATCAACCTTTGCAGAAAATAACATCCATGTTTGGCTACCTGGATAAGGACAAATTGTATCGCTAAAAATACCATTATTAAATATCCTGTAATATATTAATTGATTAAGGTATAGCCAAAAAATAAAAACTCTGTTATTATGATCAACAACAAGTTCATTGTAATCAGAATTGTACATCCCTTCTGAAACCACAAAAGGCTCGCTCCATTGGTTTCCGTCAAAGGTTTTAAGTTTGATCAGAGTAGCTGCCGGGTTCATTGTGTTATAGTCATAAGTAACATAAAGTATGTTGTTTGTATCGGCAATAATGTGGGGGTTCATCAATGAGGTATCAGGGTTTAATGAAATATCTACCGGTGTTGTCCAGGTTACACCATCGTCGGTAGATTTTGCATAATATATCTTTCGCCAGTTGCTTGCCAGCTTATGGGTAAATACGCAATGAAGTACACCATTCTTATCAATGCACAGGTCGGGCTGGTTGTCGAGGCCGGGCATATTTGAGATGTTGATCGGGTCGGTCCATTGCTGGGAGTTTACGGATAAAGTAATAAATAAAAAAATAAGTGTACCGGGGTATTTAATAGATAATAAAGGATTGAAAAGTCGTAGTAAAGATTTATTTATGATAGTTAGGAATGTTTTCATAAAATGTTCTTAGTATAAAGCTACTAAGATAATGCAAAAGACTGGTATGTCAATGGCAGAAAACCACTAATTTTTTCGAATGATTTTTGGCATTCACAACAGCCTGAGATTTTTTAAAAGAGAGCAAGGGTGAAGGCTGGAGAATTCGCTTAAAGGGGATAGAAGCAACATTTTTTGATCCAAGTTGCTGATGAAGATGCAATTCAAAAGGGATTCGATAAGGAAATCTGATTCGACATTGTTTCAATTGTCATCGAACAAGGCAGGCAAACCATCCGGCACATCGAGGATGCCTTTTATCCCACCATTCAGGAATGAAAAACCAATAAGGGAATGTTTGAATGGAATAACATTTTCTTTGTGATCCCCGGATTAAAGAGTTTTTCAATGATCCCCCTTTTACGTGTAGTGAGCGCCACTAAGTCGATGTCTTTTTCGTCAATATACTCCTCAATGCCTTGCAGTACATCATCCTGTTCGATGATCTCACAAACAATATTACGATTGCTGAATTCTTCCATGAAGCGGCTTTTTATTCCTTCCATTTTCGCATGATCCAAAGGATCGTCACCATCTGCAGCAATATGAACACAATAAATCTTCATCTCAAACAGGCTGAGCAGATTCATCAGCTTTCGCATCGATTCTATATCCGATTCATCATAATTGGTAGCAAAAAGTACACGATGCATATACTTGATCCCAACATAAACCGATTTTAGCGGAATGGCAAATACAGGAACTGCAGCCTTTTCGATTATTTTTTTTGCTACGCTTCCCATAATATCCGGGCTGCTTTCACCCGAACCCCGCGTACCGATTACGATAAGGCCCGGTTTGAATTTTTCAGCGTAATCCAGAATGACATCAACGGCAATTCCTTGTTCAACCTTTGAGGAAATTTTAAATCCGGTAAATTCTTCCTTTTTCATCTGATTTTTTAATTCCTTCACCAGCTTTTTCATCCTTGTTTTTCCTTCATTTATCATCGTTGTGGCTATGTTGCCGATATCAAGCTGAAAAGCATAAGAATCGAAATAAGGATCGGCACTGACAACCGGAATAAAATAGGCATGCAAAAGTTCTATATTTGCTTTCAGCTTATTAGCAAGTCCCAGAGCGTAGTAACAAGCATTGACAGATTGTTCTGAAAAATCCACAGGCACCAGTATTTTTTTTATTCTTTTTCCGTGTGCTCCGAAGTGTTTTTCTATATCACTGTATTGTTCCATTAACTCTTCGACGATCGCATACGCATTTTCAGCATCGTTTTCCCTGATCCTTACTTCAACCCCTGAAGAAATATCAGGTTGAATCAGGTTTTCATTCGAAAGAAAACATTCAATGCCTTCGTCTTCAAGTTTTCCTTTAATGATTTGAGCACGCGAATACGTGCAGGACGCGATGGTTATGATCCGTTCTTCCATAACTTAAGGTGTTATAAAAATTTGAACCCTTAAAATTACGAAAATAAACTCATGTTGCCAATAACAATTCGTAAACTGGAATTTCGTCGAGAAAAGTATACGATTTATTTTGATAATCAACATGGCAGCAAAAATGGTTAAGCCCATTGGTAAGAACAAAGTACTGAACATTGAGTGCAAAATTGTATCGGACAATCTGATCGAATACGGTGTCATCAATGGTTACGTCAGGTGCTTTGCATTCGACAATCATCACCGGTTTTCCGGATCTGTTGTGAACAACAATGTCTGTTCTTTTTTTCCGGGAATAAACTTTTAGGGCCGTCTCAACGGAAACGACAGTTGGTGGGATTTGTTTATCGTTAACCAGATACATCAGAAAATTTTGCCTGACCCATTCTTCGGGTGTCAGGGCTACAAATTTTTTCCGGAAACTGTCGAAAATCTGTTTCTTTCCCTCTGTATCCCGAATCCTGAAAGAATATTCCGGTAAGGTAAGTTTTTGCAAACGACTGCTATTTTATTTTCCAAAAGTAACCATATCTCATGAGGTGTTATTCGCAAAAGCGATTTTCTGTATAATATTTGCGTATCATAAAATAATTTCTACCTTTGCACCCCGATTTTCAAAGGAGAGAAATTGAATTATTTAAAGCAGTTCAGGGTATCATTCAGGGGGTTGAGCATCGGAATCCATGATTACGAATGGCAGATTGACAAAAAGTTCTTTGAGGAGATTGAAAATTCCGAAATAGGCGACAACCGGTTAGTCGTAAAGATGAAACTCGAAAAGCAGGAACGTATGCTGATCCTTAATTTTTCGATATCAGGAACCATTCGTATAACCTGCGATCGTTGTCTTGATGAATTCGATATGCCGGTCGGGATCGAAGAGATCGTATTTGTAAAATTTGGTGATGAACGAAAGGAAGAAGATGACAATGTGATCGTGGTACCAGAATCGGAATTTCAGGTAGATACAGCTGCACTGATCAATGATTTTGTTACACTTTCGTTGCCAATAAAAAAGGTACATCCGATGGATGATAACGGAATCAGCGGATGCAATAAAGAGGCCTTGAAAAGACTGGACGAACTGTCAGTAAGAAAAAAAGTCGATCCCCGGTGGGATCAGTTAAAAAATATAAAATTAGATTAGAAATTTTTAATTTATAATTAAATGCCACATCCTAAGCGAAAGCATTCAACAACAAGGAGGGATAAACGCAGAACTCACTATAAAGCAAAAGCTCCTGTATTGGCCACCTGCCAAACAACCGGCACGGTTCACCAGTACCACAGGGGTTATTTTGTTGATGGAGACCTTTATTACAAAGGGAAATTGGTTTATTCCAAAGCTGATGCATAACCGGTAACTTTACGTTCGGCGTAAATAAAATTTTCTGTTCATGAAGATTGGACTTGACGTCATGGGAGGTGATTTTGCACCCGATGCGACTATTGAGGGCTCATTACTTGCCCTTAAGGATTTACCAACGACTGACAGAATATTCTTGTTCGGTCCCGAAGAAATAATACGTGAAAAGATTAAAGAAAAAGGTGGAAACGCCAAACGTTTCACGATAGTACATTCTCCCGATGTGATCGGGATGGGAGACAGGCCGATAAAAGCGTATACGCATAAACCCGAATCCAGTATCGCCATCGGATTCAGGTACCTCAAGCAAAAAATGATCGATTCGTTTGCCAGCGCAGGTAATTCGGGAGCTACGCTTGTCGGGGCAATGTACAGTGTAAACAATATCCACGGCGTGATCCGTCCCTGTACACTGACCATCGTTCCGAAAGAATCCGGAGGAATGAATGTGATGCTGGATGTCGGGACAAATCCGGACATTAAGCCGGATAACCTATACCAATTCGCAATGCTCGGATCCATCTATTCCAAGCATGTTCTGAATATCCCGAATCCAAAGGTGGGTTTACTGAACATTGGCGAAGAAGAAGAAAAAGGCAATTTGCTGTGTCAGGCTGCTTTCAGGCTGATGCGCGATTCGGAGGATTTCAATTTCTTTGGCAATATCGAGGGTCGCGATCTTTTTAAGGATAAAGTGGATGTAATCGTTTGCGACGGTTTTACCGGAAACATTGTTCTGAAACAGCTCGAAGCCATGTACAGGTTGATGGTAAAGCGCAATCTTGTGGACGAATTTGTGGAAAAAATGAATTACGAAATTTATGGCGGAAGCCCGATACTCGGTATCAATGCCTCGGTAGTGATTGGTCATGGGATATCGAGTCCAAAAGCGATAATGAATATGATCCTGTTGTCAAAAAATATTCATGAAGCAAAACTTACCAGAAGAATCAGCAGGGCTATGAGTAAATATATTCAAAGCAAATAAAATCACTACTTTTGAATTTCAGTAAATATTGAGAATTTTAAATAATGCCAACTATTAAAGCTGCAATAACCGGAATTAATGCATGGGTGCCTGATTACATTCTTACCAATGAAGAACTGACCAAAATGGTTGATACCAACGATGAATGGATCACAACCAGAACAGGAATCAAAGAACGACATATTTTAAAGGGAGAAGGGCTGGGCACATCGGATATGGCCGTGGAGGCAGCAAAAGGGCTTTTTAAAAAGACAGGGACTTCTCCGGATGATATCGATATGGTAATCTGCGCTACCGTTACCCCGGATATGCAGTTTCCTGCAACCGCCAATATCATTGCCCACAAACTGGGTATTAAAAATGCGTTTGGTTTTGACCTGAACGCAGCCTGTTCAGGTTTCATCTATGCACTGATTACTGCAGCACGTTTTATTGAAGCAGGTTCGCACAAAAAAATCCTGCTTATCGGAGCCGATAAAATGTCTTCGATCGTCGATTACAGCGACCGGACAACCTGCGTAATTTTTGGTGATGCGGCAGGTGCATTGCTGATTGAACCTTCGAATAACGGTTATGGAATACTTGATTCTATTTTGTTATCTGACGGAGCAGGGAGAGTTCACCTCCATCAAAAAGCCGGCGGATCGATAAAACCGGCAAGCCATAAAACCATTGACGATAAGGAACATTATATTTACCAGGAAGGACAGGCGGTTTTTAAATTTGCTGTCATGAACATGGCTGATGTTGCTGTCGATATTATGAAAAAAAACAGCCTCTTATCCGAAGATATAGCCTGGCTTGTTCCCCATCAGGCAAATTTGCGGATCATTGATGCCACGGCACGCAGGATGGGCCTGCCGAAAGATAAGGTGATGATCAATATCCAGCGTTACGGAAATACAACCAACGGTACGATTCCTCTCTGTTTATGGGAATGGGAAGATCAGTTGAAAGCAGGCGATAATATTATCCTTTCAGCATTCGGTGGAGGGTTTACCTGGGGTGCCATTTACCTTAAATGGGCTTACAACGGAAAAAAATAGAACTTTAAATTTATACTTTCAGATAGCCACTGCTGTTCAGTACTTCTCTGGCCTCTTCCATAGAATTTGTTTCCATAAGTTTTGCTCTGATATGTGCTGCTTCATAAAATCCCGAAGTATAGATTTTGAAAAACCGTTTTAATATCGCAAAATTTTTCGTATCCCGCCAGGTTTCCGTAAAAAGAGAGGTGTGTTTCCATAGCAGGTTTAGCTTCTCTTCCGGTAATTTTTCCCCGGAATCACGGTTAAAAAACCAGGGATTCTGAAAAATTCCTCTGCCGATCATGACTCCGTCAGCATTGAATTCTTTTACTTTTTTCAATCCTTCTTCGTATGAAAAAACATCGCCATTACCGTGAATGAGAGTCTCAGAACCCATTTCATTCCGGAGACTGACTGCTTTCTTCACTTCATTCCAATCGGCCAAACCTTCCGATTGCTGTTTTTGTGTGCGACCGTGAATGGTAATGACGACAGGGTTGGTTTCAAGAAGTGCACCGATCCATTCCTCTGTTATGATCTTGCTCAATCCGATTCGGGTTTTTACACTGACTGGAATATCAGAGGCTTCTTTTGTTGCCTGAACAATTTCCTTAGCCAGATCCGGCTGACCGATTAAAGCCGAACAACCTCCCTGTTTAACGATTTTTTTAACGGGACAGCCCATGTTGATATCGATCCCGTCAAACGCTCCTTCTGCGGAAATCAATGCGGACGCTTTATAAAATTTTTCCGGATCTGAACCCCAAATCTGAGCCACGATTTTAAAATTCCCTTCATTCAGTTTTCTTCTTTCCGACGCATTTATCATAAGCCGGTGCTTTACTTTAGGCCTTCCAACATCGTGGCAAAGACCATCAACAGAAGTAAATTCACTGAAAATTACCCGCAAATAACGAGGATCGGAAATACTAAGGATAATTTCACGAAAAACCGTATCCGTGACATCCTCCATAGGCGCCAGCGTAAAAACAGGCTTAGCAAGTTCTTTCCAGAAATTTTTATTCATTGTACAAAATTAAAACTTCCGGATAAACCTGAAGAAAAGATGAATTTTTAAAGAAAAAGGGCGATGATTTTGTAAAACCCTGCGCTGAGCAAAATCGTTCCGGGAATTGTTAAAACCCATGCAATAACAATATTACCTGCAACACCCCACCTTACAGCCGATACCCGCTTGGTCATTCCCACACCCATGATGGATCCGGTAATGGTATGCGTAGTACTTACCGGTATTCCGAAAACAGAACTGCCGATAATCGTAATCGCTCCGGCCGTCTCCGCACAAAATCCCTGAACTGGTTTTAAATCGGTGAGGCCGATACCGAGGGTTTTTATAACTTTCCATCCTCCGATAAGTGTACCCAATGAAATTGCAGAATAACATGAAATGATGACCCAAACGGGCACGTAAAATTCAGAACCAAGTCGTCCCGTGCTGAATAGCAGAATGGCAATAATTCCCATCGTTTTCTGGGCATCATTGCCGCCGTGCCCAATGCTGAATACAGCCGATGAAAGAAGCTGCAATGTTCTGAAAACAGAATCAACACGATTCGGTGAACGGTTTTTAAAAATAACCATCACCAGAAGCATGATCAGGTATGCCAGTATCATACCGATGATTGGCGATAAGGCGATAAATAGAAGGACTTTGATAATTCCGCTCGAAATCAGTACGTGCGTACCACCGACCAGTAAAGCCGGCCCGATTAGTCCGCCGATCAATGCATGCGAAACACTGATGGGTAAACCGAGAAAGGTGCAGGCATACACCCAGATAATAGCTCCTATTAAAGCTGCCAGAATGATATATTCATTGATAATCTGGGGTTCCACAATTCCTTTTCCGATGGTGGTAGCAACATGAACACCGAATATAAAAACTGCAACGAAATTGAAAAACGCTGCCCATAAAACAGCAACCAGCGGGGAAAGAACTTTTGTAGATACAACGGTAGCAATGGAATTTGCGGCATCATTCATGCCGTTGAGGAAATCAAAGACCAGAGCGATGATGATAGAAATAACGACGATTACAAGCATAAAATACCTTTTAAGCCATTTTTATCAGGATCGTTTTCAGACTGTCTGCTACATCCTCGATCCGATCTGTTGCTCTTTCCATCGTTTGCAACACCTCTTTCTTCTTGATTAATTCAATAGCATCTTTTTCATTTTCAAAAAGATCGGAAATCAACTGGTGATAAAGATCATCGGCCTGATTTTCCAATTCATTGATTTTGACGCAGGCAGCATTGATCTTTTGCGGTTTTTTCATGTTCCTCAGTTCAAATATCGCCTTTTTTATTTCCTTGCAGCCATTTAAGATGATCACCGGAAACAGGCTGAATTCATCCGATATGCTCTTGGGTTTGTAAAGCCTCAGCCGCTGGCTCGAACCATTGATAAAATCCAGTACATTATCGAGCGATGAGGTCAGTTTATGAATATCCTCCCGATCGAACGGCGTCACAAAGGTTTTATCCATTTCATCAAAGATATGATGGGCGATGTCGTCGCCGCGAACCTCAAGGTCTTTTATTTCCCGGAAAAGCATTTCCTTTTGGTCCCGGTCTTCTGTTATAAAAACCTTTTGAAGTAATACGGCAGCTTGCAAAATATTTTCAGCAGCACTTTCAAATAAAGGAAAAAATTTTTTATCCTTTGGAACCAGTTTCTGAAAAAATGTATTGACACTCATAATGTTTTTGTATAAATCGATAAATTTCTATTAATAGCCTCTTTTAATACGAATGATTAGATTGTTCAAATGTATAAAGAAATTAAATTGATCTTATGTATGTTCGTTAATTTTTCGTTAAGATTCAGAACTATTTTGGAATCTAAAATAAATATCCGGTTCAATAAAAAAAATATCCTTAGATGATAAAACCTTTATAGATGAAGGCTTTCAGGGAGTATAAAAATGATTTACCTGGAAAAAACCGGTAGTCTATTTTGCAAAATGAAGATTGATTTCGACGATTTCAGGTCGGTTACCCAATCGGACAGGAGGACCCCAGCCGCCCACACCGGAAGAAACGTAAACATGCGTATTCCCTTTCTTTTTATATCCCCAACTTACTTCATAAATAGCCCTTGTCAAATAATTCAAAGGCCAAATCTGTCCATGATGCGTGTGACCCGAAAGGGTGAGGTCAATTCCCTCTTTTTCTTTTTTATCCAGTTCAAACGGTTGATGATCCATTAAAATCAATGGCCTGGTTTTGTCAACATCTTTCAGTAATTCGGTGATTTCTTTTCTGTTTCTACCCGAGAATCTGGGCTTATCCCTGTCTTCCCGCCCGATAACATAAAATTTGTTATCGACAAGAAGGACGGAATCACGAAGCATGGTGATACCATGTTCTTCCAAATATTTAACAGCCGGTTCAGCACCGCCGATGTATTCATGATTGCCTGTAATGCCAATTACCCCAAGGGGGGCTTTCAGTTTCAGCAAGGATTCGCCAAGATTGTTACGGATAACCGGAGCAAGATCTTCGTCGACCACATCACCTCCTAAAAGAATCAGGTCGGGATTCTGTGAATTTATTTTATCAATGATGTACTGTGTGCGCTTTGGGCCGATGATTGTTCCCATGTGAATATCGGATGCAAAAACTATTTTAAGGTTGTCAAGCCCATCTGCTCTTTTGTCGATCGAAATATCAAGATGTTTTATCCTCGGGAGCAGACTGTTAATGAATCCGGCTATAATCAGCAAAGCCACAATCCCGACAACGCCTTTGAACAACATTAACCTGAAGTTCTTTGAATAAACGATATCTGGAAGAAACGGAACAATTGCATTGAAAAGCCTTACGATATCGATGACAACGGCGGCTAATAAAAAGTAGAAAAATGCAGCCAGCCAAAAGGAGCCGATCCATGTCAGGACATCTGAAAAAGCAGACAGCCAAACCCTTTCAAGAAATCGCGCCACGATATATGAAGCAGCCAAAAAAAAGAAAATCAATTTATAATAAAATCGAGCCGGTGTACCCTGCGGAAAAACCTGCAAGCCTTTGCTGAAAATGTACCAGCAAAGGAGCGAATAAACGGCGATAACTGTCGAAAAAAAGATCAGGAATTGTATGTTGCGCATCGTGATTTCCAATTATTTACCTGATGATACAACATGGAATCGGGATTGTTCATTATTTTTCAGAATTTCTCATCGTATTTCGTCCAAAGAAAATCGCTGAGTTCCCAGGCTTTTTTAACGACTTTATTTCCCCATTCGTTGGTATAATTGGTAAGGAAGATAACAGCCTTTTCAGGATTTTCAGGATCGTACATATGGATGGCCTTTTGTTCGATCAATTTTTGATTGACGAATAATTCCTTTTGCCAGGGTTCCCAAACGGACTCCACATCATGACGCATGTCTCCCCAGCGTTGGGCAGTAAGCGTTCCCAACCGGTTGAATACCCACCAGGCAGATGAAGAAGAAAACCCTGTTTTCCGACCGTCCGTTTTATAAGCTTGCGGCAAATCAGTTACCGAACAATAAACGGGTATATAGATTGAACTTGCCACGTTATCGAGCGCGATCCAGGCCACACCTCCGATTTGATCAGGCAGCCAGCTTCTGCATTGAAGAATAGTGGCATACATGGTGTACCAGCGTGCAATGGTGCGTTCACCCAGAAACCGAATGTCACCTGTTTTGTGGTTCACTTCATACCACCCCCCCGGTATGTTTTGAATGGCAAGCTGATCGTACGGTAAAAAGGGATTTGCAAGCGGAGAAATTATGGTTTTTCCATCTTTGTCGGTTGTGGTTATTCGTCTGGTCATATCATAAGGTGTCCCTTCATAATAATCTTTAAAAATTGAAACCAGCATCTCAGGTGTTACCTGTGAATCAGGTTTAACAGAAAATGGGTAATTTTCGGCGTTCGGATCCAGATTTAGTGAAGGCGCCAGTAAATCAAAAACACGCCATTCCCTTCGTCTCGAAGCAACTGAAGTACGGCTTTCGGGCGCATACGCATAGCAAAACCTGAAAGGTTTTTTTGCAGGATCCCACCAGCCACTGTCTTGAGCAACGCTAAAAACATTTTCGGAGGCCATGAAATAATCGGGATTTTTCAGGTCAATTTCTTTGATGGTGCTGGCATTGGCATTCACACCGATTTGGTCATCCGGAACCCTTTGTGCAGCCCAGATTGATCCCTTGCTTCCTTTTCCAGGTCCAACGATCTCAAAATGCCAGACTTCATTTTTATCAGCTATTGTCAGGCATTCACCGGCATCGTTCCAGCCATATTTCTTTGTCAGTTCTCCGGCCATTTTAATTGCTTCCCTTGCCGTGGAACAGCGTTCGACCATCAACCGGCAAAGACGCTGGCAATCGATAAGTCCGTTGTCTGATTGAAGAATTTCCCTTCCGCCAAACGTCGATTCACCTATGGCAAGCTGTTTTTCGTTCATGCAGGGGTATGCAGAGTTGATGAATGCATAGGTATGGTCAATCTGGGGTATTTCACCTATGGGAATCGCTGAATAAGAGGGCATAACTGTTGTATCACAGGCAACTCTTTTGTACATCGTGGTCATTGATCCGGGTTTATGGTCTGCTGCGGGTTCAATATATATATTTGACCGTGTGCGATGACTGTCATCCGTATGGGAAGTAAAAACAGAACCATCGGCACTTGCTTTTTTGCCAACCGTTATTGAGGTACAACCATCGGGATAAACGCCAACCCAGTCCGATTTATCGACCTGGCTTATTCCACTAATTGAAAAAAACAAAAATCCAACAATTAAAAATACATTACTTTTCATTTCAATAGATTTTGATTTTTAAATTTATAACCTGTCAATTCTGCATGTTTTTAAAAGGCATACTATTGGCAAACAATTCAACCATTTATTTGATCCACTCAAATAATTTATAATGATCGCCATCCATTCCGGTCCGCTTATATACTTCCTGAGCAGTCCGGTTATCAGTTGCAACGTAGAGCCTTAATCCAAGATAATCGGGTGAATTCAATGCAATGTCCTTCACAAAGGAATACATTTTCGAATAGACACCCATTTTTCTGTATTCCGGTTCAACATAAACCGATTGTATCCACAAAAATTTACCATTACGCCAATCGCTCCATTCGGAGGTTAAAAGAGTGCTGGCAACCACTTTATCGTCAAACACAGCAACAAGATAAAATCCCTTCCCCGGGTCGGTTAATACCGCTTCAACTCCGCTCAACAGTTTTTCAGGATCAAGTTCAAGTGACTCGGTTTCGAGTGCCATTTTTTGCTGGAATCCGGCAATAGCCGTAATATCTTTTGTTTCAGCCTTTCTTATTGTGATCATTTCGGGCAAATCTACTGAAAACTCTTTAACTAAACTCGGTTTTATTAATCCTTTAGCAACATTCCGGAGTAGCATTTTCCTTCCACGGTAACTCTTAAAACATACAATCCCGGTGAAAGAAAAGAAATATCAAAACCCTGAGTAAAAGATACCAAAGTGCCCTTAAATAGAAGTTTGCCGAATAAGTTGTAAATTATAACATCGCCGGAAGAATAATTATTTGGATTCGCTGGCGATTCGATAAAAACAGTCTTATTAGCCGGATTTGGGTAAATTTTCAGTTGTAGGGGTTCAATTGATTTAATCGCTGGCGACCCTGTAAAGAAATCTTTGATCGGAATGTAATCGACAAAACCAAGGGACGGGTCATCCGGTTGGTGAAAAATATACATTTCTACTGTATCAATATTGTACGTACCCCAGTAATTGTTTTCGGCGTACAAATCATTCGGGGTATTGTTGTATAATGCATAAATCTCTCCGCTGTTGCCGTTGTTGAAGATCAGGTTTTCTCCGGGGTTCAGGGTATCGGGATCAACTTTTCCGAGATTTGGTAATGCCTGGTTCTGAACCGTAACTCCCCAAAGATTTCCGCTGATCTCATTTCCGGTAACAATGGAAATGTTAGTGGCATCGCCCCAGTAATTTATACCGCTTCCTCCCAGCAAAGGATCTCCCTGAATATTGTTATCAGTAATCAGGTTGTCTTTGATCAGTGTAAAAATATTCATCCCGTAGGCTGTAATCCCGTAACGGTTATTCTCAATTGTATTTCCTGAAATTACAGCCCTGATCGAGCCTCCGGCAAGCGTTGAAACAGCAATGCCGCCTGAATTGTCATACATTCCTGTTATGGTATTTCCAATGATTTTGATTGTGTCAGACGCGGATGAAGTACCCAGGTTGATCTGGGGCATATTGAGGTTGGATGAACAATTGTGGTATAAAACATTACCAATGATTTGCGGAGAAGAATTTGCATTCGCGGCCGATAAAACGGCAGGTCCGAGATTATCGTAAAACCGGCAAAATTGAATCACAGGATTCGAATTGATCATATCGATTGCTCCCGTGGAATTCATTTGATTATTTTTTCGAATAGTGCAGGAATCGAGGGTGATATCCGAACTGCTGAGGCTAATTCCTCCACCGAATTCAATCGTACACTTCTTCAGAATGGAACCATTAGAATTGCTGAAGCTGAGGCCCTCGAAATTGCTGAGAGAATCCATTGCTGTTAGTTTTAATCCGGTTGGTGGCTGGGTAAGAAATGTTCCCTGAACATTAATTCCCACTCCTCCGCTTATTCGGATTTCCTCGTCAGTAATTATATATAAAGTATCGGTTTGGGAGATAGAAAGTTCGTTCCAAAGGAAGTATTTTCCATTTTCAAACGTCATGACACCGGCTGAGTTAACAACAATGTCATTAAGGTCCCAGCTGACCCCTGTGCCTGGTGTATTATACTGACTATATGAATTGTATGTAATAAACAAAACGAGTAACACGGTTCCGATTTTCTTCATATTAAAATGTTATTTTTGCGGTTGAAATTTGAGGCTAAGTTATCAAAAGTGACGGAATTAGTTTTAGTTTTATAGTAAATGAGCGATATTATAAAGCATGAATGCGGGATTGCCCTCATCCGGTTGTTAAAGCCACTGGAGTATTATGATGCGAAATACGGAACAAGTTTTTATGGCTTGAACAAACTGCATCTTCTGATGCAAAAACAGCATAACAGAGGACAGGATGGTGCCGGAATTGCCAGCATTAAACTGGATATGGAACCCGGACACAAATACATCAACAGGCTTCGCTCCGATTCTGAATCGCCGATAAAAGATATTTTTAGCCAAATCTATGAAAAAGTCGCAAAGCTTCAGAAAAAGCATCCCAAAAGAATCAAGGACACTTTGTGGCTGAAAGAAAACCTGGATTATTCGGGTGAATTGTTACTGGGTCATTTACGTTACGGTACATACGGATCGAACAAAATGATAAATCTTCATCCGGTTATCCGGGCCAGCAACTGGAAAACAAGGAACCTGGTGATAGCCGGTAATTTTAATATGACAAATGTTGACGAATTATTCAACCGGCTGATTGAGTATGGGCAGTTTCCGGTTGAAACTTCTGATACTATCACCATCCTTGAAAAAATAGGACATTTTCTCGATGAAGAGAATGAGCGGCTTTATACACAATTAAAAAAAGAGGGATTTTCAAAACAGCAAAGCAGCGAAAAGATAGCATCCGATCTGGATATCATCAATATTTTAAAGCAATCGTCGGTACATTGGGATGGCGGTTATTCCATCGTCGGCCTTTTCGGACATGGCGACGCATTTGTTATGCGTGATCCTGCAGGCATCAGGCCGGCTTTTTATTATTATGATGATGAAATCGTTGTAGCTACTTCCGAAAGACCTGCCATACAAACAGCATTTAATGTACCGCTTGAAAAAATAAATGAGTTGAAACCTGGTCACGCACTGGTTGTTAAGAAAAATGGCGCTGTAGGCGAATACATGTATAAACAACCCGTCGAAAAAAAATCCTGCTCCTTCGAACGGATTTATTTTTCAAGGGGAACAGATAAAGATATTTATATCGAAAGGAAAAAGCTGGGTAAGTTATTAGCGCCCTCTATTTTAAAAACCATTGATTTTGACCTTGAAAATACGGTATTTTCATACATTCCGAATACAGCCGCTGTTGCTTTCAGAGGTCTTGCGGAAGAACTCGATCAATTTTGTAATTCGATAAAGAAAGATAAAATTTTACAATTGGGTAAAAACCTCTCACCGGAAGCGCTTGATTCGATATTTCGCCTTCGGCCCAGAATTGAAAAAATTGCTGTAAAGGATGTAAAGCTCAGGACATTTATTACACAGGACAATCAGCGGGAAGATCTGGTCGGTCATGTCTATGATGTGACCTATGGAATTATTAACCGGTCGGTGGATAACCTTGTTGTACTGGACGATTCCATAGTGAGAGGAACAACATTAAAGCAAAGTATTATTAAAATCCTTGACCGGCTCGGTCCTAAATCGATCATCGTAGCTTCATCGGCTCCTCAAATTCGATATCCCGACTGTTATGGGATCGATATGGCCAAATTAAATGACTTTATTGCCTTCAGGGCAACCATCGAACTGATCAAAGAAACCAAACAGCAGAGTATCATCAACAATGTTTATAATCTTTGCAAGGCACAGGAAAATAAACCAAAAGAAGAAATTGTAAACCACGTTAAAGAAATTTATAAGCCTTTTACGGATGAACAGATTTCAGCAAAGATTGCAGAAATGCTTGTTGGGAATGAAATAAAGGCAGCGGTTAAAATCATTTATCAGAAGATCGATAGCCTTCACGAAGCGATACCAAACCATCGCGGTGATTGGTATTTTACTGGAAATTATCCAACTCCCGGAGGGAATGGGGTGGCAAATCAGGCTTTTATAAATTATATCGAAGGCAAAGACAGAAGAGCTTACTGATTAAATTTATAGCCTATCCCTGAATGCCCTTAAATTTATTGTAAATTCTGGTTGCAATCCCGCTAAATTCATCCGGCGTCATCTGAACTTTCGGCCTGCTGAAATCAATCTCATTGCCTGTGCCTTTTATTGGTATCAGATGGATGTGTGCATGAGGTACATCCAAACCATAAACGACCATCGCAATTCGAATACAGTCGACACTATTTTGAACTGCTTGGGATACTTTTTTCGCAAATACAAACAAATTCTTATAGGTCTCATCATCAAGGTCGAAAATATAATCGGTTTCTGTACGCGGGATCACCAATGTATGGCCTTTCGCAAGCGGATTTATATCGAGGAACGCATAAAAGTTTTCATCCTCTGCAACTTTGTATGATGGAATTTCTCCTTTTGCAATTTTAGAAAATAGTGTAGCCATGTCAATTGCTTTTATCGTATTATTTCAACAATTTTAAACGGAATAATTCCCGCCGGGACTTTAATTTCTACGGTATCTCCAACTTCTTTCCCCAAAAGTCCATTCGCGATGGGCGATGTTACTGAGATTTTACCCGATTTCAGGTCGGCTTCCTGCTCCGGAACAAGTGTATACACCATCTCGGAACCGTTTTTAATGTTCTTAATCTTTACAGTAGTCAGCAATAATACTTTGTTCGCATCCAGTTTCGACTCATCCACAATACGGGCATTGTGGATCAATTCCTGAAATTTTGCTATTTTCATTTCCAACATTCCCTGAGCATCTTTAGCAGCAGCATATTCAGCATTTTCCGACAAGTCGCCCTTATCCCTTGCTTCGGCAATTTGTTTAGAAATAGCAGGTCTTTCGACACGAATGAGATGTTCGAGTTCTTCCTTCAGGTTAGACAAACCATCCTTGGTATAATAGGAAAATTTAGCCATAATTATATTGTTTATTGATCTGATAATAAAGATAAAAAGACCCTTGCCAGAAGGGTCCTTTTAGATTATGTTATTTTAGTTAAATTTTTAGACCGACGCCTATAATGTAAATCTGATTCCTATGCTTTGTGTGTTGCTGAAATTATCCGTTGGCCTGTAAGAATAATCTATTGCAAACACGGAATTCTTTTCTTTGTTCAGGGGAACCTGAACCGAAAAACCTCCGCTGATGCCTCTGTCTGCATTTGTTCTGGCCGGATCGGAAACGGATTTTGTAATTCCCTCTTCATATGCATATCCAACTCTCAGAACAACATAATTTTTAAATGAATATTCTGCCCCGAAAATAAACTGGTCTTTTTTGAATGAATTTGAAGCAAAATTTCCTGCCAGCGTAATTCTCTGATCATCAAACAGAATGTCGTAAGCTGCCCCGATATTCAATTGAGTCGGCAATTCGAAAGCCGATGAACGTTGGGTAACAGTAAACTGGTTATCGTTATTGGGAAATAATGCCTTCAGTGAATAACCGTCTCCGGTGAATTTCATTTTTGGTCCTACATTCCGAAGCGAAATTCCAAAATGGATGTTTTCCTTTTCCCCGGTAACGTATTGAATACCTGCATCAATTGCAACTCCCTGAGCAGATGCATCAGAAATGGATTCGGAAATGACCTTGAAGTTAATGCCTCCGTAAATACTGTTTGAAAATGCCTTGGCATAAGCAAGGTTGATATTGAGGTACCGGGGTGAAAATTTCCCGATTCCACCATCCGGTATATCTTCGGTTGTAATTTCGATGTCACCGAAGTTCATCGACATAATGCTTACACCTATAACACCTGCTTCACCAACACGCTGGGTAAGACCGAACGACATCAGCTTAATACCCGCTCCTTTTAACCAATTGGTATATGAAAAGATAAGTTCGGTTTTCTGCGTAAATGCGGCACCTGCAACATTGTTATACAGACTTTCCAGTCCTTTAACACATGAAACATTTGCGCCTCCCCATCCGGTACTCCTGGCCCAGGGATTGATAAGCAGCTCATCTGCACCGGCTTGTCCCGACCGGTCTTTATTCCCGGCACCGGCTTTTTCCACAGGGATTGTTATCAGGCTGATTAAAAATATAGCAACCAGGTATTTATAAATGTTCTTCATGCTACATTGAATTTTATATTTTTATAAACTAATCAATTCTGTTAAAACTGTTCGAAATCTTCAACCCTGAGGGAACCAAACCATTTCACGATTTTTTCCATTCCGGTGGTATGATCCTTTACATGGATAATATAAATTCCACCGGCAATTGGAATACCAGCCAGATTTTTCAAGTCCCATTCGATGAATGTAACCGGATCGTCCTTGGTAAATTTCCGGATCAGTGTGCCACTGACATTGTAAATTGAAACGGTACAACTTTCCGGCAGGTTTGTTATTTTAACCCGGCTATCCAGCGGAACAGACTCATAGCTCGAATAGGCATAATAGGGATTTGGTACTACATTTACCAGATCAATATCGTTTTTCGCCTTTTCTTCATTGTACATTGAAGTGGCAATTCCTTCTGTTGAGAAACTATACATCGGAAAATGTTTGTTTTCTACAATCGTATTGATCGGCTTCGCGTAATACTTTTCATAAGGTTTAGCAACCCGGATTTTAATTTTTACTTCGTTGGACAACCATTCCTGATTTGGTACTGAAAGTGGAATTCCGACATACATTGCACTTGCATAAATATATGGAATATAAACAACCTCATATCCTGCAGGAACCGTATCCAGCGAATTTGCAAGTGTATAACAGGCATCGTAGGCAGGGAAATTATAACGTATTGTATCGTTGGTTGTAATTTTTTCGACCACGCTGCTTCCCATGATATAAACATAATGTTTGCCACCGAATAACACCTGATTCGATGGATATGCGAAATTATCGGCTGTTGGATTGAATAACATGTCTCTTCCATTTTCACCGGATAGCCATGAGTCTTCTCCAAACATTATATTCAATCGTTCTCCGGTTTCCAGGTTGACAGCATAACCCGGGAACCATCCCATACCATGAGCCATGATGTAATTCGGGTCATCCGAATTATACGATGGTTTGTTTTTTACAGGCCATCCTGATGGATTCCCGTCTTTATCAACAGAAGGAGCCTTTCTCAGTCTGAATCTTTTCGCATTCCCTTCAGCAAGTGTCGGATCAGGACACATTTCAAGTACTAAACTTCGGGTCCATTTCGATTTATCCGGTGTTAAAACGATATCAACACTTGCGAGACCTTTAAGTCCGGCGGAAAGACTTTTTGAAAGAAACCCATTATTGTCATAACCCGGAGCAGCTCCTCTGGGATCCTGCTGGTCGACAGCACACATGAAATACGGAGCCCAGGTACGCCCAACCATAGATTCATAATTTTGATTGGGATCCCAGGCTTCGACCTGGTTTTTCCAATCATCATCTACAGAACCGGTAAAGTAAGTACCGCTTCGTATCCAGTTCTGAGAACTTCCCGGAACATCGGAATCAGCAACGCCACCTAACCATTGCCTCGAACTATCTGCATACTCGATGGAGGATGAAATTACTCCATTATTCTTTGCAACTATTTTATAAACCGGATCATATGAAGTCCCATCAGGTTTTACGACTTTCATTACACCAACGTTATATAAACCTGCGTAAAATAATGGACTAAATGTAACAGAAATTCCAAGTTCGGGGAATATCTGTTCATAATTTCTATTCGTTCCTACATTGGAAACATATTTTTTACCTGAAGCGTTATCAATCAACCACCATTTAGGTGCATAATTTATACCTGCCGTGTCACCGCCGGGTTCAATTGCCGGGTCTCCTGAAACGTCAAAGAAAGTATAATGTTTAAACACTGTATCCATTTTGAGGGTATATGTGGCACTTTTAACATTGAGCGGATCGATCACCTTTATATTAAGCGGCCCATGACCAGCTTTATACGTAGCACTGTAAATAATCGGGAAATTATCGTCACCATAACGGATGGTATCACCATCAGCCTGTATCCCAGCAGCCGGCTTGGCAAGCAGTTCCTCAACCGATGCATCAGTCAGTTCCAGGTTCATTCCGCCGTTACCCTGACCTTCGATGCGTGTAATTTGCGGACCATCGCCAAAGTTGGAGTTAGGTATAATTCCGTTCACAATTTTATGAGGAATCGCTGTATACAACTTAATGTTCTTACGCCCTGAAAGGTAAGGTTCTTTTTGTCCATCAAGTTCGGTAGGTATTTCCGGGTTATATTCTTTATAGTTATTATATCCGTATGCAATCGCACTAAAATAATATTGCTTGTTATTTATTAAAGCTCTGTCTCCTGTTGCAAAAGCATCTTCCGTTATAGTAAAGGCATGAACAATCCCATTGTCGCCGCCAGTAACTTCAACAACCGGAACATTTGCCTCGATAGCTCTGTCATATTTAAAATTTACCAGCTTTGTAATGCCGTTCTTTATATCAAACTGTGCAATTTCTCTTACTTTGTCCGGATCGTAACGGCTTTGCGACAAAGTAACCGTGGCGTCCCTGAGCTGGAATATCTGATATCCTTCGAACGTGTAATAAGGGTCATAAACGATTCCTGCTGCTAAGAGAGAATCCGGAGTTTTTATCCTGGCATCCCTTTCCTTGTAACCTTCAAGATAGTTATTCGAGGAGGGGCTGTTTGAAATGAAAAAGATGACTTCTTTGTCAAGTTCACGGAATGAAAGATCGGGAGCAGAAGGACCATCAATAACCTTAAAACAGTTATCAAACAATGCCTGGCATTTATCATCCACCGTACGTAAAAGCAGAACAGATGCCCATGGACCACCGGAGATCGCCCGTGCCCAGGGTATACCAACGGTAATGTAATTCACGGCGCCGGGTTTCAGCGTAAAAGGTCCGGCTGACTGCATGAACCTACGGTCGCTCGGATTATTATTAACTGTTTCTTCTGTCCAGTATTTTCCATTTGTGTTGAATCCATCATTTGGCGGTAAACCCTGGGTTCCCCAATTGCAGGGGTCTGAATCGCCCGGAAACATGAAATCACATTCAGGTCCCGCAGCACCGGATGAAACATGTGCATTTCCTCCATACAACATCTTGGTATTGTCGTTCCATATACCACGCAAAAAGTTATAATATTGAGGCGCGGTTTGTGGATCAGAATTATAGGCACCACTTGAATTTACATGGTATACAAATCTGCGCATTCCATAACGTTCATCGTCTTTTATTCCGTTTCCAAAATTAACACCATTTATAGCTTCTGACTGAACTTTAAAAAGCCCGGTTGCACTGTCATTCGGACCATAGCTCATTGTAATTTCCGCGCCATTGGAACTTACGATCTGGCAATCACCAAAGAAGGAAGGACCCTTAAGTCCGAGGCCTTTAAAGGAAGGATTATCGCATGTATCCGGATCCAAATAAGGTCCCTGGAAAAAGTCGACGCCAACCGCAGGCGGTTGGGCCCCGTAAGATTCCGGGCCACCCTCATCCGTTGGTTTACCATTATAACAATAGCCTAAACCACGCTCAACATCGCACCCTACATAATCGTCCCATGCATAACCAAGATCGGTATCAACCCATGGAGAAAAATATGTTTGCGTTAAAACATAAGTTGACCTGTTAATGATTTCATAACTATAGAAAGTCATGTTATTAATTTCATCGTTGGTAGCAAAAGCGAATGCCTGAGCACGAATTTCTAGCCCGATAGCGGCACCCTGGGTTTCCGTATGGAAATTTCCTTTATCATTAAACACCCACCACAGGGTTTCATCGCCTTTTAATACCTGATCCACGAGGATACCTCCGAAATATTTTTCATAAAATTCCGATTCCATTGTCGGGGCAGGTACATAAGACGGATCATTGGCAAAGTTGAGCGGACACAATTCATTGTTCACATCATAATAAGGATAGTCCCCTCTTGTTGGATCATAAGAACCATCTCCGTCAGCATCTTTGAAAGGAGCCAGGTAAAAGCTCTGACCTTTTGAAATATCACCATGGGCAGGATAATCATAAAACGATTGTGGTATTTGATAATCGGCACTGGGGATGAAGGCTCCCGTTTCGGGGTCAGTGTGCTGCAAATAGGTATCTACATCCGATCGTTTAATCGTAAAAAATTTATCCCATTCCGAACAGGTAACATTATCTATAGAAGCTGTACCATCAATCGTCAGCGGGCCGGTCCAGTAATCCTGTCCGACCTGCCTGTAACGTAATGCTGCCAGCTTTAACTGATTGTTAATATCAAGTCCTCCGATCCAGAGAGATCCCGAGAACATTGAAGTGGCCGACCCGTTTGCAGGAATAAAATATTGCGCACCTATTCCACCTTCCAGATCCCACCACATATCACCACCTGTATTAATCCGGCATCTTACATTGTTGATTTGCAAAAACTTGAATCCGGAAGGATCACCGCATCCCGCAGCCGTAGACTTGATGCTTTCGGTGCTTTTAAAGTTGCCGAACTTACACTTTTCGGACATTCCTGTTTGGTATATTGCCAGAAAAAAGAGGGTAATAAACAGTGTTCGGAAAATATTCTTCATAATGAATATAATTTTTTATTTCTATTCTTTCAATTAAAAATTGTTTACTTAAAAGTTAAACTGTACACCAAGCCTGATTTGTCTTGGTGAGCTGTAATTTCCGGGCGTATTGATCCGGAGAGCATAAAGATCGCGGTAAGACTGCGGATCAACCTGCTGATTGATATCCTGCTGCCATTCTGCTGCTGCCAGGTATCCGTCATCATCGGGGTTACCGGTTGCAGCGTAAACACCCAAAACATTCCGTACATCGAAAATATTATTGATCTGCAGATAAGCATCAAAATAATAATTCTTATCCTTTTTCCCCCATTTAGGATGGAACTCTTTATCGAGCCGCATATCAACCCTGAACTGCCAGGGAAGTCTTGAACCGTTGATGGTTCCTTTAAGAATACGGGTCCCGCCTGAATTAAAAGCAAGGATATTTTCCTGAGCAGTATATGGTGTTCCCGAACCTCCGTTCACCTGGAAATTAACACCGGCATTGGCTAACAACTGAACTGCTTTTTCATGGTCAGTTCCTTTGGCCTTTTTTATTGTTGGCCCATTGTATTCCTTGCCTTCCCTGAACCTGTAGTCGATGGATATATTAAAACCATGCCTTCTGTCCCAGTTTAAAGGATTTGTTGTACGTAGGTTTGGCAAACCTGAAGCAACCAGAGCCTGCGCTGTTGTTGAACTTGAACCTGTACCCTCAGCAAACTGTAAGGTATAACTTGCCGTTACTTTTGTATTACTGTTCAACTGTCGAAGGTCATAGGTTACGGTCAACCCTTTTACGGTTCCGAAGTCTATATTATTATAAGATGTATAATCTCTGGGATAGGCTCCATTGAATCGGTAAATCTGGATATCATCCCGCATTTCACGATAAAATGCACTCAACCTTAAAGATGATTTAATCGTTAATTTTTGCTGAAACCCAAGTTCATAATCAATTGTCTTGGTGGGCTTCAGGTTCGGATTGTTAATCGCGCCGCCAATATTATTGATAAAGTAATAAGTAGACGGGTCAGATTGAACATTGCTGAGAGGTCGCTGAGTCAATACATCATAATGTGCAAAGAAAAGTGCCTCGTCGGAAATTGGGAACGAGAATGAAATCCTTGGCATTACACTCCATTGTGGTTCATAGTCCTTGAATGCTTTTGAATTCACATTATCCTGACTCGGATCGACGAGCAATGGAGAAATACCACTACCCCTGTCAAGAATATAAGGATCTTGTATTTCAACTCCGGCTGCATTGTACCATGTTGATCCGTTCCTGTATCCGGTAATTTCAGTTGGATAATTTACATTATCAACATAGACGATAAAGTCACTGCCCATATTCCCGGGATGTGTAACCTGTTTTCCGCCGACCGAAGTGACCTCCTTAACGCTGTATGCAGGATAAAGCAGAAATGGATCCTTAAGAACGGATTGATTGGCATCAAAACGGTCGACACGAAGACCAATATTGAAGATCAGGTCGTTGAATGCAAACTTATCCTGAATATATCCGGCCATGTAGATGGGTTCGAATGCAGGGATGGGCCGTGCAAAATCACCATTCTCATCCAGTTTGGTAAAAAAATCATCAAAACTGGGTTTGTTTTTAAGTTTATTCCCTTTATAATCATATCCGGAATAGGCAACAACCTGACTGTTACCACCACCGTTTAGCAATTCATCAGCACTGAACATATCAATCGAATACAAGTCACCGTCAACTGTTTTCGAATGCATGTTTCCATCTTTGTCATAATATAAAATGGTATGGTTGTCTATATCGTACGAATCGACCAAAATAAAATCAAGCCCTTGTTCGTCGAGACCCAGTTTTTTTCTCAGGTTTCGGTCGAAGGTATTTTGAGTCAGGGCGTCGTATTTCCGATAATAAATAATAGTATCCTGGAATATTCCATTTGAAAATAATGGTATCGGATGATCCTTATCCAGTTCACGGATATGGAAATTCGTCAGGTTTCTCATTCTCGTCCATAATGCAGTGGCAGCATATCCAAAACTTCTTTGTGTCCGTTGCTCGTACATAAATCCGAATTTGATTTCATGGTTACCAATATCAGCCGAAGCCGAGGCATTGAGCGAAATCTGATCATTATTGGTTTCGTTATAACCTGTCTGAATGGTACCCGGAGCATTCCACAAACCATAGAAAGCATCCGGTCCTTCTCCGTTAAGGAGTCCGCCTTTTAACTGCAACTGATCTGAATTCATCCAGTTTCCAAATGGATTGGGGAAAAGATCATAAATCTGGGTTGTATAGGCTGCAACTTCGGGATTATAAGTCGAAGGATCAAACTGATAAAGCACATCAAAATCCCAGCTATTTAGGACATATACATTTTCGTAGGTAGTATTACCAACATTGATCTGATCAGTAAGTTGATAAGTGGGTATTTTTGTGGTCGTAAATTTTCCTAAATACCCATATTTAAACAAATCTTTTTTATGGTCAGGATCCATATTTCTTGCCCTCACCTGTGAATAGTCTGCCTGTATTGTATAATACACATTCTTTATTAATGAAGGGGACTCGTTATCTGAAGGAAACCGTTGAGTGAACCTCCCAAATACCCTCCATGTATTACCCATATTAAGGTAATTCTTATCAGAATTGAACATGGATTGGGAATATGTGTACACACTTCCGTCATCGTAATTAAACTGGCCACCAAAAGTGAGGTTGGTTGTACTTGTTGTTCTTACATCAATCTTTCCCGAAAGGTTAGCACCATACCTGCTGGTATTGGGTGTTGCTTTTTGTAATGTAAGGTTGCTTTTTCTAACATAGTCTCCGGAATAAAAAGTTCCGCCAGATGAAATACCGGAAGGTACCAGTGGATGGGTTTTAAGATTCTGCAATGTTTCGTCGTTTGCGACATAAACTCCTTCTGCAGTGGGTCTGCTGTCTTCGCGATAATTGAGGTCACCGGAAAGGAAGAAACCCAATAGTGAGGTTTCTCCTTCTTTTTTCCCTTTAATAAGTGGGCCCTGAACACTAAATCCCAAACGGTTATACCCGAAAGCATCAAGAAATTCTGAAGTTTCCAGTTCAAGTCCACCGCCAAACTGACGGGAAGGTCCTTTCGTTGTTACATTTATAATACCGCCACGTGCATCGCCATATTGCGCAGGTAATCCTCCAAGGTACACAGAAACCTGTTCGATAGCAGATTGCGGAAGAGCGGTAGAACCTAACACCCGAATTCCATCAATATACATAATGGTTTGATCGGAACGAGCACCCCTAACGTTTCCTCTTTCACCATCGGAACTAAAAACGCCTCCTACTGTTGTTGCAATAGAGTTTGCATCGCGGTTCGGCATCTTTTCAATATCCTTTGCTGTTACACTACCTCCCGATACAGTTTCATCCTTATTGATAAGAGGAATGGCAAAATCCGATACAACAATTTCCGGCAATTGTGCTGCTGTTGACTCCATCTTAATGTCATAAAACCTGATTTGGTCGGAGTTAATGATCAGCCCTTTCACCAAAACGGTATTGTATCCGATATAAGTCGCCCTTAAGTCATACGTTCCGGGGGGAATCGGCTTAATGACATAATTTCCGTCAAAATCGGAAGTCCCGCCGCTTATTTGGGTACCACCCATTTCAACAACAATATTTGCAAATGGAATCGGTTCTTTTGTTTCCTGATCAATCACCTTCCCTTTAAGGGCTCCTGATTGTGAAAAAACTAACAGATTAACGGTAAAAATCAATCCAATTGTTAATAGTAAATTTCTTAACATACCATGATAATTTTATGTTAGATTATACACTGTGCTTCTAAAAGGGGGTAAAGTTAAATATAAAAAATTGTAAACTCCAAAATTTTTTTATTTCCAATCCCCAAATTAATCTTATTCAATAATTGATATAAGGAGCATTTAATATCTCCGAATAAATGACAGCTTTCCGAAAATTAATCCCACTTAAAGACAGTTCGCCATCTGTATTTATTTCCACGTCTTCAGGGTCCTCTGTTTTTTTAATTGATGTGGACCGCTGACCTTCCTCCTGAATACTATCCAGTTCTTCTGTTAAGAAAGGTTTCGGAATATTTATTTTTGACTCCGTTAAAGGTTCTCGTTCCTCCGGTAGCCAGGATTCGGGTTCATCAGGTTCAACTTCTTTCACAAATGGTTGTGACTGTAAATTTAAGTTCCCTGATAACAGTTGTTCAAGCAATGATGGCCGGTCTGGTTCCGCGTCCTTTTTCGATCCTGAGTATGAGGCTTTCTTTTTCCTTTTCTGTTCTTTATTGTAGAGACTGAAAACCAACCATACTATTAGAATTACAATAGGTAAAATATTCTCCATAAAGTCAATTTAAATTGCTGCGAATTATATCAATGAGGTGGTAAATATACTATAAAATTATATAAAGGAAAGTGCAAATCAGTTTTCGGCAGAGGAAAATCAGTTTTCGGCAATTCAGCTAAGTCCTGAATATAAAGGAAGTTGCGTGAAATATTATCGGAACCTGTAGCGTTCGGGCTTAAAGATTGTTGATGATTTCGATGATTTTTTCTTTTTTTCTTCTCGATACAGGAACCTTGCTTCCATCTGTCATCAGGATCATACCGTTTTCATTTTTTAAATAACTTTTAATGTATTTTACATTGATCAAATGCGACTTGTGGGGGCGAATAAAATTATGGGCACTTAAAAGTTCCTCGTTTTCTTTAAGTGTTTTTGAAACCATCAGTTTTTTACCGTCAGTGAAGAAAAAAACCGTATAGTAATTGTCCGATTCGCAACGGAGAATTTCGTCCACATGGACCACATTAATTTTTTCGGCAGTTGAAAGCACGATACGAGGTGATTCGTTTTCTGGTTTATGGATATTTTCGAGCAATACTTCGATGTTTTCATTTTTGTTTTTCCGGTTCTTATTTTGCTCCGCTTTATTTACAGCAGTAATCAGATCTTCCGGGAAAATCGGTTTTAACAGATAATCAAGTGCACTAAACCGGATTGCTTTAATGGCAAACTGGTCGTACGCCGTTGTAAATATAACATCGAAATTTATCTCTTTTAACGACTCGAGCAATTTAAATCCACTGCCATCAGGCATTTGTATGTCGAGAAAAACGATATCTGGCTTTTGTTCCCTGATTAAATAAATCCCCGATAGTACACTTTCGGCAACACCAACTATTTCGACATTTTTACAATATAAATCCAGCAAGCCCGTCAATGTATCCCTTGACGGTTTTTCATCTTCAACAATAACTGCTTTTAGCATAACACGATATATTATTTTATTATTCCTCTTTGTAATGAATTCTTAACTCAACTCTTGTACCCGTGGCATTACCGCTCTTATCCTTCAGGTCGTGGACCCTGATTGAAAATTCTTCATCGCTTTGCCCGTTTAAAATTTCAAGCCGGGCCTTTGTGATCATCATCCCTTTAGATTTCCTTCTAATCCCTGTTGTCTTTTCAATTTCCATTGATTTTTTTCGACCCACACCATTATCCAAAACAGAGCAAACTATGTTGTGATTATCAAGCTTAAAATCAATGTTGATGTGGCCTTTTGATGATTTGTGAAGCAAGCCATGAATAATTGCATTTTCGATATATGGCTGGATGATCATAGGTGGGATCTCCATGAATTCCTCATCAATATCTTTATCTATAGAAATCCTATAGTCAAATTTATTGTCGAACCGTAACTTCTCGAGATCAAGGTAATAGGTAATCGTCTTAAGCTCTTCACGCAATGGGATATATTTATAGCCTGAATTGGTAAGAATAAGTCGCATCAACTGTGAAAATTTCCCAAGATATGTCACCGCTTTTTCAGTGTTGTGCGATAAAATATAGCTTTGAATCGAATTGAGCGAATTAAAAATAAAATGCGGGTTCATCTGTAGCCGGAGGGCTTTTTGTTCGAGATCAAATTTTTGTTTTTCGATTTCAAGCAGCCGGGCTTCTACTTCACTTTTTTGTCTGATTCTTTTTATTCTTCTGTAAATGAGTATCCAGACCGTTGATATTATGACCACTAACAGCAGAATTCTGAACCATAAAGTTGCCCACCAGGCCGGCGTAATGATTACAGTTAAGGCAATCCCTTTATCATTCCAGACACCATCATTGTTAGATCCGTTGGCCAGAAAAGTATAATCTCCGGGCGGAACTTTTTTATACTCGGCGATCCGGTTATTCGCATCGGCCTGAATCCAGTCTTTATCAAAATTTTCAAGCTTATACCGGTATTTATTTTTTAATGGATTAGTATAATCCAGTGCCGAAATTTCAAAAGAGAAAAAATTATCGTCGTATCTAAGATGAATCGTATCACCTGAAAAATATTCCTCAGAGAGTCTTTCGTTGAATTTCCTGAACGCTGATATTGTGATCACGGGCTTGTTTGGATTGTACCTGATATCAGACGGATTAAAAACATTATAACCGTTCATGCCTCCAAAATACATTTCACCATTGCTGTCCTTAAATGCAGCTCCCAGGTTGAATTCATTGCTCTGGATACCGTCTTTTACATCATAATTAACAAATCGCTCGCTTTTTACATAAAACTTTGACAATCCGAGGTTAGTTGACATCCAGAGGTTTCCATCCTTGTCCTCGAGAATCCCATAGATTACATTATTGGGCAAACCGTCAGCAGTTGTATAAATTTTATAGTTGCCTCCTTTCTGATCAAATTTTATCAAACCTCCACCCGAAGTCCCAATCCAGAATGTTCCCAATCTGTCTTCCATCATACAGAAAAGCGAATTGGTGCTTTTATTTTCGGTATTATCCATGTTGAACTCAAAATGTATAAAGGAACTATCCGTTTTATTGAATTTATTCAACCCTTCATCCGTTCCGATCCAGATATTTTTTTCCCTGTCCTGAAGAAGACAAATAGTAATATTGTTTCCAATAGAATTCGGATCGTTTTTATCATTGAAATAAATCCTGAATTTGCCAGTCACAGGATCCAAAATGTCTAAACCATTCCCTGTAGCGAGCCATAACTTTCCCTTATCATCAAGCATTATATCGTTGATATAATCGTTGCTTAGACTATTTTTGTTCGGATCGAAAACAAAATGTGTGAAAGAACCATTTTCCGTATCGTATTTATCCAGACCGGAACCATAATAACCGAACCAGAAACAATTATAATCAGGTGTATAGAGTAGAGAACGGACATCATTTCCGGCCAGTGAATTTTCTATACGGTTTTCACTCCCTAAATAGGTATATTTGGAAGTTTTGGGATCTAAAATATTAATCCCGTTCGAGGTAGCAATCCAGAGTTTATTCTTCGGGCCCCGGGCAAATGACCAGATAATATTTGTATTCAGACTCGAATTATTATCACTTGTTCGCTGCCTATGGCCAAAATCATTGTAATACTTATTTATTTTATTTACACCGTTATACGTTCCAACCCAAAGGTTTCCAGAAAAGTCTTCATAAATACTGTATACCTTATCATTACTGAGGCTTGATTTGTCATTCAGTGTATTTTTATAATGATAAAAGCGATCATGTTCTTTGTCATAATAATCCAGACCACCGTTTTCGGTGCCTACCCAAATTTCTCCCAGATGGTCCTGGTAAATGACCTGGATCCGGTTATTGCTGAGGCTGTAAGGATTATCAGGATCATGAAAATAGTATCTTAATCGTTGTGTGGTCGTGTCGTAATAATTAAGCCCGTTTCGTGTACCGATCCAAAAATTCCCCGATTTTTCCTGAATTAAATAACGAATATTGTTGTTACTGAGACTTGTTGTATCGCCTTCAATATGATAGTACCGGGTCGACCGTTCTGTTATGGGATTAAATTTGACCAGTCCATAGGAAGTAGCTACCCAGATTATTCCTTTGTTATCTTCGCAAAGATTAAGTATATAATTGCTTCGCGGACTATAGTATGGCTGGCTTGTCGATAAAAAGGCTGTAAACGAGTCATTTTTCTTATCAAATTTCAGTAACCCACCACCTGTACCAAGCCAGATAGCACTATCTTCCGTTTCAATAAGCGACATTACACGGTTATGATAAAGGCTGTTGGTATCGCCCGGAAGTTCCGGGTATTGCTTAAAGGTTTGGCTTTTGCGATCAAACCGGTTGAAGCCTTTATCCGTTCCTATCCAGAATGTTCCGTCTTTATCTTCGAGCATACACAGGATTGCATGATCAGTAAGGCCGTCTTTTTCGTTATAAATTGTAAAATTATATCCATCGTATTTATTCAGTCCGTCCCATGTACCAAACCACATGTAACCATATTTATCCTGGTGAATGGCATATATCCAGTTTTGGGACAAGCCTTTCACAAGTTTTACGTTTTCAGAAGTCAGGCGATCGAATTTAACCGGCTCGAATTCTGTTTCCTGTCCTTTCAAAACATGCGAAGACAGGCACATAAAAATGCTGATAAATAAACTTGATAAAGTATTGAATTTAAAAGGATTCATAATTCGTTTAACCTGGACATTTCCATTTTGACTTTTTCTTCTTATCCCGGTTCTTTCTGTCTGCTTTTTTTGCTTTACGAAGATTTTCTTTCATTCGCTTCCGGGTTTCTTTGGTTTGCATATCATAATGTCTCTTTATATCTGCTTTGTACTGTTTGATCAACTCTTTTTGCTTCTGTTCCTGTTGTTTATCTGCTTTTTTCTGCGGATCATTAAAACCAAGTGTCCGGCAACCGACACTCGTGGTCAGTATTGAGAAAACAAACAATATACGAATAAATTTTTTAGCTTTCACTGTTTATCTGCCTGTTCATTGTTTCAAATATATTTTTAATTCCTGCGTTTAAACGATCGAAATTAATAAAATATTAAATTTGTGCGCATTGCTAAATTATGATTAAATCAAATTCAATAATAAAAATCGTCATTCTTTTTACGATTGCCCTGTTCATTATTTCATCCTGCAAAAAAGACAAGAGCACGCAGAGTCTTATTCCAAACGTGTGGGTCGATCTGTACCTTCAGCCGGATGGCATTGATTTTATCCAGGCCGGCAACTGGAAATATTATAATGACTACGGATATAAAGGAATTATAGTCTACCGGATCGACCAGTTCACTTTTAGCGCATATGAACGATGCTGTTCCTATGATCCACAGATTGACAGCGCTAAAGTCGAGGTTGATAATTCCGGAATTATACTGGTGGATTCGATTTGCGGATCAAAGTTCAATATTCTGGATGGTAATCCGATTGGCGGGCCAGCCACCCTGCCGCTGAAGCAATATTTTACCGAATATTCTAACGGTTTTCTTCATGTATTCAACACACCCTAACTGTAATCGAACTTATGTCCCCCTGTATTTTTAGGTTTTATGGATGGCAAAGGTTACAACACCCCAAATCCTGAAATTCATTTCGGGTGTAAGTTCAATCGGGTTAAATGCATCGTTTTCGGGTTTTAAAATCACCTTACTTCCTTTCTTTTCAATTCGTTTTACCGTAAACTCTCCATTGAGGACACCCAATACAATTCTTCCGTTCGAGGGTTCAACCGAACGATCGATAACCAGGATATCTCCGTCAAAAATACCGGCTTTTTCCATCGAATGACCTTTCACTCTGATCAAAAATGTCGCTGCCTGATTTTTAATCAAAAATTCATTAAGGTCGAGCCGCTTTTCCAGAAAATTTTCAGCCGGTGAAGGAAAACCAGCCGGTATGTGATAAGAATACAATTCAGTTTTTTGGGTTTTATTTAAATCCGGCCTGAAAAATTCCACTTGAATTTTCTCAATATTCTTATTCTCTTTTCCCATGTTATGCACAATTAATGCCCGAAAATACACTTTTCGCCCCAATAAAAAAAGTCCCGTTCAGAACGGGACTTTGAAGCACATTGCCAAATCCAACAAAACCCTTTGGTAGTAGTAAGGGAGGAAATGCTCTTTTACGTTCGATTTGAAAAAGTTTTCATGGTTTAAATCGATATAAAAAGAAAATGGCGAAGAATATGCCAAAAAAGTTAAGCTGCTAAATTGCAATCGTTTGGAAACTATGCTGAATTTTAAGCGAAGTAGAAAACTGTCCACAATCTTATTTCATTTGTTCGGAACCGAACAACTTAGTCACTTTTTTTACCGGCAACAACAATGACAATTTCACCTTTAATTTCACGGGTTTTATAGTAATCAATTAAACCGGAAAGTGTTCCCCGCTGTGTTTCTTCGTGAATTTTGGTCAGCTCTCTCGAAACGGATGCAGGTCTGTCAGCACCGAGATATTCGATTAATTGTTCGAGTGTTTTCAAGAGACGGAATGGCGATTCGTACAAAATAATGGTACCGTTGAAGCTGGCAATTTGCTCCATCCTTGAACGTCTACCCTTTTTATGCGGAAGAAAGCCCTCGAACAGAAACCGGTCATTCGGTAGTCCTGAGTTTACAAGCGCCGGAATTAAAGCTGTTGCTCCGGGCAGGCTTTCTATTTCAATACTGTTTCGGATACATTCTCTTACAAGTAAAAATCCGGGATCGGAAATTCCCGGTGTACCGGCATCTGTGATCACAGCGATATTCTTTCCCGAACGGAGCATATCGACAATTGAACCTAATATTTTATGTTCGTTAAATTGATGATGAGGTTTCATTTTCGTTGTAATATCGTATTGCTTCAGAAGATTGGATGATGTGCGTGTATCTTCTGCAAGGATCAGATCGGCATCTTTCAGTATCCGTATCGCCCGGATGGTTATATCTTCCAGGTTTCCGATGGGGGTAGGCACAAGGTACAATTTTGACATGTTGGTTCTCCTATTTAAAGTAAAGTCACAAATTCAGATTCAGCATTCGTCATTTATTGATCATTTACTGTATAAATTTTTAGTTTAATTGCAATCGTTCACAAAATCCTTCAGCAGCCTGAACAATTCGGAATATTTTGTCAATGGCACATTTGCCGGAGTGTCATAAATATTATGGTATTCGGGGCTTTCTTTACCGAGTGTATAAATGAAAAAACAAGGGACACCTTTCTCGTAAAACGGATAATGATCGCTGTTGGCAGCTTCTCCACGCGGACTAACCGTTTTCAAAAAGTTATTCTTGTTATTTATATCCACAAGGCAATCGAATGCATTCTTATAAATTGTTCCGTTCACCACTTTAATTCCTTCACTGCCCGAACCGACCATGTCCAGATTGATAAGAAATTTGATATTTGAAAGCGGAAACAAAGGATTTTCAGTGTAGTACTGTGATCCAAACAGACCAACCTCTTCGGCACTGAAGGCCATAAAAGCAACCGAAAAGGGAGGTCGGTTTTTTCGTTTTTTGTAATATTTTGCGAGGTCGAGCAACATGGCCGTTCCCGATGCATTGTCATTTGCACCGGGGAAATAAGTCACAGCACCCATTTTACCCAAATGATCGTAATGTGCTGAAAACACAAAGAAGCTGTCGGGGTATTCTTTTCCCTTCACAAACCCGATGACATTTTGTGTGGGAAAGGCTTTAAAAAAGTGATTGGTCGCTTGAATCGAAATTTTTTTTGAGCCTTCCGGAATCTTTTCCTTTGCAATTTGCAATTGAAAATAGTCAGCTACATGAACCCCATCCGAAAGATGCCACCAGACATGTCCGTTCTGCAGAAAAATGATTCCCTTTGAATGAAATTTGTTCTCTTTTCTGAAATCCTGCATACCAGCATCAGTTACAACGACTTTATCTTTCAAATCATCCATCGAAAAACCTTCCTGAAGAACCGGCTGGCCTGTTGTGTCTTTAAGTGCCCACACCAGGTCGAATGTTCCTGAAACCGAAGGTGAAGAAGAAAAAAGTACAAAATCTTTTCCGGGAATAAGCCGCTGACCGTCAACACTGACTTTAATGGTATCAGGAAAAGTATTGATGGGAATAGAAAAGGCTTGAAAGTATTTTTTACTGAATTTTTTCAAATGGTCGCTGTGAAATTCCTTCGAAATAAAACGGGCAGCGATATTATTCCCATTCGCTTCATAACCCCTTCCGGCCATGCCGGGCGCTGTCAGCGTGTCAATGGTTTTCCTCACAAAGGCAACATTCTGTCCCGAAACTGAAAATATTCCGGTCAGAATTAGAAAAATAAAAACGAAAACATATGGTTTCACGGATATAGCCCTTATTTGAATTTCCGCTCTATAAACTCCTTCAACAAAACAACCGCGTCCGAATCATTATTCCAGTCAAACGAGTGAATATATCCTTCAAGAGCGTTAAGCGTTTCGTCAAGAGATACTATTGCATCAAGCGCATCAATTGCAATCGCATATTCTTTCATGTTCCCATCGAATAGTTCATTGATAAAAAAGAACTTTTCGTTGATCCCGATCGCTTGTTTCAGGCTCTTTATCTTATCTTTCCGGAAGGCATCACCGATACTTTTTTCGTTATGGCTTTCCGATATTTTATCAACTACGCTCTTTTTTCCCCCGGAAGTATTTTCCGTTGAAATAGAAAATAAATTGAGTGATGGGTTTTCGACAGGGATGTCCACCTTCTCTTTCACAGACTCCTTCCTTTCCTCTTCATTTCCGAACAACATTCCCTCATTCGAAGGTTCTTCAGCAGGAGGTGATTCCGGAAGAGGTTTAACTTTTTCTTTAGTGGATTCTGTTACTTGCATTTCTTCTGTTTTCTCACGAAAAGGGAGTTTTGTTTTCTTTCCTTCTTCAGTGTGAAAATTTAAAAGAATGTCATATAATTTTCTCGTTTTTTCAAGTGCAAGGTCGGTATCAATTTGAGAAAAAACCTCCGGTTCATTACCGATCCGATCGATTATCTCCTTTATTTCCTGTAGAATTTTACTTGTCTTATCAAAAGAATCGTTCATTCCCATAATCAAAGTTTTTTTAAATCATGATCAACTCATTCCAAATCGCTAATTTTGCTAAAATTAAGCGAATAAAATTATAAAAATAAAAGAAACCAGTATTCATGTTTTTAGAGAATACAACAAAGCAACCTAAGGGCGGAGGATGGATTGAAGTAATCTGCGGCTCGATGTTCTCCGGAAAGACCGAAGAATTGATCCGCCGGCTGAACCGGGCAAAAATTGCCAGGCAAAAAGTTGAGATATACAAACCATCGATAGATACACGATACGACGTTGAAAATGTTGTTTCGCATAATGAAACGGCCATTAAATCCACTCCCGTTCAAACGGCTTCGCAGATCATTCTTCTGGCCAACGATGTTGATGTCGTCGGCATCGATGAGGCACAATTTTTCGACAATGAACTTTCGGCCATTTGCAACCTGCTTGCCAATGAAGGTATCCGTGTGATTGTTGCTGGCCTTGACATGGATTACCTTGGAAAACCTTTCGGGCCGATACCGGCATTGATGGCAACAGCTGAATATGTAACCAAGGTACACGCCATTTGCATCGAATGCGGTAACCTGGCTCATTATTCACACAGGTTTGTCAAGAGTGACGACCTGGTTTTATTGGGAGAAACTGACCGGTATGTGCCCTTATGCAGGAAATGTTTTCTGGAAAAAAGAGGAGCCGGTTAAATCAAACGAATAAACAAAGTTATAGGTCAATTTCACCCGAAGATTTCCATTTTTAGTATTTTTGCTGCTTAATTAAACGATTTTATAATAATTTTTAAACTGATAAAATGAAAAAAGCGATTGGAATTTTGTTGATGACTGTTGCTGTACTCTGGAATTACAGCTATGCTCAGGACGCGAATAAAGGAAAAGAAAAACAGGTAAAAATTCAGATAATCACTGATTACGGCACCATGACTGCTGTTCTGTATAATGAAACACCCAAACACCGGGATAACTTTGTGAAACTTGTAAAAGAAGGTTGGTACAACAATTCGCCATTCCACAGGGTAATCAAAAACTTCATGATTCAGGGAGGTCAAAATGCTGACGGAAGACAAGATCCCGGATACACGGTTCCGGCTGAATTTGTCCCTGGCAAATTTCACAAAAAAGGTGCATTGGCTGCTGCCCGGATGCCCGACAACGTGAATCCCCAAAAAGCTTCTTCGGGATCGCAATTCTATATTGTTGAAGGAACCAAAATGAACGGACAAACATTGCAGTCATTTGCTGCAAAAAGTGGAATCAAGTATACACCTGAGCAAATGAAAACTTATGAAACTGTTGGTGGAACACCACACCTTGACGGATCGTACACCGTATTCGGTGAGGTCATTGATGGATTCGATGTCATCGACAAGATAGCGGCTGTGAAGACAGGTCCGGGAGATAAACCGCTGAAAGATGTGAAAATGAACATTAAAATTATTAAGTAGGAGTTACTTCCTGAATGAAAGATCGAATCGAAAAATACCGTAAAGAAATCGAAACCTTTATTGCAGAAGCACCTGAACATCTTGATGCTTTCAGAATCAGGTTTCTTAGCAAAAAAGGGATCATCCCGGAACTTTTTTCGGAAATGAAAAACATTCCACCCGAAGGCAGGAAAGAGATGGGGCAGATTTTGAATGAACTGAAAAACAAGGCCCAGGAAAAAGTTACCGTTTTCACAGAATTATTAGATAACCAGCAAGTTTCCACTGAGAATATTGCGGACCTGACACTCCCGGCAGATTTCATTGAAACCGGTACACGTCACCCGTTATCCGTTGTCCGCAATGAGATCATCTCCATTTTTTCAAGGATCGGATTTAACATTTCCGAGGGACCGGAAATTGAAGACGACTGGCACAACTTTACGGCATTGAACTTTCCGGAAGAGCATCCCGCACGCGACATGCAGGATACATTTTTCATAGAAAAGAATCCGGATATTGCATTACGTACACATACCTCATCCGTACAAATACGGGTCATGGAAAAAAAACAACCTCCTATCCGGGCTATTTTCCCTGGACGGGTTTACAGGAATGAGGCCATTTCAGCAAGGGCGCATTGTTTTTTCCACCAGATCGAAGGACTTTATATCGATGAAAATGTTTCATTTGCCGATTTGAAACAAACCCTCTATTATTTTGCTACTGAATTTTTCGGGGCGGAAACTAAAATAAGACTTCGGCCCTCCTATTTCCCGTTTACCGAACCTTCGGCAGAAATGGATATTTCCTGTCTTATTTGTGGTGGTGATGGCTGTAAAGTTTGTAAAAATACGGGGTGGGTTGAGATTCTCGGTTGTGGCATGGTCGATCCGAATGTACTTGACAACTGCGGGATCGACAGTAAAAAGTACACCGGGTTTGCTTTTGGAATGGGCATTGAAAGAACAACGATGCTAAAATATCAAATCAATGATATCCGGTTGTTTTTTGAAAACGACATCCGGTTTCTTAAGCAATTTGAAAGTGCTGGTTAGTTACGCCACTTTTATCTCACGAATAACATTCGTTCATCTTTGACCAGGAATGGCAAAACGAATATTTGATATTACCTTATCAGCGATTGGCCTTATCCTTTTTTGCCCATTTTTTATTATCATTTCCATTTTTATTTTAGCTGATACAAAAGGTGGTGTATTATTTTTTCAGAAACGCGTAGGGAAAAACAACACCGATTTTAACCTGATCAAATTCCGCTCGATGTATGCTTTGTCGGATGAACTGGGTTTGATCACAATCGGGGATAATGACAGCCGTATTACGAAGGTCGGGCGATGGCTAAGAAAATATAAAATTGATGAACTTCCACAATTGATCAACATTCTTAAAAATGACATGAGTTTTGTCGGACCCCGGCCGGAAGTAAGAAAATATGTTTCTCTTTATACTGAAGAACAGAAACAGGTCTTATCGGTCAAGCCGGGACTTACCGATTATGCTTCACTGGAATATCTGAACGAAAATGAAATCCTTACGCAGTATCCGGATCCCGAAAAAGCTTATGTCGATCACATCATGCAGGCTAAATTATTGCTCAACCTAAAATACATCAGCGAACGTACATTTTTAACTGATTTGAAGATAATTTGGGATACGATTCGCAGAATCGGGAGGAACAGGCAGCTATTAGTTAATCCAAAACTTTAATTATTTCCGACAATTCATTTACTTTATCCGGATATCCGAATTTCTGATAAGCATAGATGATATTCTCGAAGAGTCTTTTCAGAATGGTAATATTGTCACAAGGTTTAAAGAACTCAGCATTGGGCTTTATCTTAAGGTGCTTTACGAATAATTCGATTTCACGCTGTGTAAATACAGCCCCCTTGTTAAACGGGTTCAGGTAGAAAAGGACATCTTCCGGTTTGTCTCCTTTGGGTTTCCCCTTGTTGTCCATATCGGCATAAGCCAGGATAAAATGCTGAGGAAGATTCACACCATAAACAGGCATTCCCAGCTTTTGGGAAAGAATGATGTACAAAATTCCAAGTGAAAGATTGTTTCCTCTTTTTGTCTCCAGCAAATTATTGAAAAACAAATTCTGCGGTGCATCAATATTCGTCTTATTGCCCGAAAACCGGTAAATGTCAAACAGAATATGATTCACAACTTTAATTTTTTCAAGGGCAGTCAGGTTGCTATTCAGTTCGAGCCAAATATCACGTTCTATTTTATCGGTCCTTTCCTTTAATTCGTCGATTACAAGGTCAGGATACTGATATTTTGCGGCGAGGTAAAAACCTTTAAATAAATCCTGTCCTGCCTGTTCTTTCCATATTCTTAAATCAGCAACCAGATCATCAATCTGAATGCTGTGGATGATTTCTTCGATCCGTTCCTGAATGTCATTGTCAAACGAATTATCCCATGCTTTTTCAAGATAAGGGATGGCATCGATTCCATAAAATAATATTTTTTCCCGTATCCTGTTGAATGCTGGTCTGCTGGGTTCATCCAACAGGCTGATCAATGCATTTAACTCATTATTTGTAATTTGACTTGCCACTTTACTGTTGCGCTGTATTCGTTTCAGGCTGTAAAATTATACAATTGGATGGAAACTAAAACACCGAGATATTAACCGGATGGAGAAACCGGAAGTGTGAATTTGAATTTTGTCCCTGATTTTATTTCGCTTTCGGCCCAAACTTTCCCCTGGTTCTTTTCTATTAATTCTTTACAAAGAATGAGGCCAAGTCCCGAACCTTCTTCTCCAAATGTCCCTGCTGTGGTAAACTGTTCATCAATTCTGAAAAGCCGGGAAATATCTTCCGGTTTGATACCGATTCCTGTATCCGAAACACTTATTTCAACCTGGCTGTTGTTCGTTATGGCAGAAATTTCAACCTCTCCCGAAGGTTCCGTAAATTTGATGGCATTTGAAATAAGGTTACGAATGACTGTTTTGATCATGTTTTCATCTGCATAGACCATTGTTTTGGCAGGAACGATGGAACGAATTTCGATATTTTTATTTTCTGCCGCAGATGAAAAGATTAAAATGTTTTCTTCGACCAGGGGATGGATATCTATAGTAGCGGGAGCATATTCAATCTTGCCGGTTTGCGTTCTGGACCATTCCAGTAAATTCTGCAGTAATTTAAATGTGTTTTCTGACGACTGAACAATATTTTTAACCATATCCTTTCGCTGGGAATCCTCTAAATCATCGTAAGCTTCGTAAAGAAGATTGGAAAGTCCTAAAATGGCATTAAACGGATTTTTTAGATCGTGTGCAACGATGGAAAAGAATTTGTCTTTTGTTGCATTCAGATTTTTGAGTTCGACGCCAGATTTAATTAGAACAGACTCGGCATGCTTACGTTCGGTAATATCAATTCCAACTATAAAAATGGCAGGACGACCTCTAAAGTCAACTACTGTAGCCAGTGTTTCTACCCAAGCCATAGATCCGTCTTTTTTGAAATACCGGTATTCGGTTTTTAGGGCCAAATCTCCACCGTTGAGTAAATTATTTATTTCCTGTACGGCTTGTTTATAATCATCGGGGTGAACCAGTGTCCGGAGCCATGCTCTTCCTTTTTTCTGAATCTCTTCACCCGAAAACTGAGTCAATTCTTCAAAACGAGGATTGGTAAAAATTATCTTACCACCCTGAATGATAAACATGGCCTGAAGGGAATTTTCGACAAGCATTCGGTATTTGGCTTCCGATTCTTTCCGCAATTCTTCTGCAATTTTAGAAGAAGTAATATCTTCTACGCTTAAAATCAAACGTGTGATCGTCCCTTTTTTATCCTCGACAGGTGTAATATAATATCTTAAATATACTTGTTTGCCCCATTTGGTCGTATATGAATTTTCATTAAAAATTCTTTTACCGGTTTTAAGACACGTTTCAATTTCAGCAGATAAACCAACTTCTTTCAACGGCGGATATTCAAGACAATTGATTTTTTTTGTGGCATCTTCACTGGGAGAGCCCAGAATATCAAGGATTTTTCGATTTGCTTCGAGTATGTTGCCTTTCGGATCGATATAAATAATACCGATCGGAGAAAATTCAACCAGTGTTTTATATTTTATTTCACTTCTGCCTAATTCTTCCATGGCCGTCGAAAGGCTTTCCTTCTGGCTTGAAATGTCGGTATTGATCGATTGCAATCTCTTATTCGCTTTGATTTTTGATCGAATATCAAAAAAGACAAGGATACCGAATACAAGCATTAAAATGAAAATGATAATCAGATAGCGCTGCTGCATTCTGACTTCCTTTCTTGAATTTTGATAATGACCTAACACCAGCTCATTTTCTTTGTTAAGCCGCTCCATTTCAAATTTGGCTTGCAACTCAACAAGGTCGTTACGTAAGTCTCTACTATAGACTGTATCTTTTTGCAGAGAAAACAACCGGTAGTAATCGAGCGCTGATAAATAATCCTTTCTTGCCGAATAAATTTTATAAAACAGTTCATAATTATTCATCAGCACTGATGAAAACTGGAGTGAGTCGGCATGCTTAAAGCTCCGGGTATTGTATTGCAATGCCAGATCATAATTCTTGAGCTGAAAATAGACATCACCAATGGTATAACACGATTGAGCAATACCAAGTTTATTTCCCAGTTTTTCTTCTATTTTAAGCGAACGTACCAGGTATTTCAGGGCTTCATCCGAATTACCCATGGCAAAGTAAGCTTCACCAATGTTGTTTGTAGCTTTTGCTAATCCTGATTCTCTGCCGTATTCTTTATAAATATCGTTTGCTTTATTGTAATAATCGATGGCAATATCATATTGTTTCCAGTCGGAATAGATAATCCCAATGTTATTATACGAATCTGCCACGCCCGTTCTGTGGCCAAGTTCTTCATCCGTTTGAAGTGATTTTTGGTAATATTCAAGTGCCTTTTCGAGTTTACCGATATCGTAATAAACAATTCCAATGTTGTTCAGCGTTTGCGCCACTCCTTCCTTGTTTTTCAATTC
>CAVXTE010000095.1:0-38964 GCA_963764475.1 uncultured Bacteroidales bacterium
TGTATTCGATCGTTTAACCTGATAAACTCATTTCCGGGTATCGGTTTTAGTAATGACAGCGTCTTTTTTACATCATGGAGGTTATAGAGCGGTAATGCCGGGCTGTGTTTGGAATATCCGTGCTTATTTGCATGTTCGGCATCTTCTTCCTGAATTTTCGCGCTGTCCATCAGAATGATTTCCGCGAGATCTCTTGTTGGGGCAGTGCAGTAAACAGAACCTTTAAATCCCTGGTTCACCAGCCTGGGCAGATAACCGACATGATCGAGGTGACCGTGGGTGAGTATAACACTGTCAATCCGTGAGGCCGGAAACGGGAGTTCCATCCAGTTGCGCTCCCTTAATTCCTTAAGTCCCTGGAACAAGCCGCAGTCGATCATAACATGATAACCATTTACTGACAAGAGATATTTGGAACCTGTGACAGTGCCTGCAGCACCGAGAAACTGTATGGAACACGAATCAGAATTTCTATTCATTTAAAAAAAATTGAAATGTTCGTGTTTCAAAGATACCTTCTTTTTATTAACCAGAACACCTTACAATTCTGAAAGATGAACAAAAGGAGCTGAAAGCTCATATTCACTTTTCTGATTACTGTTTTTTTATCCCAACAGAATTATTTCACCTAATTGGGTACCTGGCTGCTCAAAGTGGTATTTAAACGCCATATATCGTTTTTATCTTTGTTATCAACCTGCTGATCCATGTTAAAATCAGAAGCGTAATAACCCTGCCGACCCGCGATGGAAAGCCATAATGCATAATCCGAATAAGTAATGTGTCCGTCGGCGTTTTGGTCGCCGCCAACCATTCCATAAGCTGAAGTTCCGACAGCCTTATAACCTGCAGAGCCACCATATACCTTGTTCATATCTGTTGTAAAATCATAAGAATAAACTCCTCCGTTAAGGATTAGGGCATTTGCTGAAAGTATGGGCAAATGATTTCTGTGCCAGACAATCACATAAAGATCATTTGTGATCCCGACTGTAAAATGCAGGTCCGACAAACCGTCGAGGCCCCGTATAGTACCGTCTTTTAAAAGAAAGGCAGCCTGTCTTGCAATTCTTGTGGATTGCGTGGCTGTTGCAGCATTTGTGGCATCCCTGAGTTCGACCAAGACCCAGTCGACAATGTCTGTGTTTGGTATGGCTGTGACGGATTCGGTACCCGCATAATTCCAGGGAGAAATGTTGTACGGCTGGTTCAGCGGAATTTCACCGGCCTGGTTCAGTTGCGTTCCCATATATCGAATTCTCATAAGGGCCTTCCAGATAAACCCGCAAACCGACATCAAAACCGGCGAAAGTACTGGCTATCTCACCAAGATACCCCACTGCCCAACCTCTTGTTTGATTGATAAAAAACACCTTCGACAATGACAATATTCCCGTAGCGTTTTCACTGGTCCAGTTATTGCCCCCATCGGTAGTATGATAGATTGCTCCATCGTTATTGCCATTATTTCCGACTGTCCATCCGTTCAGTTCATCCGTAAAGAAAATTCCCTGCATCGTTTCATCGGTGCCCAGGGGTTCTTCGGTCCATGTGGTTCCTCCATTTGTAGTTTTGAAAACCGAAGCATAGTGGGGCAGTCCGAGGTACTCGCCGCAGATCCAGCCTGTGCTACCGTCTAATAAAATTAAGATGTCGAAAAAACTGAAAACTGGCATTGACCGTCTGAACATCCCAATTTATTCCGCCGTTTGTGGTATGCATGAAAACCCCTCCTTCACCGGTAGCAAATCCATTCATATCATCAACGAATGAAATGCTATACAAAACATCTTCATACGACTGCACATATTGCGTATTCCAGGTTGCACCTCCATTGGTTGTATTTAAAATGATCCTGGTGTGAATATACGATGGGAATGTTCCTGAAGTCCCTCCGGCCGCCCAACCCTGAAGGCTATCGACAAAAAATATGCTGTTAAGGTAATAAGTTGTTGGAGAGTTCTGAAGCGCCCAGTTTTCGCCTCCGTCTGAAGTATGAATGATTTTCCCACTATATCCGCAAGCCCATCCGTTATTCGCATCTGTAAAGGAAACGCTGTAATAGGCATTATTCGGTGGAACCGTCTGTGGAATCCAGGTTGCACCTCCGTCTGTAGTGTGAAGCATGGTCCCGGTCCATCCGCATACCCAGCCGTTGTTCTGATCGATAAAACAGACATCGGAGAGTTGTTTATTTGTTCCTGAATTCTGGTTATACCAGGTTGTCTGTGCGATTCCCCAAAAACTTATCATCATCGATAACATGGTGGTAATTACTCTTTTCATAATACATCTCCTTATTTTTAAATGAATGTTCGTTTGGTGACATTGCAGAAACAATATTGTTCAATCGACTAACAATTTCATGAAATATTTGTTCTTTGCGCATACTACTCAATGCTTTCTTTTAATTGCTTACTACACTGACTTTTAGTTTTTAATACTCTCCTAATCCGGGTCGTAAAAACAGTTTTGAACTTGCTTAAATTAGCATCGCAAGTAACTCAGAAGCTGTCACGAAAGTATCACGGGAAATGAACAAATAGGTAATAATTTCTAAGGAGCGAATGAATGTATTGAATCACTGGATAAAGACTCAATCTATATTAATCATATAGTTTGAGGTATTCATAACTATTGCCTGTCCATTTCATAAACTTCTCAAAATCAGCAAATGAAATAACCAGAGAGGCTGTGTTGATACAGGGATGAAAACTAATCTTATCCGATTTCCTTAGATTTTCATCGAGGAAAACATGAACATGGTTGGTTTTGTCGTTTATCAATCCAAATGGTGTTACGGAACCCGGAGTCAGTCCAAGATGCTTCATCAGTCTTTCGGGAGAAGCAAAGGTTAGCTTACCTTGTTTCAATCGTTTTTCAAGGTCATGGATATTGAGTGCCTGGCGGTGTTCAAGGATGACAAGGTAGTGACGGCTGCCTTTGTGGTTGCGAAAGAAAATATTTTTGCAGTGGGTAGCTTTAAGGTCCTCCCAATATTTGATTGCTTCTTCTATCGTTGGTGCGGGAGGGTGTTCGTAATATTCGAAAGCAATGTCAAGTTCCTCTAAAATATCGTATAATTCAGGCTGTCCATTCATCAGAATAGTAATTCAGGTTCAAATATAATTCAAATGGATAAACTGATTACAAAAAAACCCCGGCGTTTAAGGCCGGGGTTTTTTGATCTGTTAAAATATTTTCATGTCTATAATGCCCCTTCATCATATGCCCGTTCACCGTGGATGGAATCATCGAGACCCAGATCCTCCTCAGCTTCAGAAACCTTGACAGGTGTAATGCTGTTGATGATGATCAGCATAATATAGGTAAATAAAAAGGCATACGCTGCAGCGGCAATTACGGCAAGGGTTTCTTTCATAAAAAACCCGAAATCCCCTTCAATCAGCCCCGCCTGACCGTTGATGGATTGCATGGCAAATACTCCTAAAAGGATGGTGCCCAGTGTTCCTCCGATACCGTGTACACCCCAAACATCGAGAGCATCGTCCCAACCAAGTTTGTTTTTAAATTGCACAGCGATATAACATACTGCACCGGCAGCTATTCCGATCAGGATGGATGCCCATAAGGGAACATAACCCGCAGCCGGTGTTATCGTGGCAAGTCCAGCCACAGCTCCGGTCAGCAAACCCACAAATTTAGGTTTACGTGCTCTCGACCATTCGATAATAAGCCAGGTAATTGCCGCAAAAGAAGCAGCTACATCTGTATTTAAAAAAGCAAGGGTCGTAATGGCATTGACTTTCAATTCGCTTCCGGCGTTGAAACCATACCACCCGAACCACAATAAACCGGTACCAATTGCAACCAGCGGAATGCTGTTGGGTGGCGATGAAACGTCCCTTCTTTTTCCAACATAAATAACAGATGCAAGGGCAGCGAAACCAGCAGTGGCATGTACAACAATTCCACCGGCAAAATCAAGAACACCCAGTTTTGCAAGCAATCCTCCGCCCCATACCATATGAACAAATGGATAGTAGACAAACAATTGCCAAACGATAAGAAAAATAATGTAGGCTTTAAAGGTGACCCGGTTAACAAAGGCCCCGGTAATCAAAGCAGGTGTAATGATGGCGAACATCATTTGGTATGAAATAAAAATATATTCCGGGAATTCACCATTGCTGTATGCCGCATCGAATGGGATTCCTCTAAGGAAAATATGATTCAGGTTGCCGATGATTGCACCTTCACCCCCGCTAAAACATAATGAATACCCAAAAGCTATCCACAATACAGTTGTAAGACCTAGCGAAACAAATGTCTGGATCATGATACCCAGGATGTTTCTTTTTCCTGCAAGACCCCCGTAAAAAAATGCCAAACCAGGTGTCATCAGCATGACAAGACTGGTGGCAAGAATCATAAAACTGGTTGCACCGTTGTCGAACATAATTTATTTTCTCCTATTTTTTAATTGTTAAGTGTCAGAATGAAAAGCCAGCAACAATAAAGATATTCTGGAGCTGAGGATTTGTAATCAGCGAAACCGTAAGCGGTAAATCGAATTTATCGGTAATCGCAATTTTTCGTACGGCGGTAAGCCCAACATTAATGATCCCTTCATATGGACCATAATATCCGGTTTCTCCTTTATCCCGGTCTGGTTTATTCGGTGTACCTCCGATAAAAAGGTCAAAGTCCGTTGGACCGATTGACCGGGAGTATTTCAATTCAATGTAAGTTGAATATTGGATTTTATCATTAACCTTGCGCGCATCATCACCATAAAAATTGGTCGCAACCATCAGGCTCAGCGGAACCTTTTCTGTCCCGTTGAATGACACTGCGCCTTCGAAAACATGGCCTGTCTCATCTTTTTGGTAGTCAAAGTATTTATTTTCGGAAGTATCGCCATCCGGGAAAAAATAATCGGTCACTGTAAAAGTGAAAAGCTCTTTCAGTGTGTAAGAAACATAGAGATCTGCTTCCTGGAAATTTGCATCATTGGTAGCATAGGATCCCCAGGCCCCCACTGTAAATTTTTTATTGGTCAGCTCAAGTGCCGGCTGGATAGCTGGCGAATTGCCAAAATCCAGCCCCCTCCAGATATACCGGCTCATAAGGTCGAGCCCGGGATCGAGTGTAAATTTCGATTGAGCTGCCACCGGCTGAATGACAAAACCTGTAAAAAGCAAGAATAAAAGAAAACGAAAAAATTTTTTGGTGTATAAGATCATCATGTTTATAAATTTTACGCAAGCAAAGTTTTGATTTATACCGGAGTAAATCAATAGGGAAAGTACAGAATGTTGTATCCGCGGATTGCGTAAATAATTTAAGTGTTCTACTTAAGAGAACTTCTAAAAACGGACCTCCTAATTCAATGATGGAAAATTTTTTTGGTTTGAAGAAAACCGTTTAAAAGGTCAATCCGCTTTAAACAGAAATGATCTTGTTTTTTATGGCGAATTTTATCAATTCCACGACCGATTTTAATTCGAGTTTCTGCATGATATGATTTTTATGTGATTCAACGGTCCGGTTGCTGATAAACAGAAGCTCGGCAATTTCCTTGTTGCTCCTTCCTTCGGCAAACAATCTCAGAATCTCCAGTTCGCGGTTTGTTAGGGTTTTTTCTTTTGAAAGTTCCCCTTCGTCGTTCTTAGCTTTTTTTACATAACTTTTCAAAATAATATTCGAAACCGGATTGCTGAAATACTCTTCACCTTTATACACTTGTTTTATAGCATCGATCAGCTCTTTTTGGGTCGTGTTTTTTGGTAAGTATCCATACGCTCCGGCTTTGATTGCATTGAACACAAAATCTTCATTCAGGTGCATCGATAAAATGATCACTTTGACTGACGGGTAATTCTGTGAAACTTTTTTAGTTATTTCAATACCTGAGATATCCGGCAGGCTGATATCAAGAATGGCAATGTCCGGCGGATCAACTTTTAGAAGGGCAAAAAATTCGCTGGCCGAAGAAGCTTCGCCAATAACCTTAATTTCCTGATCATCGATCAGTGCCTTGATCCCGTCACGAACAAGAACATGGTCATCAACCAGTATTACTTTTATCGGTTTCATTGTGGATTGAATTTATAGGGATTTTTGATGTTATCGTGGTACCGGCTGTGAGCGATGATCTGATTTCGAAAGATCCGTTTAGCAAGCTTACGCGCTCTTTCATATTGTATAAACCGTTTCCATTAAGCGAAGCCGGATCATCGACGGAGAATCCTTTTCCTTTGTCCCGGATTGTAAGGATTATTTCTGAATTATTTCGTAAAAGCCGGACTTCGGCTTCCGTCGCTTCAGAATGCTTGATGATGTTGTTTAACGCTTCCTGGGCTATTCTGAAAATATAGGTTGATATGTGTTTATCCAATGTCTGAACTTCGCCCTGAAAATGAAATTCGACATGAATGCCTGAATTTTCAGTAATCTGATCGCACATATTTTTAAGGGCAGTGGTGATGCCGAATTCATCCAGTACAGCAGGCATCAGGTCGTTCGAAATTCTGCGAATCTCATTAATGGTTTCATTACAGGATGATTTCACCTCTTTGATTGTTTTTCCGATTTTGCAAATGTCAGTCCCTGAGGCTCCTTCAAGCTTTAGACTTAATGCAATCATCGACTGACCTAGTCCATCGTGAAGTTCGCGTGAAAGCCGTTGCCGCTCCTTTTCCTGTCCATCAATCATGGCAGAAAGACTCTTCATGCGTTCGCTCTGTAATTCTTTCTCCTTTTCTTTTAACTGCAAGGTCATTGTATTGAATGATTCGGTAAGTTGTCCGATCTCATCTTTCGATTTATTCTGAAGAACGACATTTAATTCACCGCTTGCAATATTCGCAGTTGCATTCTTTAGCCTGTTGAGTGGGAGGGTGATACGTTTCGAAAAAATATAGGTAACGATAAAAATGATGACTGAAAGAATAATGGTTAAAAATAGAATATTGTTCCTGATCCTGTAAATCGGTGTTGTTGCTTCATCATAATCGATTTCCGACAAAATGACCCAGTCAAGACCGGGGATGTCCAGTTTACTGTACGAACTCAATACGCGGATATTTCTGTAATCTCGTATTATCCCTGATCCAGGATGATCAGATAAGGCACTAATAGCAGCATTGGTATGGACCTGAGTCTGTAATATCGAATTCGGTTCGAAGCGTGAAGCACTTCGCAATAAAAAATCCGGGCCTACCAGGTAAACTTCACCGGATTTCCCCAGACCATCCTGTGGATTTTTCTCAAGCATGATGAAATTGATGACATCAACAGAAATCTCTGCCAGAAAGATGCCGGTTTTGTTTTTTTTCGAACCGGGAACCCTGCTTGCTATAAGCATCCTTGGCTTTTGTTTGGCTGAATCAAATGTATAATCAAAAATTTTTACCGGTTCCAATAAATTGTTTTTTATTGTTGTGAGATAATAATTTTTTATTTCAGCATCTGCCGGCTGATAGGTGACAGAATCGGGATTTGTGTAATTAATTTTAACAATATCGCTATCGCCGTTAATAAAATAAAGGCCTTTGTAATTGTTTCCTGATTGCAGGTAATAAAAGAAATACCAGTTAAGGTCCAAATCGGATTTGTACTTTGTGGATGGTCTGTCTTGATTTTTTGATCCGGCTTGCATTTGCGATCTGTAATTGATCAAATTCAGTGCTTCTTTGGAAGTTGAGATTAGTTTCAGCTCTTTTATCCGGTCGTTAAAGAATTGTTCTATCTGTTTTTTCCGGGCTACCCGAACTGAGGTTAACTGATCGAATGTACGGTTCAGTAAGGCTTTGCGTGCATTATAGAAGGAATAGAAGCCAACCATTGCAATGGCACTCAGGCTTATCAGTAAGAAATAGAGAATGAGTTTATCAGACAGTGAAGTATTTCGCATGAAATGAAGCCCTTTTCATTTCAGCCAAAATTAAAATTAATCTGGAATATTTGACGAAATATTCTTTTTGAATGGAAACGGACAAATCAAATCATTACTTCCGGGTATCCGGTTGCCGGCCTCTGCCGCCTCCCTGACCGTGACGGTACCTGTAGCGGTGCTGCATGCCGTATCCCCTGAAAGGACCTTCGGTATCCAGCATATCATAATACAACTTCGAAAGTTGCTGCTGCTGTTGTGGGGTGCATATTTTTTTTAATTCAAGAAAATTATCGATGGTCAGTAATTTGAGATTGGTGTGCAAGTGGCCGATATCCTCAGCAAGGGTATGCAACAAAGCAGTATCGGGATTTTCTTCAGCCAGGACTTCCAGTATTTCCGATCTTTTTTCAGTCAGCTGGTCAAGTATTTTTTTCGATTGCTGATTGTAATTCATGTTCGTTTTATGAAAAAAATTTTGCTGATCTGTATTTAAAGCAAGTTCACGGGTCAGGATTTGACCGGCACCATTTGTGGACTCTTCTAATTGAACAGCTGCTTTTTCAGAAAAAATATGGTATACGATGGTCGATATGGCGGCTACGTTTACGATCAGAAGAAAAAGTACCAGCCAAAATGAAAACCGCTTTTTCAGGAAATAATTCATGTTTAGTTGTTATTTTCGGTTATTAAAATCCGTTCGATGTTTTCCATTTCGAGGTCATCAAGGTAATAATCGTCAGTGATGGCCTGAAGTTCGGAAGACCGATAATCATTTAGCACTATTCTGTTTTTTTGTGAATAGCTCCCACCCAGAAGGATTCCGGCAGTTATCGCTATAGCAATCATCAATATTACCATGACAGGTTTTAATACCCCGATAAGTGCAGGCCTTGAAGTGACGCTTCGTTCAGTTGTATTTTTAAGCCGATCCATCACTTTCATCGAAAAATAGGGATTGGAATCCTTAATTTTTTCTTTAACAAGTTCCTGAAATAGCGATTTCATTCTCTGATAATGCATTGCGCATTCACTGCATGTTTCCAGGTGGTGCAACAACCGGTCTTCCATATTCTTTCCCAGGCTGCCTTCTGCAAGAAAAATCAGTTTTTTCCTGACTTCCCTGCATCCAATTACACCTTGATGTCTATCATTTTTCATAATACTGAATTAATCTTTTTTGAAGGTTCATTTTTGCCCGGTGTATCAACGATTCAACGGACGACAGGGAAACACCCATTATTTCTGCAATTTCCGAATATGCCAGTTCCTCATATTTATTCAATGTAAAGGCGATGCGTTGGTTCTCCGAAAGATTATCAACTGCTTTATGAAGGATTTCCGAATCTTCCTGCATTTCCATCGCAGCCTGTGGGTGCTTTTTATCAATGAGGCGGTTTTCAGTTTGTACATTCAAGCCCAAAACTCCTTCAATATTTTGAACCCATTTTCTTTGCTTTTGTCGTCGGATATGATTCAGTGATTTGTTCACAGCTATTCTGTAGAGCCAGGTTGAAAACTTAGCCTCCTTCCTGAATTTCCGGAGCGAAACAAAGGCTTCGACAAATACATCCTGAGCGATATCTTCGGCATCCTGCTTGTTATGCAAAAAACCGTTGCACGTATTGATCACCATTGTCTGGTAGTTTTCTACAAGTTCTTTGAAAGCTTGTTGGTTGCCTGCCAAAAATTTGTCAATCAGAATCCCGTCAGATTTGAGGTCCATTCACCTTTGTTTGATGCAAATATCAATAATATTTATTCATAAAAATTCTCCGGTTCATCAAAGTCGATTGATTTTCTGAATAACTTTCGGCAAAACAACTAGCGGTTTTTCCAGCCTTTTCCTCCACACGGGTCCTCGTCCGCAGCATTGTCCGTTTCTTTGACCGTGCCGGTGGCGGTAACCAAAACCCTGACCGTTGCCTTTGGTTCCATTCTCGCGGTGATCGCAAATTCCGTTTTTGTCGGCATCGACAAAATTAGGACCTTTCGCAGCAGGCTGGTTGTTTTCGAACCGGTCGCAAATACCATTATTATTTGCATCAATAAAATTTCTTCCAGCGATGCTATCATTTGCATTTACCACCTTTTGCTGTTGATCTGCCGGTGCTTTTTCATTCTGAGCGGCCAACTGATCTGTGAAAAAAAGATGGCCAGCATCATCCCTGTTGTAAAAATCAAATTTCTCATTCTAAAAATTGTTTTTAATTAAACATTTGTTCTTTTTTGAAAGCTTGATTCAAAATCAAACTATGCCGATTTGACACAAGGAGTCAAAAAAACTTGCTGTACTTCAAAACAAAATTTACAATGAGCAGAAATGAAAATCACAATTACTTGTAATAAATCGCAGTATAGCCCACCCAATGATGTTCGTTAGCAGGCGCTGTTACCCCCATTCCGATGTCGTTTACACGAATGTGTGGATGATCGATACTGGTGGCATATCCGATCAACGTTCCATTCAGTTTTTTGGCGATCTGGTTTTCGTTCAGCCAATAGGCGGTTAACAATCCGAAGGGTACGGAATACCTTCCGCACCAGGTCCATTTGTATTCCTTATAATTATTTTCGTCGACCGTATAATTGCAGAAGGATTTAATTTTTTCAGGGTTTAATTCTCCTGTAATGGTATTTATAATTTCATGTTCATGATGAATAGCTTGATCGTAGCCTGAACTATCGGTTCCATATAGTGCGAAATTTTTACCTCCCCAGTCTTCGTCTCCATAATGAACCGCATCGGTGGAAATGACAAAAATAAAGTCTTCGCCCCATCGCAGTTTCCTGTTCGTGATCACAGTTTGTATTTCTTTGGCCAACGACCGGCTAAGCTCCTGCATTCTGTCGTACGACATATATGGAATCAATATGGGAATGATCTCGATGTTGCTTTTATAATGTTGTATCCACGGGATCAATGCTTCGATCGAATGTTCTATTTCTTGCATGGAATCATTGACGATGTATTCGTTGTTCGGTAGTTCGGCAACGATCTCATTACGTATTAATGAAACAGGAACCGGGCCGTCAGGTCCTTTCCAAAACTTGTAATTACCGAAAACAATTTTATTCTCGAGGTTTAGTTGTTTGGCTTTATGCGCTACTCCAAACAGGAATATCGTCTTGGCTTTCACGTTTCTGAATGTTGCCGGATAAAGGTATCCGACGTACGAATAATCGTCATGTGGGGAGATCAGCACTTTCACTTTTCCATTCACAGGGTTTACCATATTTTCAAGATAATCACCCTGCTGACGGTCGATCCGTGCCAGAATTGTGTCAAGTTGCCACCCGTATTGAGCAAAACCGACCGTATCGACCAGTGGTCTTAAGTTACGGGTTTTACTCTCTAAGAGATTACAGGATGCAAGAATTACAAACGAGATTATGACTATGAAAATGTTAAAATGATTGTATTTCATCGGATTCTATAATTTGTAAAGGTTCATTATTTGTCAGCGCAGTGTTGATCATGGTTTTTGCTACCTGGCTTGCTTCAACTGCTTTGTATTTTTTCAGAGGTCCGGCAAAAATGGGTGCAATGGCTTTATAAACCGATGCTGCTGTTTTTTCACCTGTTCTGTGTTCTTCTCTTTCACCAAGTAATAAAGAGGGCCTGAATATGAATACATGCGGAAGCCCCATGCTTTTCAACGTATCTTCCATTTCTCCCTTCACCCTGTTGTAAAAAATCATGGAACGCTTGTTTGCACCAAGCGAACTGATCACCAAAAATTTTTCTGCCGATAATTCCTTTGATTTCTTTCCTAATTCAACCACGTAATCATAATCTACCTTTCGAAAATTTTCTTTTGTTTTAGCCTTTTTAATGGTTGTTCCCAAAGCACAGAAAACATGGTCGATTTTATCATTTATGGTTAAACTGCGCAAATTTTCAAAATCGATTTCGTGCACCGCTATTTTAGCTGATTCCGAAATCGAAAGCCGCCTTACAAGGACATGAATCCTGCTGTATGCATCTGTTTTGATAAGCTGCTGCAATAATTCCGAACCAACCAGTCCTGTAGCTCCTGCAAGTAATGCTGTCTTCATAATTCAGTCATCAAATAGATTCTAAAATTAATAATTATATTTACAGGTTAAAAATTTTGTTATGTCTTCTGCTGGAAAACAAAGATTAACTGCTCTTTTGCTCATCCTACTTATCGTACCCGTCGGATTTTATTCAAAGGCATATTCAGGTCCGGGACAAACCTGGATTAATAATTCATTCGGAGGCTTTTTGTATGAAATATTCTGGTGCCTCGTGTTATTCATTGTTTTCAATCAAACAAAACCGGCCGTTATAGCAATTATCGTATTCATCGTAACCTGTCTACTTGAATTTCTGCAGCTTTGGCATCCGCCATTTCTCGAGTATATTCGTAGCGATTTTATCGGCAGAACTCTTATCGGAAACTCATTCAGCCGAAACGATTTTCTTTATTATATAACCGGAAGTTTTGCAGGATGGCTGATCATTAAATCCATTCAAAAGCGTGTGATGGCCAGATAGAAAATCTTCCGAACTGTAAATTTCCCATTTGCTTGTCAGATTGTCATAGCTTTGATAATCAAGTGTTAACAAACGTTAATAAACCTGACAATTTTGAGGTCTGTAGGTGCCAAAATGTGACAAAATTTCATTTTAATCTGTTGGAATACAATTTGTTAATATATTTAAAAATAAAATGTTTAACAAAAAGAATGGAGGAAAGAACTATGAAACTTATGAAAAGAAATGATGATTGGGCCTTCCCGACAGTATGGGACGACTTCATCGGCAAGGATTTATTTGATTTTCCGAGGGTTTTTGCAACGGGTACTACCGTTCCGGCAGTTAACATTTCTGAAAATGATACAGAATATACAGTTGAGGTAGCTGCACCAGGAATGAAGAAAAAAGATTTTAAACTGAACCTCGATCATAACGTACTGACGATATCTTCTGAAAAAGAAGATAAAAGTGAAAAAACAGGAAATCAATACACGCGTAAGGAGTTCAGTTATCAGTCGTTTGAACGTTCATTCACATTACCGGAAAGCGTTGAGCAGGATAAGATTGCGGCAAAATATTCTGATGGTGTGCTGTTCATTACCCTTCCGAAACGTGAGGAAGCTAAGCCTAAACCCATAAAGATAATTGATATTTCATAAGAACAAAAGGGTCGGAGAAAGCCGGCCCTTTTTTATTTTTAACTAAAAAGATGGAGGAACAAGTAATGAAAAGGTTGTTTTTAATTTTTCTGGCTCCATTGTTTATCACGGCTTGTAACAGTCAGAACCAGAAATCAAATGATAAATCTGATACGACAAATGTTCAAAAGGATACAGTCGTTCAAATCAAGCCGAAAGTGGATATCAAAGTAAACCGAAAGTACGATGATAAAGGCAATCTTGTCGGATATGATTCGACATATATGTGGAGTTATTCTAATCCTGCAGGAGATACTGTAAGTGTAAAAGCGGATTCTGTCTTAACTGGATTCAGGCCATTATTCGACCAGAATTTTCCAGGAATGATCAATCCTTCGGCGGATCAATTATTTTTTAATGATTCCACGTTATACTACGATTTTCTCGAACCCGATTATTTCTTCAATCGCTGGGATCAGCAATATCATAACATGTACAAACAGTTCCGGCAAATGGATTCATTAAAGCAGAATTATTTTAAAAAGCATTTTCCCAACCTTCAGAAGATACCGGATTCAAAAATTTAAATTGGGTTAAAATCCGTCTTATAAATCAGGCGGATTTTTTTAGTTACTGTACATGTGGTCCACTATATCTTCCACATCTGAAGGCGAGATTTTAAGGTGCGACCCATTCACTTTGTTGCGGTTCATGAGGGATATAATTTCTTCTCTTTTTTCATGCCCGACCTGTATATCCTTTAACCTGACAGGCAATCGAAACTGCCTGAAATACCTTTCCATTTCAGCTATAGTTGTGTCAGGATCATGGGTTCCAAAAAGATTTTTGCCCAGCTCTGTTATTCTGTCAGGAATACGATGTTTCATTTGCTTGAGCCATGCGGGATATACAACCGAAAGAGTAGCTCCATGCGGCGTATCAAATAAAATTGAAAGAACATGGCCAATATCGTGTACGCCCCAATCGCCGGTTACACGACCGTATTGGGTCAATCCGTTTAATGCAGAGGTAGCAGCATACATGATCCTTGCGCGCAAATCATAACTGCTTAAATTTTCCATCAGTTGTGGTCCGAATTCCATCGCTTCATGAATGATAGCATAAACAAAGCGGTCGGAAAGCGAGGCATCGCCTTCACCGAAATAATTTTCAAGTGCATGCGCTGTCAGGTCAGCAATTCCATTAGCCGTCTGATCCTTCGGTACAGTGATCGTATAGCTCGGATCAAGAAAAGAATGACGCGGATAGATCAGTTTGTTTCCGAAACCGGGCTTTTCTTTCGTTTCATTATTCTGAACCACAGCAAACTGGTTCATTTCTGTGCCAGTGGCTGCAAGCGTAAGAACACCAATAAGCGGAACCGCAACTTTAGGTTTTGTTTTTCCATTCATAAAAAGCCATCCGCTATGATCTACCGGAGTAGTGATGGATATAATTTTAGCAGAATCGATCACACTCCCACCGCCAACAGCTACAATCAAGTCGGGTTTAAAAGTTCTTCCCAATTTTGCTGCTGCGTCAACATCTTCGATCACGGGATTCGGTTTGATGCCGCTGTATTCCATGACTTCAGAATCAGCAGTCACGGAGCTGGTTCATAACATCTTCATAAATTCCGTTCTTTTTTATTGACCCTCTGCCATAAACCAGAAGAACTTTTTTACCATAATATTTGACAATTTTATTCAGTTCTGAAATTACACCTTTCCCGAAGTGTACAACTGTAGGATTATCCATCCGAAAATTTTCCATCGTCCCTTTGTTTTTTGTTTGTCAATTCGTGTTATTATATTGCAAAAATAACGTTTTTCATCCTGCATAAATGCCAATGCACCGAAAGCACCGTTTGTTTGCTATTTTTGCAAAAAAATTCAAATGATCACTATCGATAGTAATCCTGAAGAGTTGAATGCCATCAACAAAGGAACATTGATGGAGCAATTAGGAATAGAATACCTGGAAATAAGTGATGGCTATGTAAAGGGAAAGATGCCGGTTGACAATCGGACCAAACAACCGATGGGAATATTGCACGGAGGTGCCAGCTTGGCATTTGCCGAAACCCTGGCAAGCCTTGGTTCCCTTGCCCTTGTCGATCCGGATAAATTCGATATAAGGGGTGCATCACTCACTGCAAATCATGTTGGTGCAATAACACAGGGTTGGGTGACTGGTGAAGCATCGCTTCTTCACAAAGGAAAAATGACACATGTTTGGGATATTGAAATAAAAAATGAAACCGGAACCAAGGTCTCTGTCGCACGGATGACGGTGATGGTAATACCTAAGGAAAATCAAAATTCCAAATGACAAATAATAAAAGTACAGTGTGGGACTAAAACTAATTAAACTTATAAATCTTTGTCTGGAGAAAAACATTCCCTTTGTTTGTTTCCGTCTTCCCGGAGATAAGTTAATACAATCCTGGGTTCAGGTTTCTGGCAAGATCGGCTTTTTTGAAAATATCAGTGATGTTATCAACCTGACCGGTTTTGTGTATGCTCCGTTCCACCGAAAAACAAATTTTCCGATAGTATTTTTTCAACCTGAGCTTATTTTTGATGGTGAAGAAATACCGAAATCAATCCTTGATCAGATTTCCTCCCGGACACAGCTTTACCCTGAATTGGAAATGTCGGAACCCAGGAAAGCTTCTGAGAAAGAATATTTAAAACAGGCAGCTAAAATAATTGAGTCATTTCACGGTGATTTTAAAAAGACAGTACTTTCCAGGGTTCAACTGGAGAAAAAATTGAAGGACTTTAATGCCGGCCAGTTCTTTATCAGGTTAACGGAGAACTATCCAAGTGCGTATTGCCACATAATAAACATTCCGGGTGCAGGCACATGGACCGGCGCTACTCCAGAACGTTTATTATTCATGGATAGTGAATCGGTTCAAACCGTAGCCCTTGCCGGAACCCAATCGTTTAGTTCTTTTGAACAAGAACCTCGGTGGCAGGATAAAGAAATTGAAGAGCAGCGCATTGTGACGGATTACATTAGCGAAGTGTTAAATCAATTCAAAATAAAGACCTTCGAAAAAAAAGGCCCCAAAACCATTCGGGCCGGAAATGCATTGCATCTCTCAACGGAATTTCGGTTTAAGAAATCCTTTATTCAAAATCAATTGGGTGATTTTATTGAACACTTGCATCCCACACCAGCTGTATGCGGAATTCCAAAAGAAAAAGCGCTCGATCTGATTTTACAAACCGAAAAGCATAACCGGGAGTATTATGCTGGATATATGGGTCCAGTGAATGTTGATAACCGTACCGAGTTATTTGTGAATCTGCGGTGCATGAAAATTTTAAAAGATAGACTCGCATTATTTGTTGGCGGAGGATTGACAGCTCAATCAGTTCCGATAAAAGAATGGGAGGAAACGGAACTGAAGGCAGAAACACTGAAACGGTTCATCCGATGACTTCAAGTCATCGGATGAATAAAAAAAATCAAGACCTTTGCCGTATGACATCGGATAAGAAAAGTGCTGCTCTGTTGGCGGAGATTTTTGTAAAGAAAGGATTAAAACATATTGTCATTTCTCCCGGTTCCCGCAATGCTCCGATTATTCTTTCGTTTGCACAAAATCCTGCTATTGAAGTCTTAAGTTTAATAGATGAACGAAGTGCAGCCTTTTTTGCTTTAGGAATTGCCCAGCAGACCAGAAGAACCGTTGCTATCGCATGTACTTCAGGGACGGCTGCTTTGAACTATGCACCCGCTATTGCCGAAGCATACTATCAAAAAATCCCGCTACTGGTGCTCACTGCCGATCGTCCAACTGAATTCATTGATCAGGGGGACGGACAAACGATCCGACAAAAAAATGTTTACAAAAACTTCATCAAAGCAAGCTATGAGTTGCAGGAAAAAATAAGCAATGAAAATGAATTTACGGCCGCTCAAAAATTGTTCAATAAGGCGATTAATCAAACCGTTGCACCCGATTTCGGACCTGTTCATATCAATTTACCTTTTTCGGAGCCCATTTATAATCAGGTGAAATCGCACAACTGGTTGGTTAAAACCATATATCCGTACTTTCGCAACCGATTTCTGAATACTGCTGAACTGGAACCATTTGCCCGTTCATGGAATCGGTTTAGCAAAAAAGTTTTAATTGCCGGCATGATGGAGCCTGGACTGGCTCTTGCCAGTACACTGAAAAAACTGGCTAATGATCAATCAGTGGTGTTGTTATCCGAAACGACCTCTAATTTGGATAATTGCTGCGACAGTTCTTGTATCGACAAAGTCATTCATACCATCCTGCCGGAAGAAGCAAATGATTTCAAACCGGAATTACTGGTGACATTCGGAGGACCGGTTGTTTCAAAAATGGTGAAGGAATTTTTCCGCCGTAACCGACCTATCGAGCACTGGCATATCGATCCGGTTGACTTCGGGATGAACTCCTATCAGTGCCTTACTTCTGGTATTCAGGCTGAACCACTTATTTTTTTTAATCAGCTATTGATTAAAATTGAACAGAAAGAAAGTTTTTTCAAACAGCTTTGGAAATCAAGAATAAACCGATCTGAAGAGAAACACCGTGAATATCTGAAAAATCTTGATTACAGCGATCTTAAAGTGTTTGAAACCCTCCTGAAGTCTATTCCGGAAAACAGCGATTTACATTTGGGCAACAGCACTCCTGTCAGGTACGTACAATTATTTAAACCGGTAAAACATTTTAATTATTTTTCGAACCGGGGTGTAAGCGGCATTGACGGAACAGTATCAACTGCTGCCGGTGCCTGTTTTGCAACTCAAAAGCCAACAACATTGATCACAGGTGATTTGGGATTTTTGTACGATTCGAATGCATTGCTGAATCCATACCTGAATAAAAACCTCCGGATCATCATTATTAATAATTCAGGGGGTGGTATTTTCAGGTTTATCAAAGGACCTGATTCAACGGAGCAGCTTGAAAAGTTTTTCGAAGCAAAGCATGACTGGAATTCAGAATACATTGCAAAAAATTTTAATGTTCCTTATTATCATGCATACAACCTGAGAGAAGTAAAAGAGGTTTTGCCAATTTTTTATGAAATGCAACCGGATAATCGACCTGCTATCCTTGAAATTTTCACCCCTAATGAAAAAAACGGTCAAATCCTGAAATCCTATTTCAAATTTTTAAAGGATTAAAATGTTCGTATAAAACATTTTGCGACCTTTGCTGTTTGAATTTTAAATTTTGACATGGGAGAAAAAAGAGACTGGAAATCACTGAAAAACTACGAAGATATTTTGTTTGATTTTTGGGAAGGAGTCGCTAAAATAACGATTAACCGTCCTGAAGTTCGCAATGCTTTTCGTCCTGATACGGTTTCGGAAATGAGTGATGCGTTAAGGATTTGCCGTGAAAATCAGGAAATTTATGTTGTGATTTTGACCGGCGCAGGTGATAAAGCTTTTTGCAGTGGTGGCGATCAGAATTATAAAAGTCAGGGAGGTTATCTCGATAAAGATGGTATTCCCCGTTTAAATGTATTGGATGTTCAGCGCCAGATACGATCGTTGCCCAAGCCCGTTATTGCCATGGTGAATGGTTATGCCATCGGAGGAGGTCACGTTTTGCATGTCATGTGCGATCTTACCATCGCTTCCGAAAATGCTAAATTCGGTCAGTCCGGACCAAAAGTCGGCAGTTTTGATGCAGGGTTTGGATCATCTTACCTGGCGCGTCATGTTGGACAAAAAAAGGCCCGTGAAATCTGGTTCCTGAATTTACAATATACAGCAAAAGAAGCTGAACAAATGGGGATGGTGAACAAGGTCGTTCCTTTTGAAAAGCTTGAGGAGGCAACCATTGAATGGTGCAAGATCATGATGAAAAGAAGCCCGATGGCTTTGCGAATGATCAAAATGGGCTTGAATGCCGAACTCGATGGACAGGCCGGAATACAGGAATTGGCAGGCAATGCCACCCTGCTCTTTTACCTTACGGATGAAGCTCAGGAAGGTAAAAAGGCATTCCTTGAAAAACGTGATCCGGATTTTAAAAAATTCCCAAAATATCCGTAATTTGCAACTTGATAATCTTGGAAAATTGAACCTTAAACCCTGGATAAAAGCTTTTCGTTTACGAACACTGCCGCTGGCGCTTTCAAGTGTTGCATTGGGTTGTTTTATTGCCGATTTCGATGGCGTCTTTAACTGGAGAGTCTGTTTACTGGCTTCTTTGACGACTTTGTTTTTGCAGATATTATCCAATCTTGCCAACGATTACGGTGATTCAAAACACGGAACGGATAATTTAGAAAGAGTAGGCCCGCAAAGGGCAGTTCAAAGCGGAATCATTGCCCCTAAAGATATGAAAAGGGTTGTCATTCTTTTTATGGTTCTTTCACTGCTTAGTGGTTTACTGCTCATTTATGAGGGCACAAAAGGAATTCCGTTTATTAATGTTTTTCTTTTTCTGATTTTAGGATTGGGTGCGATTGCTGCCGCCGTAAAATATACAATCGGTGATCATCCCTATGGCTATTCAGGTTTTGGAGATTTGTTTGTTTTTGTTTTCTTTGGGTTAACCGGTGTCATCGGTACGTATTATTTAAATACGCATACGCTGAAATGGGAAATATTGCTGCCCGCCTCAGCTATGGGATTTCTGAGTGCCGGAGTACTGAACCTGAATAACATGCGCGACAGGATAAATGACAAAGCCTCCGGGAAACATACACTGGTAGTATTAATGGGGATTCAAAAAGCGAAATGGTATCATTTTTTCCTTTTATTAGGCTCTGTGATTACCGGATTTACCTATATGCTCATCAATTATCACTCTCCGTTTCAAATGCTGTTCCTGCTAACCATCCCATTGTTATGGATCAATGTAGTTGTCGTATTTAATAACACCATTCCCGAGGAACTGGATCCTTACCTAAAAAAACTGGCTATTACCAGCTTGCTTTTTTCCCTAGCTTTCGGGATAGGCCTGTTATTTTAATCCGGCAAAACAATGCTCAAGGCATTTTATAAAAAATACACACTGAATTTTCGTCAACCATCCCGAACATCAAGAGGCATACTTTCACAAAAAGATTCCTGGTTTATTTTTATTTATGATGAAAAAGCTCCCCAGACGAAAGGTGTCGGTGAATGTAGTCCTTTAAAGGGACTGAGCATTGATGACCGGCCGGATTATGAACAAAAGCTGAATGAAGTTTGTGAAACGATAAATGATTTCCAGAATCATCCTGATAAAGGAATGAATGTATTTCCCTCCATTCGGTTTGGGTTGGAAACTGCATTACTGGACTTCAAACAAAAGGGAACAAAAATACTTTTTGAATCAGATTTTACTGCCGGAAAGGATTCCATTCCGATCAACGGCCTGGTTTGGATGGGAAGTTTCGAAGAAATGAAGAAGCAGATTCAGGATAAAATCAAGGCTGGATTCCATTGTATCAAGTTGAAGATCGGTGCCATTAATTTCAGTGATGAACTCAGTCTTCTCAAACTGATACGAAAAGAATACGGTGAGCCGGATTTAGAGATCAGGGTTGATGCTAACGGAGCATTTAAACCTGAAGATGCACTTGAAAAACTAAAACGGCTTTCCGAATACCGGATTCATTCCATCGAACAACCGATCCGGCAGGGACAATGGGAACAAATGGCCGGGTTGTGCCGGTTGACTCCTATACCCATTGGTCTTGATGAAGAGCTGATCGGGGTTTCCAATATCACAAAAAAGAAAGAATTGTTGAATACGATCCTTCCACAATATATTATTCTCAAGCCGAGCCTTTTGGGTGGATTTTTGGCCTCAAAGGAATGGATCGATCTTGCGGATGCAATGCAAACCGGCTGGTGGGTCACCTCCGCTCTCGAATCGAATATCGGACTGAATGCCATTGCACAATGGACGTACACGTTGGATAACCCATTGCCGCAGGGACTTGGAACGGGACAGTTATATTCAAATAATTTTGACTCTCCACTATTTGTGTCTGAAGGGAAACTAAAATTTAATCCCGAAAAAAGATGGGATATTAAACCCTTACGTTCATGAAAGAGTTGAATTTTACGCGTTTAATTATCGATGGTAAAGAATTTCTTAGAAGTGATCTTGAACGTCTGGCGCTTAAAAAGAAATCTCAAATAAATATAAAATCATGGGAAATAAACTTTTATGATTTTATTGAAAGTTGGATTTCGGAAACTAAATCATTAAAAGTCAAGACATCCGGATCAACAGGCTCACCGAAATGGATTGAAATTGAAAAAGAAAAAATGATCCGTAGTGCGTTGAATACCGGCGAATTTCTTGGCTTACAAAAAAATGACAGATCACTGCTTTGTCTTCCTGTTGAGTACATCGCCGGAAAAATGATGGTTGTCAGATCTTTTGTCCTCGGACTGAACCTCATGCCGGTTGAACCTTCAGGAAACCCGTTGGAGAAGATCAACGAATCATTCGATTTTGCAGCTATGATCCCAATGCAGGTGCATACTATTTTTGAAACAACAAACGGAATTGAAAAACTGAACAACATAAAAAATCTGATTATTGGCGGTGGCGAAATTAATTTTGAGTTGAAAGAAAAGATCGAACAACTCAAAAACAACACATTTCATACGTATGGAATGACAGAAACCATCACCCATGTGGCTATGAAAAGGCTTAATGGTTCTGAAAAATCAAATCTTTTCAAAGCACTTCCCAATGTGAAATTCGGTAAAGATAAAAGAGGCTGCCTGGTTATCCATGCTCCAAATCTTTCAGGAAAAGAAATTGTTACGAATGACCTGGTTGACGTGGCCAATGATACGGAATTTGATTACAAGGGCAGGATCGACAATGTGATCAACAGTGGCGGGATAAAAATTATACCCGAGGTGGTCGAACAAAAGCTCGAACCCTTCATGAAAAACCGTTTCATCATTGCAGGAATTTCTGATGAAAAATTGGGTAGTAAGGTCGTCCTCCTTGTTGAAGGTTCAGAATTAAAAGAGGATGCACTTGCCCTGATGTATAAAAATTCAGGATTATCGGATTATGAAGTTCCAAAGCAGGTTTTTACTGTGAACCGTTTTCCGGAAACGGCAACCGGAAAAATTATCAGAGAGAAGGCAGTGAAAATGATCCTTACAGCGTGATAAATCATTTGATAATGAAATTTATTTTGCCAGTCAACTTCCCTTCGCTTTTTACCACAGCAATATACAATCCCATTCTCCGACCGCCAATATTCAAAATCGTCTGAGTATTCCGATAGGATTAATTCATTAATTTTGTCTTTGACAATTGCATAATCTGAGGAAAGCATAACATCGAATGAAGAAAGCACAGAAAAAATCGAAAGAAAACAATTTTCAGGAAGCGGAAGTTGGTTACAGTCATCATGAGCTCTCCTCCGGTTCTGACAAGATTTCTTTTGCTTCATTTGACGATGACCGGAATGAAACCCGTCGTTACGACGCATCCCTTAGTCCTGAAGAGCGTCTGCACAACCTGTATGAACTCATTTGCATTTCGTATGGATTGACTACCGACGAACTGCGAAACCCGAAACTTGATAACCGCATCATAATCGAGGACCCGGATGAACATTTTTCTTGATTCACATAAAATCCTGCTTGAAAATCTTATCAAAGCTGATGTGAAATTCATTATTATCGGAGGATTTGCAGTGAATTATTATGGGTACAGCCGCACGACAGGTGACCTGGATCTGTGGATAAAACCGGATAATAAAAACCGTGACAAGCTGGCCGGAGTCCTCGAAAAATCAGGATTTAATAGGAGGGACTTGAAAATCATACGACAAACAAATTTTGAGCAGGTTTTTGTATTTCATATCTGGGAAAAACCTTTTCAGATTGATTTTATCACCCGGGTTTCAGGCATAGATTTTAATCGGGCCGACAAGGCGAAAATCATTGTAAGCATCCAGGGGCTCGACCTGCCCATGATCAGTTTTGAACATCTGATTTTGTCAAAAATGACGACAAACCGGTTGCGTGATAAGGCGGATATTGAGGAGCTTCAAAAAATATCACAAGCCAAAAGAAAAGGTCACTAATCAGGCCCCTGTAAAATCCCCATCCTTTCGGATAAAAAATCCATCGTTGAATGGATTTGGATATACAGACTGCCTTTCACGATTCTTTTCATTTTCTTTTACTCCTATCGGATATTTACATTCTTCACAATTAACCCTAAACTTGTTCCCCTTTTTTTATCTTTGCATGAACTAGATAAAATCAACTGACTATGCAAAATAACAACTTTTGCGTTATCATGGCCGGAGGGATCGGTGCACAGGTTCTGGCCGATGAGCCGGACATCCCGCCCCAAACAATTCATTGATATTTTAGGTACCGGTAAAACACTTATCCAGCAAACGTTCGATCGTTTCCTTAAAATTTGTCCCGTAGAAAATATCTTTATCGTTACCAATGAAATTTACAAGGAAATGGTGATGAAGCAACTTGACGGAATAACTTCCGAACAGGTATTGTGTGAGCCGATGCGCAGAAATACAGCGCCTGCTATTGCTTTTGCTGCTTATAAAATAAAAAAACTGAACCCTGACGCGCTGCTCATTGTTGCCCCTTCCGATCATATCATTTTGCAGGAAGATGTATTTACAGATGTCATTCTGTCTACGCTGAATGCGGCTTCTAAAAATGAATGGCTGCTTACATTGGGCATAACGCCGTCACGGCCGGATACAGGATATGGATACATACAGTTTTATTGGTACTTACTCGTTCAGTCATCTTGTCATTCTCTGCTGAAGCCGACCGACGTGGTGATTCCATTCGCCGGCCAGATTTCGAATTATCTCCAGCGGGGTGAACGATTGCCGATAGCCGCGCGTCGGGCCTTTAACCGATCCATGGCCATCATTCAGACGGTTGTCTGCGCCTATCAGTTCCAGCGTACTCGTGATGATAAAGGCCGCCTGCAAGCCGAGATGAGCGATTACTGGATGGCGTTGCAGATTGTCAGGGAAGCCTTCCGGGAAACCCTTGGGCATCAAAGCAAAGAGGCCGCTCTGCGGATCGAGTTCATCAGGAAAAACGGCCCTGTTCAATATGGCACCCTGACATCCGAGTGGGGGATCTCGAAGAGTGCGCTGACCAGCTGGGTGCGCGGGAAGTTGATCGATGGCATTCTGACCTGGTGTGACGACGACGGCAAGGAATTCCCTGATGAGGCGGCATTGAAAAAGGCCAAACATTCCGGCCGGGCCTATCTCAAGATCAATGATGCTTTTAACGCCGATGATGTTACCGGCCTGCCGACGCCCTTCGAGTTGACTGGGGACCCGCGTTGGAATGAAGGCGGTGATTTGTATCGCTTGTATGACCTGAGGCTTGACCAGAGGCAGATGATTGAAAATACGGGGTCTGACGAGGTTTCAGCACATGAATTGACGGATGACGGGCCGGATGAGACGGCCGGAGAAGCTGAGCCGGCATTTAGCTTCGACGATTGCATATTTTAACGCCGGAAGCATACGGAAATTATGCCAAAATATGAGGGAACCCGATTCACGTCGGCTTCCCTTTAACATTTTTTTAAGGAGGGAAAAAGCAATGGAATGGTCGACAATGGGGTTTGGGAAATATCGCGGAAAGTCGTTGCCGCAGATCATTTTTATGGACGCTGATTGGTTTTTTAATGGATATGAAAAAGGATATTTCAAAGGCGTTTTGGCGCAAGAGGCTCACGAATTGTATCATCGGGCGAGGTCTATTCGGATACCGCAGAGAAATGGCCAAAAAATGCTGGTCGAGTATCATATTCATCGCGATGGAAAATCTGGCAAGGGTAAATTTGGGATGATGCGGCTGATCCCCAATGGCTCTGCGCTTGGGCGCATGAATGTCGCGTCATCGATCGATTTTTACGTACCACGGTCGTTGGCCACATACGATAAGACCGGATACAAGAATTTCGTTTCGATGCTAAAGGCGATCCTTTTCGGCGATCATTCACACAGGATGAACCGGCGGGCCTGCGAGGCGTTTTTCAACGATGAAGCTAATTTTGATCTGAATTGACTGCTTGGGAGCATGGCACCGGCATGATTTAGGGGCCGGCAGGGATATTGGCGGATAGGTGTTTAGGGTGTTCACAGGTGTTCAGTCGGGGGGTAAACACCTGTCTACCGTTAAAAAATAATGAATTATCATAATGTTATCAATGATGCTGATGGAGGTGTTAAGGTGTTTGTCGATATTCTGAAAATTGGATAGGCATAGCATCCTGTCGGAAGCTGATAACAGCGTCGACGCAGGCTCCCCCTATCGACAGCAATCAGATTTTTTTTGAAACGCCATAGTACAGCTCCGGCAGCAATCCTGAACACCCACATGAACAAAACAATAATAATACCCCAGCCACCGCCCAAACAAGGATCAACATACGGGACATACCTCCATTTCGCAAAAGCCGGCCAGGCGTCTTTCAATGACGCGAACAACTTTGATCTATAATCTGGCGGCAGTGGCGGCGCATGAGCTGGAAGGGATGATATAGTTGATATTGTAGGGAGGTGTTTTGGGTGTTCAAAGGTGTTTAGGTGGTGGGTAAACACCTGCCTGTCGATGGAAACTCCCGAATTATCGCCTTTTCTGAAATGACAGCCTTGGAGGTGTTAAGGTGTTTACCTATATATTGAAAATGAGATAACCCGGATTTTTTTCTGGGGTATGTGACATTAGGCCACCTTCACGATGAATTTGGCTGTACGATCGAATCAACGAAACAGGATTAACACCTAAACACCTCGGGGCATATCACTCCAAACCATTGATTGATAGAGGTTGTGTGACCATGGTCCATAAAGAGGGAAAAAGGCGTTTTTCAATGACGATGAAAATTTCGACCTGGAGTAGGGGCCAGGGTGGTGTGGGATATTCACGCAAGCGAGTTGACCGGTGTCCGTATCGCCAGGGAGGTGTTTAGGGGTGTTTATAGGTGTTCAGGTGGGGGGTAAACACCTGTCTGGCAATAAAAAGCCCCAATTTTCAACATCTTTGCTGTCCGGAACATGGAGGTGTTAAGGTGTTTACCTATATATTGAAAATTAGATAACCCGGATTTTTTTGCGGTATATGAAGTCAGCCTTCCTTTCTTGCTGAACCTGTTTCATGGTTCAATGGCCAAAACAGGGTAAACACCTGAACACCTCGGATCGATCGTCTGTAACCTATTGAATATTAATTGATATTTTTTGAGTAAGGTGTTTACCCCTGTCCTGAACACCTGCTGAACACCTGCTGAACACCTGAACAGGCACTGCAGATCCGGTTTCAGCACAACATCCGTTTTCGATTTAGAATTTTGGCTAAAGATTCGGACCGAGCAAATTTTTCGTTAAGAAAAAGAAAACCGGGTTATGGATATATATTTGAGGTGTAGGAGAAAGAGAACTACCAGCAGAGAGGGTTTGAGAAGTTTTTAGATACGATTTTTGAGTAATTATGGAAGGTCGTTCAATGATAAATTTACGAATACAACATTTTGTGTCCTATTTGTGTTTAGTATTGGTATGTTTTATTTGACCAGGATTTCCAGATTTCGTGAATAGGATAATTATCCTTGAACTCTCAACTTTAAGAAACGCATTATTGCATGCGTGTCCTGTTTCGCTCTATATATCGGGTACATTGACTAAGCAATCAATATCGTCTACTTTTTGTATGCTTTGTCAACAACGTCCCCAAGTATCCACTTCAGAAAAGGATAGGGCCATTTCCAAGTACCTACAAAACGCATTAGCCAACTGCATTTGGCGAGGTGTCCTACAAGCCGCCTCAAAAACGTTTGGTGATGCAATCAATATTGTCATGCATTTGGCACGTGAAATAGCCACGTTAAAGCGGTTTAAGCTGTAGAGGAATTCCATTCCGCGTGGAGCATCTGCATGACTCGATGTGGCCATAGAATAGATTGCAATAGGAGCCTCCTGCCCCTGAAACTTGTCAACCGTGCCTACGCGGGCATCTGGAAGTCGCTGTTGAATCTCAAAAACCTGAGCATTATAGGGCGTGATAATCAAAATGTCGTCCATTGTAACTAGGGTTGTTTCACCATCGCGATTGGTCCAGTTTGTATCTTCGGCAAAAATGCGATCGACAAGGTCCTTGACAGCGTCCGCCTCTTCAACCGATGAACTTGTATTGCCAGTATGATCAATCGGCAGGTAACGGAGGCCAGAACCCACAAGTAGGCCATTAGATTTTATTTCGTGGCGGGCACAAGTTTCTATTGATGCCAGTTTTCCATCGTAAAAAAGCTCTGAATTGAATGCACAGATATTTGGGTGAAGTCGGTAAGTTTTTTCCAGAAATAATCCCTGCTCCTTTGTGATTGTGTGTTTATCTCCTAAAATATGATCCAGGGCGGAAACCTCAGTCCCATCTGGGTGCGAACCTTGCGTAGGCTGCTCAAGCTGCTGAGGATCGCCGATCAAAATCAGTGCCAACGCCGCATGCGAAACAGCCAGGACATTGGCAAGGGACATCTGGGCTGCCTCGTCAACGACTAAAACATCAACCACGGCATGCGCTTCCTCCCGGGACCATAAAAAATGGGTTGCTCCCGCAACTTGTGCAGTCCCATTGGCAAGGGCCGCAAAGACGTCCTCATTCCTCCTTGCAAAAATTAGTGAGTCTTGATCGGGTTCCATATCCTTTGGTTTTTGTATGCAGTTCACATTAACTTGCATTTCATCTGCAGCCTCAATCACCTTATCAATCAGGTTCCGAATAACCTTATGGCTATTGGCCGTGATACCGACTCTTTTACCCTGTTGCACTAGCGAGCAAATCATCCGCGCGCCCGTATATGATTTCCCGGTACCTGGTGGCCCTTGAATCGGCAAAACCCCGGCATCAAGATGATGACAAATGCGCAAGGCGGCATCGAGTGTGTCTTCGCCGTCCCTCTGAATGTCCTGCCCATGCAAATTTGGTGACTCGCGCAACAGGAGTGCACGTGCACTTTTGAAGGGGCCGTTGCCTTCAATACCGTTTTCAGCCACGTATTCCCCCAAACGGAAGAGAGAAGCCGCCTGTTCATTGCTTCCAAAGACCGTATGAGCGAAAACTGCTTCTGGATGAACATCCTTAGTTTTAGCTGTTTTTTTTACGTCAATTGTGCGCGCATCAGTGGAGATGGAAACTGCTGTACCAAATTTTTCGCCACCTGCTGCCCTCAACTCTTCGTCACCGCGCAAATCAGTATCCTGCTGCTCAAAGCGATAACGATCAGTGGGGATCCCCCTTGGGCTAAGATCGACTGTTTCAAGAAAAGTCAAACGGGATATGGCCGATCTTTCATTGACCAATTCTTCAGGGGTAAGGTCACTTAGTCGGAAAAATTCCCACCAAACAGCCTTGTTTTCACGTCGGTGCCAATCAAGGATATGCGCGAGTATCCAACGCGCTTGCTGCTCATTGCTGCGCAAATCAGGATCAACTGGGACATCATGTGATAATCGCGTCACCAAATCCTGAACACGGCGGGCTTGTTCATCCAATTCATCGCTTGGTCCCTCCTGTCCGGGAGCCGGACGCGAATTTCTCCCTTGATTAACGAGTTGCGATCGCAGACCTTCAAGCCATTCCCTAAGGCTTTTGCTGCAAAACAATCATCAGCATTGTATCCCTGCACGATCGTTTTTGTATTATCGTCTATGGATTGGATATCATTAAGTTCCAACCTGCGGAAATTTTAGTCAAAGCAATATTGGCTTCATGCAATGGCACCTTCCGCTGAAAATCAAAAAATGGTTCCAGCTTCTTGAGCGAATAGCTTTCGACACTTGCCCGTATTGCATTACGAACGACGCTAAGAAGGTCGACAAACACCAGGCCGCGCAGAAGATTGTCGACCTCATTTTCACGTGTCGCATACCGCCCCATCAGGCGCTTGATGCAGATTGCTCATAAGCGCCAAAGTGATAAATGTGCATTCAGGATTTATTTCACGCCGGTCAGTTACAAAATCAACAAAACGTTCGAAATTGGCCTTTTCGTCCTCTCGATTAAAAGCCCAAGCTTTATCATAACCCATCACTCCTTGATCATCCTCATATGCATATCCAAACAGATATTCCAGGCCATGCTCACCAACAAACGGATTACTCTCAATATCAAAAAAAACATCTGCAATTGAAGGCTCAGGAAGTGCTGATAGGCCGGTATCATGTATGATTTCGAGAAGCTCGTATCTAAGCTCTCCAGTTTCGCGCGCTTGGACCTGAATTGCTGCTTGCGCTCTGGCTTTTTCGAACGATACCGGCGAGCCTTTCCGGGGTACAAACGGCATTGGTATTGGCATTTCAGCAAATGATTTGGTTGTTTCTATGCCATTGGCTTGAAGTTCGCTTATCTGGTTTTTTGTGATATTTGCAATAAGGCACAGGTGATCATCATCACGACGACGTTTGTCACATTGATTTATCCATCTGCAAATTGAGCAGTGATCTTTAGGGTCTGGATAGGTGTTGGTCTCGCCGCCTTGATCGACGGCCAACTCTGCGGCTTTCTTCACGCGGCGAAAATAAGCAGCATAATCTGCATATCGAAAAACTTGCGGTTCATAATCACTCCATGGCGTCACGACATACACATTTTCTGGTGCAACACCCTGGATATTTTCAAGCAAATCTGCGTACAAGCAAAGTTGCAGAACCGCTCCGCCTTTTGTTTCTCGGGCGAGCTTCGTATCAATCACTTCATATGACCAGTCTCCCAAAGTTACTCGGAGTCTCAACCCGTCTTAAAATATCCGCACGGCCACTCCAGCGGTCATATCTCAATGCAGCCTGGGCAATAATAGCATTTCCATTCCGCATCGCTTTCAGTGTAGCCCCCACTGATTCTTCTGTAATGTCAATGCCTTCTATAACTGCTAATTCATAGCCACTGGTTTTAAGGTATTCGATAAAATCATGTTCGTGACGACGCCCTCGCTCCCTAAGGATTTCTAACAACGGGTCATAATAGTCAGGCTTGGCAAGTAGCCCAGAGGCGACCTGAACATCTAGTGCACTCAAGTGACTGCAGTTTAGATGACCTACTAAATCCGAAGCTGTTAAATGAATTGTTCCGTTTATATTTTTCATTGTAATTTAAATACTCACCGATTTTTCCTCTACCTAATAGAGACGCTTACTTATTTATTATACTATATCATAGTTTTATAAGAGCAGTTGTGATGGGTGGTTAAAACTCTCGTTTTGTAATATTCAGCATCATCTTTCTCAGGTCTTCGATGCAAATGGCAGGCTTATGCCTATGAAGCATCGCATGACAATTTGGACATATTGGAACTAAGTCTTTATAGGATCAAGATGGTATTCTTTTCCAATTTCGGATAAAGGAATCTTGTGATGAACATGAATGAAATCTTTTCCTCTTTTACCGAATTTTTCTTCAAAATCAAATGAACAAACTGAACATTTATAGCCAAACTGTTTAATACATTTTTCGCGAGCCTTCCTATTTCTTTCATATACATTAACAAAAACTTTTTTTAACATTCCTTCCTTATGCTCGTTAATTTCATTGATATTAACCTCATCAGGATAAGGATTATCGAAATGATCAAAGTTTTCCTCTTGCATTTCAGGAAAAGAATAATATTCCTTTTTGAGCAAATAAGGTTTAACAGATTCCTCTAATCGAATTTTTATATCTGAAAACATCTCATCTTTAATGACTTTTTTCTTTAAAACGGTACGGTCCTGTATTTGAAATTAAGTGATCAATTCGTGAACTGGCAATCTTGATTTCGGACTCTTGAAAGCTATTTTCAATCTCATAAATTCTCAATAAAAAGAATTCTGAAATTTCCCGGGTGTTTTTTTGACTGATTAAATCTTCTGTGAGGAGATTCAGGTATCCAAATGTTAAAAAGTCCATTGCTACAAAGTTTTTTCCACAAGTCAATGTTGTTTTCTATAAAATATTCGGAATCTAAAAACACTACATATTTTAGTGGGATCTTAATAATCATCTGGAGATAATGATTCTCCTAATGAACTTGGCGTAAAATTGGTTTTTGTCTTATTGAGGGTTATTAACATTGGAAAAGGTTTTTCTTGGACGTCACAATATATTGCTTGGTAAATATGATTTCCGTTGAATGGATAACCCGTTAACATTGCTTTGGCATTATGTTTATCTATTTTAAAACAGCGTTTATTTAATTCAAATTTCATTTATGTCTCCTATTAAAAAGAGTTTAAAAATATTTAGATTTTAAAAATCTAAAAGATGACAGTCACATTCGAAAGATCATTATAAAACGTAATTTAAATTGTCTTTAATAATCCTTATCTGACCCATTCATTAAGTGGATATAATATATTTTCTACATTCTAATCCTCCCCAGGCGTCGTTGGTCGAACTTGCTATTTCCATACGAAATCCGAGAAAAAGATCGATCCAAACATATGAATTATCATTGAATTTAATTAGCTCTTTTTTTAAGCAAATAAGGTTCGAGCAATATTCTAAATTTCCCAATACATTCCCATTATGGATGGCTTTTATTCGGAGAAGCTGATGTAATTTAAAGTCCCAATAGAATTCAAATTTATCCCAATTATATTTTGGTTGTTCCGGTTCAAAACCAGGAGTTGCATATCCTCCCCAAATATGTATCTCTGGATTCTTTAATGTGTTTGATGCAATTTCATTTAAGATGGATAAAAATTGATCTGATCCCATTTTATGCATGAAATCATGCGATAGCCAGTCTTTATCCATGACCATTCGATTCGCAGCCTTTGATCCAGCAATCGAGCAGTAATCGGCGTCTAACCCTTTCTCAACGTAAAATCCGATAAGAATTTGATTGTTATCATGAGGAATAAATCCAAATTTGCCATATTTATAACCTTGGGTTTTCTGGTGATGGAGATAACCACCAAATAGAATTATCTGGATCAAATCTATTGAATGGGAGGGCAATTAATTTGTTTTTATATTTTGAAGATTTAAATATTCTTGAAATTACCACACAGGCTTCACGTGGGGTTTTGAAAACGCACTTTATCGACATGTATGATTTTCCTTTTATTTCTAAAAAAGATATTAATTGGATTTATGTATTATATTTATTAGTCATATTTAACACAAAAACTGATTGACCAAAAATGACTTTGCTTATCATCTTTAATACGTCTGGATGTCCCAGTTTTATATCCGCAGAAACCCGTCCCTGACCAAGGCATGTTTGGCTTTTTTAATAATTAAAATTTTTTAAAATGTTAAACGGGGTATGTCTTTTGAGTCAATTTTTCGAAATGTAATAGCGTTAGGAAATTTTTACAAAAATAAATGGTAGAGACAAATCCAGGATTCATCCAGTCGCACGATCAGCCTCTGCATGATTGTTATAATGATCGAGAGTCAAGGAGCATTCAGATTGGATTTCTTTCCGCAGAGATTCAGGCTCAAGAACCAGCGCCTTTGACCCCCAGCTCATCACCCAGAATTTAACCTCATCTGTTCCGGAAACCTCAGCCTCGAAAATAATTGATCCGTCCTTCTGCTCATGGATCCTTTGAGAGCTGTGCCACACTTTTTCGCTGATGTATCCGGCGATTTCCTTATCAAACCAAACTTTGATCTTCACCGCAGGCCCTTGGAAAACACCAAAGCTTTTATTCATCAGGGCGTCGAAATCAAAATCAGATGGTATGTCGAAGGTCTCATCGGTGGTGTGGAGCATCTTTATGCGGTCGAGTGCGAAGATGCGGATCTCGTTGGCGAGGCTGCACAGACCGATCAAATAGAATGAACCATCGTAGAACCACACCTGGTAGGGTGCCACCTTTCTCTTGGTCATGCGGCGGCGGCTCATGGTGTAATAAACAATGTCGATGACCTTTCGCTGAATGACCGCCTCGTTGACCTGGTGGATGATTTCCTTGAACTTTTCATACTGCTTGTATGGGCGAGGCCGCGATCCGAGGCTCTTTGAGATTTGCTCAAGGTATTTTTTTGACTCTGGCGGCAACGTGGTGCGGACTTTCTGGAAAAGCGACTCCAGGGAATCGTAAAAAACGGTGCCCTCCAGTACCTTCAGGACATCTCGGCTGAAATGAAGGGCCATGAGCTCGGTGAGGTTAAATGGGATTGGGAAGTGGTGTTTGACCGTGTCGAGCAGGGACCAGAGGCTCTTGCCATCGACCCGTTCAGTGTACATGGGGAAACCGGCCGATTGGAGAGCGTCCAAATCACGATAGACAGTCCGGGGGTGGCAATTGAGGTCACGGGCAATGTCTGCAGCGGATTTTCCCATCCGGGACGAAATGAGCGTCTGTATAATTTTCCACTGACGCGCCAGTTGATCCCCACGAGCCATGTTTGCCCTTTTTTAGCAGTTGCAATTCCATTTTGGCCAAAAATCAAGCCGTTCCTCATGATTATATCGGCGAATTTGTTGAAATATTAAGCGATGATTCCATGGCAAACCGTATCCCCGAAGCACAGAACAATAGAATGCATCAGAGGCCCATTTTTAAAAATATTTCAATTTTTCCCATCCAATGTGACCGTATCTGTCACACTCCTGCTGTATGCTAAATCAAAAAAACAGCAAAGGAGCGGAATCCCATGACAGATTTAATCAAAAATTACCTCGAAAAAATCCAAATCGGGAAAGGACAATCCTACAAAAATTTAACCCTTTATCCCGTGTTGTCAGATGAGGTCATCCCTTTCGACTATCTGACGCTGGATGAAGCCCTGTCGCAGAACCTGATAGAGGTGGTCGAGGTTGATCAACACGGTTCGGTGCCGGAACTAAGGGTCATCAACAAATCGGAAAAAATGGTTTTGATTCTGGACGGAGAGGAGCTGGTCGGAGCCAAGCAAAATCGGATAATCAACACCACAATCCTTATCCCAGCCAATGAAACTGTTAAAATTCCGGTTAGTTGCGTTGAAGCAGGGCAGGTGGTCATATGATACCCAGTTTTTTCGATCCGAAAACCGCCTGGCGCCTTCCACATTAAGGGCCATGAAAGCGCAGCAGGTGCATTTCTCAATGAAAGAATCCGGAAATTTCAGATCAGATCAGGGCGCCATCTGGAATGAGATATCTGCGAAAGCATCTCGCCGAAAAGCTGAATCCGGCAGCATGGCCATGGCGGAGATTTACAAGAAGGAAAGACCGGTCATTGACGATTATCTGAAAAATTTTGAAATGTCAGATTTGCAGATCGGAGCTATTTTTCAGATAAACGGGAATGTGGCAGGGATCGAAAGTTTTGGGAAATCGGATACTTTTGAGAAAACGTTCAAAAAAATCGTGGAAAGCTATGCCCTTGACGCCATTGACTGGTACGATTCCAAATTTGATAAAATTGGCTCTAAAGCAAAAGTTGTGGCATTTTTGAAAACCATAAAAACCGTTCAGGCAGACTCTCATCAGTCCGTTGGTTTGGGAACCGACTACAGGCTTGATTCTAAAAAATGCACCGGTTTCGCTCTTGCTTTCGACGAAAAGGTTTTGCATTTGTCGGTTTTCGCCAGAACATCAAATGGTGAAAAATTTGGGCCATCTGTCAGAATGCAGCGATACTCAACGCGTCGATACAGAAGGAGCCGGTAATCTTTATCGGTTCAAAAAAATGTGTAACTTTGTGTTGAATACAAAAAGCTAAATATGACTCGCTTGGGATATAAAAAATCGGATAGGAAACTGGCAATGAGAAAAACTATACTATTGATAATTTTAACGATCTGTTTCTCAATGTTTCAGTTTCCGGCATCATGCTGGCTCCCATAAAGGCTCTGGGAGAGCTGGTTACCTGAAACAGGATAGTCTGGATAAGAACCGAACCAACATATACGAAAGGGATGGCAGCAGGAAAGGGTATTTGAAGCGGGACAGCCTTTTTAAGAATAGAGTAAACATATACAACGAAAAGGGTGAGAGGAAAGGTTATCTCGAAAAATCAAAGACCTGAGTACCCTGAGAGATGCCACAAGGATATTGAATGCCCTTAAGCGTAATGATTTTTACGACGGCAATCCTGAAAAGTTGGCACATTACAAACCTGAAGATTTAATGAAAATCCGTGGATTGGGCACAAAAAGAGTCGCTGTCATTGCCAAGACGCTTGAAAGCTTGGGGGTTATTGGGGATGCAGAGGAATGGTTGAGGGGATAGGTCAAGATCGCCAGTTTGATTTACAAACCTGTAAAGTTCTATGTTAAAATGAATTTTTATGTCTGTAGAAAATGTCACACGCTTCGAAAAGCCCCACTTTTAGAGGTCACTCTCAATAAATCTTAACTTTATGGTTTCAAACGAAAACTGCCGGTGTAATCCCAATATATGATCTTTAAGATTAGTAGTGGGGTTTTATGCGGATACATTCAATCATTTCTAATAGCTTCGGGAGGGGAAATTAATGAGTAAGGTTGATTACAGTTTTCTGAAATCGGTTATAAATGAATTTAATAGTAAGTATCCAAGGCCCAATCTAATGTTATCACTGGAGGAATTGAGTCCTATAATGACAAAAAAAATGTGGCAGAATGCCGATAGGGCGGGTCTTTACTTTTTTTTCGATGAACATGAAGCATTACAGTATATTGGTAAAGCATCTTTTAAATCAAATATCGGTGTGCGAATCGGTGAAAGATTTTCAAGCAAAGATTGTCGTTGTCTCGATCCAAAATTTTCTTCAGTGACTTTACTTGCAACCATTGTCCTGCCTGATAGCAGGATTTTCGAAGCCTCATCTATAGAAGAATATTTAATATGTGAATTGGAGCCTCCATTAAATGTTTTAGGTGTTAGCGGATAAATGGATTCAAGTCAATTGAACTGATGGGAAATAGAGTGCGTTTTTCTCGGTTAATGCCTTGAAAACTCAAGATTCAAAGTGCCCGTGGCCCACCGCTATCGTTATGTGCGCAAAGGAAAAAATTAATGAAAGTTGAAGATGCGTTTAGTCAAATCGAAAAATTCTGCAAAGCCCTCAATATTGAGCATCCCGAAATGTCCTTTGCATCTGAAATAGTCGAACCGTGGGAAGGTCCATTCAAAGAATGGTTCCGAAAGGAGGTTCCGGGTGTTGGATGTTCCCAAAAAAGTGGCGTTTACATATTCTCCGACAATGAGTCAAATATTCTATACATTGGCAAAGCTGCTTCGGACAATTTCGGGGCTGAAATTTATGGAAAATTCAGTTCGGCGACAGAGGTGGATGAAAAAGACGTACCATACTTTGGAAACAGCTCAATGGCGAAATGGGCACCCGATAACTACCGAGATTTTTTCCTCTTGGGTAATGTTTTTGTTTCTCCGCTTTTAGAATCGAACCAAGAGAGTTCTCTTCATTGGTTGAAGTTTTTTTTCATGTTTGGTGTGCAACACATAGAGATTTGCCACCGTTAAATAAGAGAATTGGGTAACTGCACATAATATATCACTTCAGCAAACAGCCAGGGTGAGTCGACCTTGCAAAATTGTAACTCTTTTTTGCTATGGCTACTGCTGAGTTCGGCGTTAATCCAAGTAGGCCGAATGCAATGTATTGTGCGTCGTCTGTTACGATAAAAAGTTGTGATAAGGTCAATATCTATCACCGGATAAAAATTCCACCCAAATCCGCTTATTACTCCAACAACCTTGTACCCAGCCCCATGTACACGTAGCTGCTAAACCAACTTGAGGTTTCTTAAAAACGCTTCCGGTATCTGATGAACAGTTTATGCATTGCCCGTTATTTAATGTATTTCAAATTGTTTAGAATGTTTGTAGGGAATACTTGAGTTCACAGCTGAATTTTGCTGGAATTAAGGGATTTAACGATTGCGTTGTCAAAAACGGTTAACTTCATAATATATAATGTTATACCAAAAATTATTGAGGAGATAAGATGGCAATTTGGAAGGCATATAGAGTTTCTGACGCAATAACGGAAGTGGAAGATGAAAAATTCGTTCTTCCAGTAATTCAAAGAAGACTCGTATGGGATGAAGAGAAAATGGAATTGCTATTCGACACTCTTTTAAAAGGAGATTCCTTTGGTGGAATCATGGTCATTGAAGAGGAGAAAGGAAGCAAGCCACTATTTAACTATAGACCATTCACAAAGGATGGGGGGATCATCCCTTCTCGCGAAATCGATAAATTAACACAACAACAGTTGTTTGTGATTGATGGACAACAGAGGATACAATCATTTTACATAGGGCTTAAAGGAAGCATTAATGGAAAGGTGATGTACTTTGATTTATTTAGTGACTTTAATTCTGTGTTTGAGTTCAAATTTGAGAATAGTGAAACCAAATTACCAAAGCAGTCCAAGGATATTGCAGAACGGCCAGTTCCAGAGCATTACTGGTATTTAGTAAGTAGCCTTCTAAAAAGATTAAAAGATACAAACGATGAAGATCAAGTTGCTGATGAAATAATCTCATCAAAGAAAATAGACGATGCCTTAAAGAAAAAACATATCAGGAAAAATGTAAAGGCTTTTTATAAAAATATTATAACTGCTGAAACATTGGGAGTATCGCAGGTTTCAATAAACAAAACATTTGATGAAGTATTAAATAAGCAAAGAATAGTTGAGTTATTTAGACGTTTAAATGATGGAGGTACCAAGCTTTCTTCTTTTGATTTGGTGGCATCTAAACTGAAGGGATTTTCTTGGGAAATGGAAGGGTTTCTTGAGAAAACGGTAGAAGAATATGAGGAGATAGGTCTTTCTCAAGACAACTTAATTAAGTTAATATTTTTACTGCAAGATGACCATAAAAAAGAAATGGCCTCTATCGAAGCCAAAGATGCTGAGTTTGCGATAACAAATAAAGACAGGATAAATAGTACGCTTAAGTGCGTAAAAGACTTTTTAATACACGCTAACCTATACGATTATTATAGGGGTGCAAATCGTTCTTTTATACCACTGTTTATTATTGCGTATCATTTATTTTACAAAGACAAAGATACAAATTCCCTTGCTGTTTACTTTGACAATTACGATGCTGGGAATGTGGATTTTCCGATAATGTACGAATGGATATATCATTCTTTATTAAATGGTGTTTATCGAAGCCGTGGTGCCGGATGGGTAGCTTATAAGACAGGTGTTCGTAAATTGTTGGCGGAAATCAAGAAACATAAAAATAAAGTTTTCCCAAAGGAAGAATTGTTCAATGTGTATATTGAACATTCTGATTTTTTTACACAAAGCTATAACTCAGATAACCTTGATTCTCTTGATCGTTCCTTCTTGTATTATCTCATGTATGACCGCAATCAAACGATAAGAAGTCAAGATATTGATCACATAATGCCAAAGTCAATATTAGCAAGTCTCAAATATGGATGGGATGAGATAAATAGTATCAAAAACTTTCAGTTAATAGATTATGGAACCAATAGGGGAATAAAAAACGGAAAGCCCTTTAAAGAGTGGATGGATAATTATGTATCAGATAAGCCATCTTTTGTTAAAAGGCACTTGATACCTGATGATGAACGCATATGGGAAGAGAGTAGATTCTCTGATTTTATAGAACAAAGAGCGATACTAATTTGTGATAAAATATCAAAATATTTGCCATGAAAATGGTATAAAAATAGGCTGGAGTGAGACGTTCCTTACCTCCCGGCTCTCAGTTTTGACTTTTTGGTTTAAATAGTATGAAAAAATCCAGCCCAAAAAGTATTATACTCCAGCCAATCTCTCTTACAATTGCTTTTATTTTATTTTTTCCGCATGAGACACAGGCGGATGCCATTAATCCACTTTTCAACCTCTTTACGCCTGACACGGTAGTCTCTTCTTCAATCCTCACAATACTAATTATTATTATAGAAGCCGTACTTCTCCGAATATGGATAAAACCAATATTATTCCGTTTGAGTCTTTTGCGGGCTACCGTAATTAACATTATATCCAGTGCTGCAGGTT
>CAVXTE010000096.1:0-12256 GCA_963764475.1 uncultured Bacteroidales bacterium
GAGGTAAAAGCATCGCCCTTACTGTTGTATTGGAATGAGCAAAAAAGGTATAATATTCATCGGCGGATATTTTTTCGGATATTTTTCGCCAAAAATGCGAGGGTCTATTATCATTGATTTTTAAACTTACTGATGCCAGGTGGAATATAGAAATTATTGAGGTTGAATATCCAAATAGATTACGGATCAATATCGTAACTACCAGAGATAATATTGAAATTGAATATACGTTCTGGCTACAGGGTTTTGTATATACAAATTTTGGCCAATTCAAGTGATTTTTCGTTTTGGCCGATAAACATAAACGGGATGTACCCATGAACGAGCTTATAAACCATACAGGAAATATCGCAAGCCCCGGCAGTTACAAACCGCCTACGGACATGCCTGCCGAGCGCAACGGTTCAAACGTAAAAAGAGATATCGCGAAAACCTCATCGAAATACGTCCTCGAAAAGAATAAGATTGTGTTTGAACGATATGACCGCAACGGAAAATTGATTTCAAGGGTTCCATGGACCGCTAATAGGGTAAGTGCAAAAGCATAACCTCCTTCCTCCTTCCGCTGACAGACACCACGCTTTCACATTTCTTTAACTCAAGGTTACTCGATAGAATTCGAATATCAGGATTTAGAACTGATATTTGGAAATTGATTCAGTCTTAATCCCGCCAGGCAATCATCAATTCTTTTCAGCAGCTGACCATCAGTTTCCACATCATTTTATCTCAGACCAGCAAGACCCTTTCTTGGTTCTAATGTCCCCTCTGAACGAGAACAAACATATGATTCAAATAAAATTCATATTTAAGACAGGGAGGAGGAACATATGCGCAAGAAGACCTACACTAAAAATACTGCAGTGCTTTTATCAGATGAGCAGTACGACAGATTGCTGTGGATTACAGACCGGCTTGAGATGCCGCTGTCGGAATTTATCCGTATGGCAGTTGATGAAAAAATGGATTCGGAACTTTGCAGACTGAAGCAGGAGCGTATAACGAAGAGCATGAATACTGATAACAATGGAAAGGGGATCAATTAAATAATGAACAATAATGACCTTAACAACCAAACCGACAGATTTAGAAACACAAAACACCGACGATGATTCAACCGTTACAGATGATCTTGAAGATATGATCGAGCAGCTTCCGGAGAACTTTCCACAGGCACTTCCAATCATTCAAAATGACATCGCACCGATTATTGCAGAATGTGATCCGGGATTAAAAGACCATTACATATCGCTGATCAAGAAAAGGACCAAGGCGGCCTCAAAGCGTGCCGTACAGCTGGAAATTGAAAATGCCGTTATTCAATTGACTGAAGAAGACATCTTACCAGCAAAGGAGCCGGAAAACCGTATCATCGACCCTGAAATTAAAGAGATGTGCCGAGCAGATTGCCAGTGACCCTCAGCTTTTCAAAAACCGTATCGAGATGGTCAATAAATTGGGCGTTATCGGAGAAAGGAGAAACATCGGGACATACATGGTTGTGATCGACAGCTCGCTTCTTCCAATGGGGACATCCGGTTCGGAGGCGCTTGCTGCCAAAAACTCAGGTCCTCAAGGGTCCGGGAAATCGCATCCATTGTTTACGACACTTAAACTCTATCCAAAGAGCGCCTATTACCTGATCACAAGCGGGAGCGCAAGAGTCTGTATAATCTTAATGACGGTCTCAAGCACAAGGCGCTCATTCTGACGGAGGCCCTCCAGCTTCAATCAGGGCGACAAGGGGACAACGAACTCGCATACAGCATAAGGACTCTGATCTCGGAAGGGTACCTTAAATATCAATACACGGGATTCATCGGTAAAAAGAAGGTGACCATCATGCAGGAATTAAAAGGTCCCACATCCCTTCTGACCACAACCATTCACGGACAATTGGAGGGGCAGCTCGAGGACCGCATGATCACCATCCATCCGAATACGACAGCAGAGCAGACAAGGGACATCATTTCAAGGACCGCGGAGATGGCATCTGGAAATGGTGATCGCGGTTGATCAAAAGACACTTGATGCCTGGAAGCTGTTTTACGAATCGCTGGAACCGGTTCCGGTGGTCATCCCTTATGCAAAGGACATCGCGGAGTTCATCAACCGCAAAGGGTCGCTCCCAATCGCGTCAAGGCGCGCATTTAAGAGAGTTCTCGCAACGATCAAGACCATTGCATTGATTCATCAGAGACAACGCAGCAGGGACGATATGGGAAATGTTATTGCGGAATATGCGGATTATGCCTTGGCGTATCAATTGATCGGGGATTCTTTCAGGGAGTCTCTCGGAGAGGGTCAGCGTTATACGGATAATCGGATGCGGTTGATTGAAAAGTAGGTCTGATCACCCCTCGTGCATTGTCCAAAAAAGAGGAGTTTCGACCGCAGCGATATCCCAATGGTTGAAACCGTTGATCGAGAAAGGCGTTTTGAGTTGGTGCGATGAAAAGGGTCATGGATTTATGGGATGTTGCTGATCTTGAAAAGGCGAAAAGATCCGGAAGGGCGTATTTAAAGGTTGCTGGAGGGCGCTTTCTGCCAACCGTCTTTGAATTAACTGGGGATCCAGGGTGGGACAAAGGTGGAGATCTGTATGTGGCATATGATCTGCATCTGGATGGTGACGCAGGTGAACAGGAATTTTATCAGGATGAGGAAACGGTCGGCGGACCAGGATATAATCTTTGATGATGACAGCGTGACCTCGAAAGATAAACCAGCTGTTAAGGTGTTAAGCGAAAAATCGCACTCTGAGGTTTTAAAAATGGTCGATGATTTCAGGAAAAGCGAGCAGGCAAAGGATTCTAACGATGCCGCAAACATCAATTTGAGCAAAGAGTTCGCTGAGATACTGTCACCGGGTGGTTACGGGATGGTCAATTAAAATAGAAAGGAAAGGGCAATTTATGGTGCTATTGCCCTTCAAGGGGGTAAGATCATGGGAATGAAATACTGTCCAAATTGCAGGAAAGTGGTCTTGACGAAGGTGCTTCAAAATTGTTCGCAGATTGATTTTAAGGGCATTCGTGGCAAGAGACGGAAAATCGTTCATCTGGAAGAGGATGGCGGGTGTGGAGATAGCTGGTATACCGTCGAGGTGGTGGAGGATGTTTTGGTTGAGTAAAATTTGGTAAATGGGTCTTGATACTGGCCACTGGTGAAAGGGATTATCTGTGGCCGGTATCAAGATCGATTGATGGTGGAGTTGATGGTTTTTTGAAGCCGTAATAACGTAAAAAAAGTAAGGATTTAAAACCGCATTAATTAATTACGAAATATCGCATACTTATTCGAATTAAATCTTAAATGCATTACTAAAACAGTATCTTTCGAGCACATCTACATATCTGGTTCGATATTCTTCATCCTTTACATCATTAAAAAATGAATATGCACGATCACCAAAGTAATCGCCAGTTATCGCCCCTATAATCGCTCCTACGGTAGCGCCCACAAATGATCCGATTGCACTACCCACAGGGGCTCCGACTCCACCAAAGGGCGCTCCAATTGCAAACCCAATTTTCGCGCCAACGCTTGCTCCTATGTACGCACCGGTAAAAATACCGACAGTTTTACCAGCGAATGAATATGCCTCGTGGGTAGTATGATATCCTCTGCTAAAATCTTGCCAAAACTTTACATTCTGGTAAATTTCGATTGCTGCAGTAATAATAATAATACTTCTAAAGGTATATTTTCCAGCTTGTTTATAGGTACTACCATTTTTTAGTGATTTCTTAACAGTTGAAAAATTAACATTTTTAATTTTTGAGTATGCCTGTTTTAGGTTGTATTTGGGGCTTTTTACACCTGAATAGACTTTTCTTGTAATGTTTTTGATAGAATTAATACCTTGTTGGAAAAATATAGTTTTTTTAACTAAAAATTTTTTTCCGGGGATATTTACTTTTGATAATCCTATTAACCTATTAACTTGTGATTCAGTAAACCCTTTCATTCTAAGTGATTTAGCAAGGCTTTTTTCGCTTGAAATAATGCGACTATCGATAGCTTTGTTGAGCTCAATCGAGTTAGTTATAGTACCTCGTTTAAAATTTTTTATTATTTTCTGTGCATCCTCACTGTGCATACCTTCTTTTACAAGCTTTTCTTTTAAATCATTAAAAAATGTCTCTCTTAATTGCGAAAGATATTTTTTTTGATTTGTATTCAAATTTTTTGAAACACGAAGATTACGATACTCTTCAGTGGAAAGTGGGATATCGAGATGTTGAACTCCCTTTTTGTCGATTGACCATAAACCTGATGCCTTTTTCTCAACGTTGTCTATAGTAACAGGAGCCTTCCTCGTACGTAACTTACCATTCTTACGATCGATATATTCTTCTATGTCAGCTAGTTCTATGCTTAATTTGCCATCAATTATTTGTGCCGAGAAGACGCGACGTACATAGGAACCATTATTTTTAATTGCTTGAAGTTGTTGAATTTCAGAGTTGATACCATTTTTAGTTTTTAAATCAATATTAGAATTGTTTAATACCTTTTTAAGTGATTCAATCCTTTCATCTATGCTATTTTCTATCCATTTTTTGGAACCTTGAGCACCTTTTTTTGCGTTTTGAGAAAGTTGAGATTTATTATATTTTGATTCAACGACTAAAACTTTTACCCTGCCGTTTTTCTGCCTAGTGTAAAGACCATCAATGCCATTTTTACCAACTTGAGAATTTATTTTTTTCCATTTGCCTTTTCCCTGAAAGAATCTGTCCATGACATTTTCAGTAAAATCGCCCATTAAGTGTCTTGTTTTTATAGAAATTTTTTTATTTGGAACTTCACTATCTATATCTTTTTTTAATTTATCGTTTAATGGTAATAATATTGTCCTTGAGTTCTTATACTTTGAATAGGGCTCAGGAATATCTAAAATATTATTACTGGATTTGCTATAACAAAAAGCAAAATCTAAAGGCAATATCACAAGAGATAACACAACAACTAGATATGCGAGCCTAATCTTCATGATGTGTAATATTTTTTTCTTTAAATGTTGAGAATATTACAGAAATTGCTGTAGCGTTAGTTTATATTTGAGAAGTTCCAATTAACCCTAAAATTGGGGTTAACATTATTCATCCAGTAATTGTTCAGGGGCTTTCTTTTTCACATAAAGTGCATTTTCAGCAATTTCAAATTTTTCTTTAACCTCAAGGTCGCTCATCATTTCCGCATATAATTCTTGGTATACACTCCTTATTGGAGCAGCAAGTATATTCTCATCAATTAATAATAGATCATCAAATATAGTTACTAAATTGCTTCTATACTGTTCTTTGCCACCAAACATGCTTTTGTTATCTTGATCAATTTTAAAATTCCTGCGGCATTCTGAAATTTTCTGCAATGCCCATTCATTATATTTTGAGAAAATGTTTTTACGCTCTTCGAGAATTTTCTTTTCATACTCATTATAAGAATTATTTAATTTCGTCATCAATTGTCCGGCCATTACTTTTTCAGAATTGTCACTAAAATTTCCAGATTCAATCCCAAGTATCAGATTTGATAATTCAGTTTTTAACATTGGAATCAACATTATTGCTGTCTCGTCAGACAGCTTATTTATATTTACATATCTTGAATTTATTCCATTAATTGCTTCAATTCTATCTTGAATTCTTATCAACTGATTAAGTTCGTTATAATTTTTCTGCGCTTGAGGTGATGATTCATTAAGATCTTTAAAATATGATAATAGTTCAACTGCTTTTTGGTTATCCCATAATTCAGTGTTAAAAGTGCTTTTGAGTTTGATATACTGGTCATTCAATTGACTTATTAATGTCTGTTGTTCCTTTTCACCTGCAATTTTTCTAAGACTATTGAGTATTTCTTCGAATTTAGGATTATTTTCCTCAATAGATTCAACTTTTTCTATAAGAGCTTCAATAGATTCTAATTTTGCAGTATTTTTATTGACTAAAATGTTACTATATTCTTCTAAAAGCGAGTTTATATTTTTTTGCCTATTTAGTTCTTCAGTCTTTGTCAGATCATCTTGAACATTAGATAGAAGTTTATTTGCTGCATTAAATGAAGCTTCTGGAAGAACCGATGGTTTGTCTTCTAACATTATGGATAATATTCTTTCAGTTTCCTCAGGCGATACTTCTTCATTTTCGTAAAGATATTTAACCTTATGGTATTGAATTAAAAATCTTATTGCTAAAATATCCTCCTGCTGTTTTTCTTGAATCCATGGAGGCGTTGACGATAAATAGTTACGATATCTTGATTCAAGCGATTGCACAGTTTCTAACGTGTCGATGTGTTTTGATATGTCACAATCTGATTTTAATGCTGAAAATTTAGTCTTAAAAATTTCAGGAACAATTAGAGGAGATATTTTACCCAATGCACTGTAAAAAATGGCAGTTTGGTTTTCAACCGTCTGGCGCAAACTCATTACCTCTATGTTTGACTTTTCAATACTTTCCATCTGCGATGCAATATTATCCAAATTTTTAATAATACGCGATGTTGTATCTTGGTTTATCCGGTTCATTTCAAAAACTAAATATATAATTGCGAAAATACTTCCAAGTGATAAAACAAGCATTAAACTAAAAAAAATATTAAAAGGTTTATTTCTATTCGATAAAGGAGTCCCTTTTAAAGTTTCATCAATGAGAGTTTGGTCTGGATTATCTTTTTGTTGGATATCTTCATTGTTGGGAGTTTCGTTCGGCATTTCAGTTTGTTGGATATTTTCTTGCATAATAATCTCCGACATGGATATTTAAAAAATAATTGTTTAGTTTTATAGGTGTCAGTTTAATATCGGCCATTTTTAAAAAAAGTTTAATAAATTTGATTCATTTTCACATCCAGTTGATATAACAATACTAGATAGACTATATGTAACGAGCGCAAACAAAGATTTACATAAATGTATTGCTACTTTTTAATTTGCAGGCTATCTAAGAAATAACGCTGACCTCATCAAGACGGCTCTATGGTATTTATATTGAATATTATAAAATTATGATTGCCGAGCGATCTTAAACCGGATGAACCATTTCAACCTGTGCTAACTGAAAAAGGAACTTAAAGTCGAACGGGATTACGCCTATGAAAATTGTGTGTGATGTTATATCGATAGATGTGTTAAGGTGTTAAGGTAAAAAACAGATACTAATAATAATTTTTAAAATTACTATATTGGAACATGTTGCAAATGAACCGGAACAATATATATTGAAAAATCTGCAAATCCGTTTTCGAACCAAAACTTAATAGATATTCAAAGAAATATTAATAAATTGTTTATGTAATTCGATTAAAGGGTACTTTTTTGCATAATTCTAACCTGTGATTTTAATAAAGATGAAAACATACATTATCCAGTTGCGCGATCAGCTTCGGCATGATTGTTATAATGATCGAGTGTCAAAGAGCACTCTGATTGGATTTCTTTCCGCAGAGATTCTGGCTCAAGAACCAGTGCCTTTGACCCCCAGCTCATCACCCAGAATTTAATCTCATCTGTTCCGGAAACCTCGGCCTCGAAAATAATTGATCCGTCTTTCTGCTCATGGATCTTTTGAGAGCTGTGCCATACTTTTTCGCTGATGTATCCGGCGATTTCCTTGTCAAACCAAACTTTGATCTTTACCGCAGGTCCTTGAAACACGCCGAAACTTTTATTCATGAGGGCGTTGAAATCAAAATCAGATGGTATGTCGAAGGTCTCATCGGTGGTGTGGAGCATCTTTATGCGGTCGAGTGCGAAGATGCGGATCTCATTGGCAAGGCTGCATTGGCCAATCAAATAGAATGAACCATCATAGAACCACACCTGGTAGGGTGCCACCTTTCTCTTGGTCATGCGTCGGCGGCTCATGGTGTAATAAACAATGTCGATGATCTTTCGCTGAATGACCGCCTCGTTGACCTGGTGGATGATTTCTTTGAACTTTTCATACTGTTTGTATGGGCGAGGCCGCGAGGCGAGGCTCTTTGAGATTTGTTCAAGATATTTTTTTGATTCTGGCGGCAACGTGGTGCGGACCTTCTGGAAAAGCGACTCCAGGGAATCGTAAAAAACGGTGCCCTCCAGCACTTTCAGCACATCTCGACTGAAATGAAGGGCCATGAGCTCGGTGAGGTTAAAAGGGATCGGGAAATGGTGTTTGACCGTGTCGAGCAGGGACCAGAGGCTCTTGCCATCGACCCGTTCAGTGTACATGGGGAAACCGGCCGATTGGAGCGCGTCCAAATCACGATAGACAGTCCGGGGGTGGCAATTGAGGTCACGGGCAATGTCTGCAGCGGATTTTCCCATCCGTGGACGCGATAAGCGTCTGTATGATTTTCCACTGACGCGCCAGTTGATCCCCACGAGCCATGTTTGCCCTTTTTTAGCAGTTGCAATTCCATTTCGGCCAAAAATCAATCCGTTCCTCATGACTATATCGGCGAATTTGTTGAAAAATTGAGCGAGAATTAACCGGAGAAACAAAATTCCAGAGCAACACAGAACAATAGAATGCATCAGAGGCCCTTTTTCAAAAAATATTTAAATTTTTCCCATCCAATGTGACCGGATCTGTCAAACTCCTTGCTGTATGATGAATCAAAAAAACAGCAAAGGAGCGGAATCCCATGACAGATTTAATCAAAAATTACCTCGAAAAAATCCAAATCGGGAAAGGACAGTCCTACAAAAATTTAACCCTTTATCCCGTGTTGTCGGATGAGGTCATCCCCTTCGACTATCTGACGCTGGATGAAGCCCTGTCGCAGAACCTGATAGAGGTCGTTGAGGTTGATCAACACGGTTCGGTGCCGGAACTAAAGGTCGTCAACAAATCGGAAAAAATGGTTTTGATACTGGACGGAGAGGAGCTGGTTGGGGCCAAGCAAAATCGGATAATCAACACCACAATCCTTATCCCAGCAAATGAAACCGTTAAAATTCCGGTTAGCTGCGTTGAGCAGGGCAGATGGTCGTATGATACCCAGTCTTTTCGATCCGAAAACCGCCTGGCGCCCTCCACATTAAGGGCCATGAAGTCGCAGCAGGTGCATTTCTCGATGAAAGAATCAGGAAATTTCAGATCAGACCAGGGCGCCATCTGGGATGAGATATCTGAGAAAGCATCTCGCCGGAAAGCTGAATCCCGAAGCATGGCCATGGCGGAAATTTACAAGAAGGAAAGACCGGTGATTGACGATTATCTGAAAAATTTTAAAATTTTAGATTCGCAGATCGGTGCCATTTTCCAGTTAAACGGGAATGTGGCAGGAATCGAAAGTTTCGGGAAATCGGATACTTTTGAGAAAACATTCAAAAAAATCGTGGAAAGCTATGCCCTTGATGCCATTGACTGGTATGATTCCAAATTTGATAAGATAGGGTCAAAAGCAAAAGTTATGGCATTTTTAAAATCGATAAAAACCATTCAGGCAGACTCTCATCAGTCGGTTGGTTTGGGAACCGATTACAGGCTTGAGTCCAAAAAATGCACCGGCTTCGCTCTTGCTTTCGACGAATTGGTTCTGCATTTGTCGGTTTTCGCAAGAACATCAAATGGTGAAAAATTTGGTCCGTCTGTCAGAATGCAGCGATACTCAACGCGCCGATATAGAAGGAGCCGGTAATTCATATCGTCCAGTAAGAGGGAGATACGATAAATGCCTGTTGCCCTGCTTTCTAAATCAAGATTCATATCGGGCCTGCAATGCCCCTTGCGGTTATGGTACCAGTGCTATGAACCGAAGCTGGCGGCTGAAATTTCCCCGGGGCAGCAGGCCATATTCGATACGGGTCACGAAGTTGGAAGGCTGGCGACCAAACTGTTCCCGAAGGGCATTCTCATTGAAGAAGACCATATGCATCATCGCGAGGCGGAAATAACCACCGCCGTACTTTTAAAAAACAAGATGGTTCGGGCCATATTTGAAGGAGCGTTCACGTTTGATGGAATCAGGATAAGGGTTGATGTGTTAGAGCGGGTCGGCGGCCGCGGATGGAATCTTATCGAGGTGAAATCCTCGACGTCGGTAAAGGAGGTTTATAAACCCGATGTGGCGATCCAATATCACGTATTAAACGGAGCCGGGATTGATGTCCATCGCGCCGGGATTTTACACATAAACAACCAGTACGTTTTTGATGGGTCTAAAATTAATCTGAAGGGATTATTTAATTTCGTCGATGTCACGGATGAGATTCTCGAACTGCAGGATGACATCGTGCGCCAGGCAAATGACCTTAAGAAAGTGCTTTCCCAAGACTCTGCACCGATCGTTTCCCCGTCACGGCATTGTTTCAACCCTTACAAATGCGAGTTCTGGGATCATTGTACGAGGAATATGCCCAAATTCTGGATCATGAACCTGAGCGGAATATCAAACGGCAAATTCCTCCAATTGAGCGAGACAGGCATTGAAGATATCGCCGATATACCGGACGGTTTTCCATTGTCGGCGATTCAGGAGCGCATTAAAGACTGCGTTAAGAACAACTCGGAGTATCTATCGCCAGCGCTGATAGGGGAATTACAGGAGGTCGATTATCCGATTCATTTTCTGGATTTCGAAACATTCGGGTCGGCCATTCCCCGATATGCCCATACCCGCCCATACCAGACGATACCGTTTCAGTGGTCAGACCACAAGATTATCAAGTAGCGGTGATCTCAGTCATAGCGAATACCTGTGTTCTGATGATAAGGACCCTCGGATTGAATTTATTGAAACGTTGCTTTCGGCGCTCGGTTCCAAAGGATCGATTTTCATTTACACCACATATGAAAAGGGGGTGCTCGAGCAGGTGGCAGAGCAATTTCCTCAATATGAGAAACGGCATAACAGACATAATAAATCGTTTCAAAGACTTGCACGATATTATACGCAGAAATTATTACAACCCTGCGTTCAATGGATCTTTTTCCCTGAAATCTGTATTGCCTGCGCTTGTACCCTCCATGAAATATTCAAATTTGGCTATCCAGGAGGGAACCGTCGCATCACTGGAATATTTGAGAATGATCGACCCGGAAACGCCATGTCTCGAAAAATGTAGAATACAAAAAAATCTTTTAGACTATTGCGGCCAGGACACACTGGGGATGGTTAAAATAAGGGATGAGCTGATCAAACGGGCCCTTAGAATGGCACACTGAACATCGAATAGGGAGCAAGCAATGCGGAAAACAACGTTATGGATGATTTTATTGGTATGCGTGTTCATGTGTCATCTGCCTGCGTTTGCTGGCTCCCATAAAGGCTCTGGGAGAGCTGGTTACCTGAAACAGGATAGTTTGGATAAGAGCCGAACCAACATATACGGAAGGGATGGCAGCAGAAAAGGGTACTTGAAACGCGACAGTCTTTTTAAGGATAGAGTGAACATATACAACGAAAAGGGTGAGAGGAAAGGTTATCTGAGAAAAGATACTTTGTTTAAAGACCAGACCAATGTATTCGATGAAACCGGGGGACGAAAGGGATACTTGAAAAAGGATAGTTTGTTTGATGACAGGACTAATATATATGACAAGGAGGGAGATCGAAAAGGTTATTTACGGAAAGATAGTTTATTTAAAGATCGGACGAATATCATTAAAGACAAATGAGCATCAGGTATCCTCCAGGATGGGTTTTAGGTTAACTCCGTTTATATTTCCTCTTGTCCACCACCCCCTTAAAAATACCCATCCGCTTCAGCCATCTTCAAATATTTCTTACCTCTTTCAATTTCGCCTCTTTCTTCAATCAACAGCATTCCGTAATCATGTGCTTGCGGGGCATCAAGACAACCAGCTTTGTCTGCCCTTTCAAACCATTTTTCCGCTTCATCTATATCTAATTTTTCAAGATAGAGAATCGTACCAAGTTGACCGTAAGCAGGCTCAAATCCTTCTTCTGCTGATTTCTGAAAATATTTAAAGCTTTCTTCCCAACTATCTTTACCCAACCATAGCAACACTCCATAATCATAGGCTGCTGGTGCCAAAAGGCTGTCTGATTGTTCTGCCTTTTTGAACCATTCCTCTGCTTCATCAATATTTTCTTTATAAGTGTAAACGATACTTCCGATATCACCGTAGGCCAGTTCATATCCCTGGTTTGCAGATTCAAGCAAATATTTCAGCCCGGTTTCCCAATCCTCCTTGCTTAGATAATGCAACATTCCGTATTCATATCTTGCTGCTGGAAATAGGGAATCGGATTTTTCTGCCTTTATGAACCATTTTTCAGCTTTATCTGGTTC
>CAVXTE010000097.1:0-9862 GCA_963764475.1 uncultured Bacteroidales bacterium
CAGCTTTCTATTTGTTAAAAATGATGTTTTATATCATGCTTTTTCAGGACATGATTTTACACCCAACGTTACGATCATCGATCAGCTTGGAAACAATCCGTTCAACCCATCAATCGCTTACAAACATTTCAGCGCCACGGTTGTCGACTTTGTCTGGATGGAAGATGTCGGTGACAACGAATACAATATTTACTACAAGCGTTCCAATAAAATTGCATATACCATCGGAATCGATGAAAACGACCATCCGGAAGGGCTATCCCTCAGGGGATCGCCGAATCCGTTTACCAATCGCATTTTGCTCAAAGTGTATACAGTTTCTGAGGAAGTGCCTGTCATGAAACTATATGATTTACGTGGAAGTGTAGTAAAAACCCTGAACGGCATAATTTCAGGCGATCATGAATTCACTTTCGAATGGAACGGAAGGAATGAATCGGGCGTGGAAGTTAAATCCGGAACCTACATCGTTACTGCTGATGAAGCTGGTAAAAGAGTGAATGGCCTGATTATAAAAAATTGAAATTAAATTCTGTTACCCTTTCAAAGCTTCCGCGCCGCTGACGATCTCTAAAATTTCTTTGGTAATAGCAGCCTGACGTGCTTTGTTGTAGGCAAGACTTAGGTCCTTGAGCAATTCCTGTGCATTGTCGGTGGCCTGGTGCATGGCCGTCATCCGGGCTCCGTGTTCAGCCGCGTTTGAATCGAGAAGTGCCTTGTAGAACTGAACTTTCAGTGATCGCGGGATCAGGTCATGGACGATCTCTTCACGGCTGGGTTCTAAAATATAATCTGTATTCGATGCCTTTTTGGTTTCTTTTTCCTTGTTAACCGGTTCAACCGGAAGAAATTGTTCTGTTGTGAGTACCTGTGTAGCGGCATTTTTAAATTGATTGTAAACAATTTCAACCCGGTCGATTTTTTTTTCTACGAATAAATTCATCACCTTTTCAGCTATCAGCGAGCAATTTTCAAATGTCAGATGGTCAAAAATATCATCGTGTGTTTCAAGCATCGAATAGCCACGTTTTCGGAAGTACTCAGAAACTTTTTTACCAACGGTCAGCACACTGATACTGCCTTTTTTTTGCTGTTCAGCATATTTCGTATCCAGCAATCTTAGAACTGCTTTGATTACATTGGCATTGAACGCTCCGCATAATCCTCTGTTGGAAGAAATAGCGATCACCAGAACTTTTTCGGGGCTCCGCTGATCGGAATAGATGCTTTTACTTTCCCCTGTTTCGAGGCTTGCACTTAGGTTCTGAAGGATTTCCTTTAACTTCGTCGCATACGGACGCATCTGGATAATGGCATTCTGTGCTCTTCTAAGTTTTGATGCCGCCACCATTTTCATAGCACTGGTGATCTGCTGTGTCGATTTAACCGAGGCGATCCGTATTCTTACTTCTTTTAAATTAGCCATGAATGCAATTTTCCGTTGCTGATTTTTATGCTTCGTATTTTTTTGCCATGCTTCTCGCTTCAGCTTCAAGTATTTTCAAGACTTCATCTGTAAGCAAGCCCTTTTTCAAAACATCGAGTACATCTTTCTTATGACTCGCCTCCATGTGTGCAAGAAACTCTTCCTCAAAAAGGATAATTTTATCTACCGGTATTTTCATAAGCAGGCCTTTTGTTCCGCAATAAATAATGGCAATTTGCTTTTCGACCGGCATGGGTGAATATTGAGGTTGTTTAAGGATTTCGACATTTCTTCTGCCTTTATCAAGAACAGCTTTTGTGGAAGCATCGAGGTCAGAACCGAATTTTGAAAAGGCTTCGAGTTCACGAAACTGAGCCTGATCGAGTTTCAGGGTTCCGGCAATCTTCTTCATCGATTTGATTTGCGCATTCCCCCCTACCCTTGATACTGAAATACCTACGTTAATAGCCGGCCGGATACCCGCATTAAAAAGGTTGGTTTCCAGGAATATCTGGCCGTCGGTAATGGAGATCACATTGGTTGGGATATAGGCCGAAACGTCACCTGCCTGGGTTTCAATCACCGGAAGGGCGGTAAGCGAACCTCCACCTTTAACAATCGGCTTTAAAACATCGGGCAAATCATTCATATTGGCTGCAACTTCATCCGAGTTGATGATTTTAGCGGCTCGCTCAAGTAGCCTTGAATGCAGATAAAACACATCTCCTGGATAGGCTTCTCTTCCGGGCGGACGACGCAACAGCAGCGAAACTTCACGGTAAGCAACAGCTTGTTTCGAAAGGTCATCATAAATTATCAATGCTGGCCGGCCTGTATCCCTGAAGAATTCGCCGATAGTAGCCCCTGCAAATGGTGCATAAAACTGCATAGCTGCAGGATCGGAAGCCGTAGCCATCACGATAATCGTATAGGCCATCGCTCCATGATCTTCAAGTGTTTTAACAATATTAGCGACTGTTGAACCTTTCTGACCAATGGCAACATAAATGCAGAATACCGGTTCACCTTTGTCGTAAAATTCTTTCTGATTGATGATGGTATCAATGGCAATGGCCGTTTTTCCGGTTTGGCGATCGCCGATGATCAACTCCCGCTGGCCCCGGCCTATTGGGATCATTGCATCGATGGGTTTGATCCCTGTTTGAAGTGGTTCATTTACCGGTTGCCTGTAAATAACACCCGGTGCTTTCCGCTCGATCGGAAGCTCGTATTTTTTCCCTTTTATTTCCCCTTTGCCATCCATAGGCTCGCCCAACGTATTGATAACCCTTCCGAGCATGCCCTCACCAACCTGAATGGAAGCAATCCTTCCGGTACGTTTTACGATATCACCTTCACGAATATCCTTTGATTCGCCTAAAAGTACGGCGCCGACATTATCTTCTTCGAGGTTGAGCACGATACCCATCAACCCGGTTTTTTCAAATTCGATCAGTTCGCCTGACTGGGCATTGTCAAGTCCAAAAATACGGGCAATACCGTCACCCATTTGCAGGACCGTTCCTACTTCCTCCAGTTTTGCTTCGTCATCAAATCCTGAAAGTTGTTTTCGTAAAATCGCCGATACTTCTGCCGGTTTTATATCTGCCATATTCTATTCTTTAATTTAAAATCCTTTTTTGTACAAATTAATATCAAATTCTTTATGCAAATTCCGGATTAATCGTTTTATGCTTGCATCATATTGTTTATCATCATAAGTAACGATAAATCCTCCGATCAACTCCTTATCAATTTCTTCGTTCAGTTCAATATTGGCCTGGGTGTTCTTGTGAAGCAATTCAATCATCTTTTTCCGGGTCTCTGCGTCAATTTCATGCGCAGTGACAAGTCTTGCAGGGAGAATATTTTTAAACTTTTTGTATGTGCTGATTAGCTGTTCGGCTATATCCATGATCAACATTTCCCTTCTGTTTCGGGTAATGATCACCAGAAATTTGAATGTAATGTCATGCAATTTTTCTTCAAATATAGCTTTCAGGATAGCCAATTTTTTCGAATCTTTAACCACCGGGCTTTTCAACAGCAAAATGAATTTTCTGTTTTCCTTACAAACCTTAAAAATCAATTCAGCATCCTGATAAACCGTCTCAACAACATTCATGTCGATGGCTAATTCGAACAACGACCTGGCATACCTGTTTGCTAATTTCCTTTCTTTCATTCTATTCTTAGTTGACCGGTATGTTAATTTTCATTGACCTCTTTGATGAGTCTTTTAATCAGATCCAAATGCTTATTTTTAACCGAAAGTTCTTCTTTGAGTATTTTCTCAGCAATTTCGATTGATAGGTCAGCCACCTGGTTTTTCATCTCATGGATCGCAGCTAATTTTTCATTTTGAATGGTCTCCTTAGCATTTTCAATGATCCTGTCAGCCTGTTCTGAAGCTTTTTGACGGGCTTCTTCAATAATGGTTTCTTTTACTTTTCGGGCCTCCTTTAAAATGTCATCCCGTTCTTCTTTCGCCTCCTTCAGTAACTGCTCATTACTGAATTTCAATTCTTTCATTTCTTCACGGGCCTTGTTAGCCGTATTCAATGCTTCTTCAATGGTTTTTTCACGATCTTTCAAACCGTTCATGATCGGTTTCCAGGCAAATTTCGCCAATATCCAAAGCAGAAAAGCAAAGGCCAGGGTCATCCAAAATATTAAGCCGATACCGGGTTGTACAAGTTCCATTTTATGATTTTAAATGTTCGTTACACGTCAATTTTGTTAAAGAATGCCTTTATATTTCAGCCAACCGCTGAAATATAAAGGCAATGTGATCTGAAATTACAGGAACAGTATCAGCAGACAAATTACGATTGCAAAAAATGCAACCCCTTCGATAAGTGCTGCTGCAACGATCATATTCGAACGAATATCGCCTACCGCTTCCGGCTGACGTGCGATCGATTCAACGGCACCTTTCCCGATCTGTCCGATTCCGATACCAGCACCAATGGCAGCGATACCCGCTCCAAATCCGGCTCCCATTTTGGCAAGCCCTGCAGCGGCTGCAGCCTGTAGTAAAATCGCTAAAAGTGTCATAATTTGTTATTTATTTGTTTAAAAAAATGTTTCTCTGTTTTGTTAATTAAATTTCACACGTTATACTTAATTTCCAAACCCTGTTAATGATGCTCTTCCGTGGCCATTCCAAAATACAAGGCTGAAAGCAATGTAAAAACATATGCCTGAATAAAAGCAACCAGTAACTCGAGCAATCCCAGGAATACGGAAAAAGCAACCGATACGATTGAGACTCCATAGCCAATTGCGGGATTGATGTTCGCAAAGATAAAGATCAGGCTCATAAAACCCAACACTACAATGTGCCCGGCAACAATATTTGCAAATAGACGAACCATCAGTACAAACGGCTTGGTAAACATACTCAGTATTTCCACAACCGGCATCAGTGGAATCGGTATTTTCAGCCACCATGGTACGCCCGGTGTATTGATTATATGTACCCAGTAATTTTTATTTCCACTGAAGGTTGTGATCGCAAATGTAAAAACAGCCATAACACCTGTAATGGCAAGGTTTCCTGTAAGATTGGCGCCGCCCGGGAAGAATGGTACCAGCCCGAGCATATTATTTAAAAAAATAAAAAAGAACAATGTAAGTAAATACGGCAAATATTTCTCATACTTCTTTTCACCAATCGATGCTTTGGCCACATCATCACGGATGAAAAGGATTACCGGCTCCAGCAGCGACTGTAATCCCTTCGGCGGTTGACCCTGCCTTTTGGTGTATGATTTACCGATACTGATAAAAATAAGAACCAGTAAAATCATACTAAAAAACATCGCCGCTACATTTTTGGTGATCGACAGGTCGATCGGCACTTTCCCGGTTTCGGTATTTACGATTTTTCCTCTATTTTCTCCTTCCGTTTCAAGTGTGAACCCTTTGTAGGAAGTTTCTCCGTGATGCAGTCTGCTTGACATAAATACGTCAAATTTTCCGTCAGAATACAAAATAACCGGAAGGGGAACGGATATATTTGTATGACCTATTTCCATGATATGCCATTCATGTGCATCGGTCACGTGCTCCACGATCATGTCTCCGGGATTAAAACCTGATTTTTGATCAGTACTATCGGATTCTTCGGTCACTGCCCACGAAAAATTTACCGACAGGATGAAAATTCCAATAATTAACAGAATTCGCTGCTTCAAATTTGCGTGTATTTTGCTGAATATCATTTACTATTTCAGGGTCTTGAAAACGGCTGCAATTTTACAAATAAATCCTTGAACCGTGAAATATTTTTATCAAAGGTTATCAAGATTTTCAATCATTTTACCAGCTCACATTGATCTGGCATACATAAAAATGTGATGTTTTGACCTGTGCCTGATAAAACTTTACTGTTTACTTCCTGCCCGTAATTCGGAAACAGGATTCTTTTAAGCTAATTATTCATTGTTCTTAGGTGTGCGTGCTAATGTATTTTTACTAATTTTGTTTATCATACGTACTAAATTTAAAATTCATCCACTATGAAAACAAGATTAATCCTATTATTAATCGGTCTCCTGACCACGGGCAGCCTGATTTCACAAAGCCTTGACGAAGTACTTACAAAGTATTACAAAACTGTAGGGCAGGAAAAATATAATTCCATCAAATCGGTAGAAATAAAAGGAAAGTCGATAGCCCAGGGAATGGAAACGGAATTTGTTATCAAACAAATGAGGCCTGATAAATTCTATCTGGAGGTCGATATCCAGGGGGCTAAAATGAAGCAAGCTTATGATGGTGCAACTGCTTGGTATATCGCACCCTGGACCGGCAGTCTTGACCCGGTTGAAATGTCGGGTGTTCAGCTTAAATCGATGAAGCAGCAGGCTGATTTTGACGGGATGCTGGTCAATTACAAAGATAAAGGCTATGAAACTGAATTTATTGGAAAGGAAGATTTGGAAGGTTCCCCTGTATATAAAATAAAACAATCCAATAAAGACGGGGATATTTTTTATCATTTTATCGATACCGATAACTATGTCAATTTAAAAACATCATCGATAGTTAAAATGGGTGAATCACAAGTTGAATCGGAAACCTATTACAGCAATTACAAAGATCAGGATGGGGTATTGATGCCATTCAGTATGGAGACAAAAATGAACGGGCAAACTGTTAGTCAGATGAATATCGATACAGTTAAGTTTGACATCGATATCGATTCTGCTTTGTTTAAAATGCCAGAAAAAGATACGACTAAGGTGGAAAATAATAAATAACCAAAAGAGTTGTTCGGCCTGATTTTGATTATGCATTTTTCAACTTTCATGAACTAATCAAATTGTATTCCTATGAAAAAAATCATAAACCGGTTGATGATTTTATCATTAGTTATTTGCATTTCACCCTTGTTCAGTCAAAGTCAGACAACCGATAAGGTGGTTGTCGACCAAAATACATTTGGCGCGATCAGGGCCCGCGATATTGGCCCTGCGGCGACAAGTGGCCGGATCGCAGCCATCGATGCCATTCAGAATGATCCGCGGATCATCTATGTAGGAAGTGCAGGTGGCGGCGTCTGGAAATCAAAAAACGGCGGAGTCAGCTTCAAAGATGTGTTCGAAAAATACAACCAGTGTATCGGAGCGATCACTATCGATCAGGAACATCCCGATACGGTTTGGGTAGGTACCGGTGAGCCCTGGGTACGAAATACGACTTCGGTAGGCGATGGCATTTACAAAACCACCAATGGAGGCGAAGACTGGAAGAAAATAGGTCTGGATAAAACAGAACGAATTGCACGGATCGTGATCAACCCTAAAAACCCGGACATTGTTTATGTAGCTGCTATGGGTCATTTGTTCGATGCAAATGAAGAAAGAGGTGTGTTCAGAACAAAAGACGGAGGAAAGACCTGGGATAAAGTCCTTTATGTTGATGAAAATACAGGCTGTGCCGATCTGACCTATCGATCCGCAGGAGCCTGCGATTTTGTACGCTGCCATGTGGGATTTCAGGAGAACGCCTTATTCATTTCGTTCGGGCGGCCCAGGCAGCGGCCTCTACATCAGCCGCGACGGAGGGGAGACCTGGACAAAGGTAACACAGGGCATGCCGCAGGGAACCATCGGAAGGATCGCCCTGAGTGTTTCACCCGTTGATCCTTCAATTGTTTATGCCCTTATCGAATCTGAAAAGTCGGCACTTTATCGTTCGGAAGATAAAGGCAAATCATGGACAATGGTAAACGAAACACCTACCATGGGAGAACGTCCCTTCTATTTTTCATTCATCCTTGCCGACCCGGTCGATACCAACCGGATTTACAAACCGGGATATTCGTTAAGTGTTAGCGAAAACGGCGGAAAAAATTTCATCGGAACATTTGTATCAGGAGGCAACATTCACGGTGATTTCCACCCGCTGTGGATCAGTAAAAAAGATAACAGCCTGATGTATATGGGAACCGACGGCGGGGTTTATGCCTCGTACGATAAAGGAAATTCGTGGAAATTCATGCGGAACCTTCCGGTAGCCCAGTTTTACCATGTGGCCGTCGATAACAAAGTCCCGTATAATGTTTACGGTGGATTACAGGATAACGGTTCATGGATGGGACCCTCAAAAAGTGCCAACGGCATCGAAAACAAAGACTGGCAGAATGTGGGTGGCGGCGATGGATTTTTTGTTTTTCCCGACAAGTATGACGACAATATTCTTTACTGGCAATATCAGGGCGGAAACGTGAAAAGGCGTTACGCCAATACTTCTGAAGTGAAAGATATCAAGCCCTATGCAGGGTTTGGCGAAAAGGAGCTGCGTTTCAACTGGAATACACCCATTGTGTTCAGCCCGACACGGGATGTCCTTTATCTCGGTGCACAGTATTTATTCAAAAGCACTGACAAAGGCGATTCATGGGAGAAAATTTCACCCGATCTTACGACCAACGATCCGGAAAAAGAACAACAAGACAAATCGGGTGGAGTCACCATCGATAATTCGACCGCTGAAAACCATTGTACGATCTATACCATTAACGAATCGCCGCTGAACCCTGACCTGATCTGGGTGGGAACGGACGACGGAAACCTTCAGCTTACCAAAGACGGCGGGAAAAGCTGGACAAATGTTACCGATAATGTCTCCGGCCTGCCGAAGAATACATGGGTAAGCTATGTTTGTCCCAGTCATTTTGATCAGGCAACAGCATACGTTACCTTCGACGGGCACATGACAGGCGATATGAAACCTTACCTCTATAAGACAACCGACTGGGGTGCTACATGGATTCCAGTCAACGATACTACAATTAAAGGCTATTGCCATAAGATCCTCGAAGATCCGATCAAGCAGAATCTACTGTTCTTGGGTACGGAATGCGGTCTGTTCGTTTCTATCGACGGCGGAAATGCCTGGTCACAGTTTAAGGGCAACCTCCCCGATGTGTCTGTCATGGACATGGTAATTCAGCAAAGAGAGAACGACCTGGTTATCGCCACGCACGGGAGAGGTATCCTGATCATAGACGATATCACACCGTTGCGGCAACTCGACAATGAAGTGCTGCAGGAGGATGTCGCCTTTCTGGATTCGAGGCCTTACAAGCTGGGCTATACTGGCTGGGAACAAACGTTTTTCGGCGACGATGAATTTGTGGGTTCAAATCCTCCCGGTTCTTCCATTATTAGCTATTACCTGAAGAAACGGCACATTTTCGGCGATATGCACCTCGAAATTTATAACGATAAAGGTGAGAAAGTAAAGGAACTTCCCGGAGGAAAACGAAAAGGGATCAACCGGGTAAGCTGGTACATGCGGATGAAGCCGCCAAAGGTTCCCCGCTCTCCGTTACTTTCAGGAGAAGCCATGTTCGGACCGAGCTATCCACCCGGGATTTACACCGTAAAATTGATCAAAGGCAATAAAACCTATGAGGGGAAAATAAATGTAGTTTACGATCCTGCCATTCCCCATTCAGCCGCAGAGCGCGATGAACAATACAAAACGTTAATGTCGGCATATAACCTTCTTCAGGATCTTGGCTATACTGACCGGCTGGTGACCGATATCCGCGATCAGGCAAAACAAAAAGCGACCAAAGCCAACAACAAAACATTGGGACAAAAGCTGTACGATCTCTCTGACAATATGGATAAATTGCACAAGGAACTGGCTGCTACGACTGTTACCAACGCTATTACCGGTGAAGAAAAGCTGCGTGAGAAGATCGGTGCGATCTACACTGCCGTATTAAGCTACCAGGGAAAACCGACTCAATCGCAGACAGACAGGCTTGATGTACTTACAAAAGAAGTAAAAGAGAAAAAGGATGGACTCGATATGATCATCAAAACAAACCTTCCCAACCTCGAAACACAACTGGCAAAAGAAAACATTGAACCATTCAAACTGATCAGCAAGGAAGAATTTTTGAAGGAGGAG
>CAVXTE010000098.1:0-42394 GCA_963764475.1 uncultured Bacteroidales bacterium
TTGATTAACTATAATTTGCCAAATGATAGTTTGAGTCCTAATGGTAATTATTACTCAGCTGATTTTGATAAATATAATAACGAAAATGAATAAAACGCATGCTAACACGCGGTATAAAACATTGGGGTTTAAGTGGTTATTCAAACATTCTGCCACGCATCAAGTTCGGTGTAACTGGACAGGAAAGTAGCCCGCAATCCCCAACGATTTCATACCGCCATCCGTTAATCCGCAATAGCTCGCTACCCGCTCGCTATTGCGGATTAACGGCCCGGCGGGTATGTGATGATCAATGAGCTTAAAAAGGTTAAACATATGACACCGTATCTGTGCCGCTTGCTAATTGGGGGACGATGAGAACCGGTGTGGTTACCTGATTCGGGGGCAGCATGGTGTGATGATTCGGGTTATCTACCCGCTTCGCTACAGACGGATAACAGGCGGGTCATAGGCAATTGTTTCGTCTCCCCCCGTCTCCAAATAAATAAAGAGTTGTGAATAAATTAATTAACTTTAACCCATGGAAACAGCGACCACGGGGGGGAGACTCCACAACTGCCCATACCCGCCGGGCCGTTACCCTACATAAAAAAGATAATTAAACACATTGAATAAGGTATCTGAAAATGAACATAGAATTTTGACCAATTAAAACAATGTCCTATGAAAGCAAGAGTATTCCTTTTATTTCTGGCGACAGGAATTATTTCAGGCACCATGGGTCAAAACACCATAGATTTGACCTTCACGGCTGTTGACATAGCAGCCCATGTCCTGTTGGACAGCATTAAGGTAATGAACCGCACCCAGGGAGGTGAAACCGTAATCTACTGGCCTGACACCAGTCTATCCCTTGAAATCAACCAGGGAGATTTGCTGCTATATGTCGGTTATGCTACTTTCTCCACGGTGGGCGTTCAGGAAGTGAGCAATGAGGATTCATCATTTGATTTGTATCAAAACTATCCAAATCCTTTTCAAGATCAGAGTTTAATCTCAATTTATCTTCCTCAGAAAGGGAAGGTGCATATGATGATAACAGACTTGCAGGGTGAAGTCGTTCTCCGAACTGACAGGCAGCTTGATGGTGGCCATCATTCCTTCAGGTTCTTTCCCGATGGTGGTAACCTTTACTTCCTTACAGTCCAATTGAAGGGAATAAGACGGAGCATAACGATGATCACAACAGGGCAGGATGATGGTAAAAGCTGCAGCTTGGATTATGTGGGAAGCAATACCGAAGAACCTGTTTTAAAAGCCTCATTACAAGTCAATGATTACATTATCCGTCAATCAGGAATACTTGACGCCCCGGAAGAAAGCCAGACCTATACTTTCCAGTTCGCCACCAACACTCCCTGCCCTGGAATACCAGCAGTAGAATACGAAGGACAGGTGTACAATACAATTCAGATATTCAGCCAATGTTGGCTCCAAAAAAATCTAAATGTCGGCACTAAAATATATGGAGAAATTGGTATGTCGAATAACGGATTGATTGAAAAGTATTGTTACAATAACAGTGAGGATAGTTGTTCTAAATATGGCGGCTTATACAGTTGGGAGGAGATGATGCAATATAATTTTATACAAGGGACTCAAGGTATTTGTCCTACTGGATGGCACATCCCGACTGATGATGAGTGGAAAATTCTGGAAGGCTCAGTCGATAGCTGGCATAATATTGGAGATAATGGCTGGGAATCCTGGCAAATGAGGGGCCTTGACGTTGGTACTAACCTAAAAAGCCTGGAAGGATGGAATAATGGTGGTAATGGTAACAATATGTACGGATTTACAGCTTTACCCGGAGGAGATCGTGCTCCTGATGGATTATTTTACACAATCGGAGATGAAGGATTTTGGTGGACTTCAACAAGGATAGGTATTGAAAAAATATGCAGAGATTTGCTGGAATCACAGCCAGGCATGTATAGATCACACACCACTGATCAAGTTGGTTTGAGCGTTCGTTGTCTGAAGGATTAATGATTTACGTTGGGTAACATCACCTATAGCATATAGCGGCGTAATTTTAATAATGAAACGAAATTGGAATTACTTACACAAAACAACATAAAACACGAAAATCGGCTACATGCCATAGCTGAGGCACGTTAATCCGCAATAGCTCGCTGCCCGCTCGCTATTGCGGATTAACGGCCCGGCGGGTATGTGATGATCAATGAGCTTAAAATGGTTAAACATATGACACCGTATCTGTGCCGCTTGCTAATTGGGGGACGATGAGAACCGGTGTGGTTACCTGATTCGGGGGCAGCATGGTGTGATGATTCGGGTTATCTACCCGCTTCGCTACAGACGGATAACAGGCGGGTCATAGGCAATTGTTTCGTCTCCCCCCGTCTCCAAATGAATAAAGAGTTGTGAATCACGGGTATGAACCCTTAGGCAAGGTCGGGGCTGTACTTTGATTGATTAGAATCGGCTATCATACCCTCCGCCTGAGGCGGGATTGTTCAACTCTGAAATTTTAATTCACTTCGCTCTTAAAATTTAAGTTTCACGAATAAATTAATTAACTTTAACCCATGAAAACAGCGACCACGGGGGGGGAGACTCCACAACTGCCCATACCCGCCGGGCCGTTATGCACAAATAAAATATGATTGGAAGCATAAAATTTACAAGTACTCCTCACCCCAAAAATGAGGATTATAAAGTAATACCGAAAGACAAGACACAAGCTGAATTTTTTATTTCAAATCTTGTTGCTCAACAACTAATAGTTGGAGGTAACAAAATTTATAAATTAGAAGTAAATAATGATGATTCTAATAAAGGATCAGATATTTTAATGGCAATTAATAACGAAGAAATTGGTATCCAATTAACAAGGTTTACTTTACATAATCTAATTCAAAGAAGGGAAACTTCAAGACGTAGAGAATATGAATTAGTTGAGTTAATACTAAAACAAGTAAAGATTGATTTCGAACTCAATATTCATATTATACCAAATACAATATCTAAAACAGAGACACCTATTAATAAGAAAAATTTGAAAGAATCACTTGCAAACGAAATTAGCCTACTAATAAACAACAATGTTGAACAGTTAAGGAAAGACAAGAATTGGCTAACATTCGATTTGCAGAATGAAAATTCAAAAAAAATAGCACAGGGGGTTGCATTAGAACCTTTAAAGTTTGGATGGCATTCAAATTTTCATGGAAAGAACAACATTTATATAGATTTTGGTTTTGATAATATTAGTCTTGAATTAGATGATCTGCAAAAAGAGGTGGACAATATATTCGAAAGAAAAAATGGTGGAAAGGCTGAAATTCTTATTATTTGGGTAGAAATGTATGAGGTTTTATATAAAACTATGGAATTAAAAAACATGCTTATTAAGAAGTTTAGGAATTCATCGTTTAGAAGAGTAGTCTTGTTTACTTATTTAGATAGGAAAGATTTATTTTATGCTTCAAATGGATTCAATATTATTAAATGAATATCAGTGCATAACAGCAGCTCAAAGCGCATTAAAACGACGCTTTAGCTGCGAAATGTTAATCCGCAATAGCTCGCTACCCGCTCGCTATTGCGGATTAACGGCCCGGCGGGTATGTGATGATCAATGAGCTTAAAAAGGTTAAACATATGACACCGTATCTGTGCCGCTTGCTAATTGGGGGGCGATGAGAACCGGTGTGGTTACCTGATTCGGGGGCAGCATGGTGTGATGATTCGGGTTATCTACCCGCTTCGCTACAGACGGATAACAGGCGGGTATGGGCAATTTAATAAAAGTGCATCATCCTAAAAAAGTATGACATTATGACGAAGAAAAAAATAAAACGAATAGTCAGAATAGTATTGCTTGTTGGAACCATAATCTCCATGTTCTTCGTACCATGGATATTGGTAAGGGCGTGGATAGCGCCTCTACCAGATACGGTTCAGGAACAACTAAATGAAGCAATTGGCTATGGCTTTGATGGAATTATTGTTTATGTGGATCAAGGAGGAAAGGAACCAGCCTTTTACGCTGCTGGTTGGAAAAACAGGGAGAAAAAGATACCCGCCGATCCTCATTCATTATTCAAAATTGCAAGTATCAGTAAACTGTATACAGCAGTTGCAATTACTAAATTGGTTAAAGAACAGCGTTTGTCTTTTGATGAAACCCTTACTGATTACTTTCCCGAACTTAAAGGCAGGATTGAAAATGCGGAACAGATCACCCTAAAAATGATGGTGCAACATAGAAGCGGGATCCCCAACTATACCGATAATCCGGCTTTCTGGGAGGATGAACAAAGAAACGGTAAAACTGCGCTTGAATTTGCCCTTGATCTGCCTGCCAGTTTTAAACCAGGTAAGGGTTATGAATATTCGAACACGAATTATTTGTTGCTTCGTAAAATCATGGATAAGGTTTTAGGATATAACCATCATGAATATATTAAAGAAAGAATATTAAAACCACTAAAGTTAAATAACACATTTTTTTCGCTTAGCGAGGTCAATTTAGAAGATGTTATGAGTGGCTACTATGTTGGCATTGAGGAAGATTTTAAGACCCATGAAAATGGTATGTTAGCTACAGCAGAGAACGTAGGTATATTCTTGCGTGCATTAAACGATGGTTCAGTATTTGATGAAGGGGAACAGGAAATTTATCCCTATGTTTATGAGCACGGCGGACTCGTTCCGGGGTATCAAAGTTTAGCAGAATATCATCAGGACATCAATACGGTTGTCGTTCAATTTATTAATACAACTGATTTTGAAGGATATGAATGGAACTTATCGGAAATTTCAATTAACCGTATCGTAAAAATACTGAGAAGAAAAAAAGTTCATAACAATGGATATACAAAATAGGCATGTTAGTGGAAAATTGAGCGGTTGTAGCTCCCAATCACCTACATTGCATATACGTGTCCTTTTGAAATAAACCGCCCCCATTTCTTGCAATTTACCAACTCGCATCTCCCTTAAATTTAAACATATTTCCTTTTATTTCTTCCCCCACTTTGATGTCTATTTTAAATATGTCGCTGATTCACCGGATACATAAAAAAACCGGCAATCTATAGAGAATTGCCGGTTTATAATATTTAACTTCTGCTGTATTTGTTACATCCTGTTATCCGGTTGCAATTGGTTGTTATTCCTTTTCAATTTCCGGTGGAAACTTCTCCGTGTCATCCGCAGTTTCATCCGGTATGCAATCAAATACATCGCCGGAACAAAAAGAAGTGTAAGGAATGTAGCAAAGCTGAGCCCGAAAATGATCGTCCAGGATAGTGGCCCCCAGAACATCACATTGTCACCGCCGAAATAAATATGCGGATTCAATTGGGTAAAAAGCGTTTCAAAGTTGATGTTCAAACCGATGGCGAGCGGAACAAGTCCCAGCATTGTCGCGGTAGCCGTCAGCAGAACAGGTGTAATACGGGTTTTCCCTGCCTGAATAATGGCGTCTCTGGTTCTGAGGCCTTTTTCTTTTAGCCGGTCGGTGAACTCTACGATCAATATCCCGTTTCGCACGACAATACCGCCGAGTGCCACAACCCCCAATCCCATCATGATGATGACGATGTCGAGATTGAATATGATAACTCCCAGTAATACTCCCACAATACTAAAGATAACCTCACTCAGAATGATAAGTGATTTACTCAGCGAATTGAACTGAGTGATCAGGATAAAGAATATAACTCCGAGTGCAATGATCATTGCAGTACCAAGAAACTGTGTTGTTTCGGCCTGGTCCTCCTGCTCGCCTGTAAGTTCGATATCCACTCCCGGATGCGTATGGAAAGTCTTTGCAAGCTTTTTAATGACGGCAACGATCTCATTTGCCGTGTAACCTGAAAGTACATTCGATGAAAGCGTGATGACGCGTTTCAGATTTTTCCGGTTGATACCACCATAATTCGAAGTATATTTGATCTTTGCTACCGTCGACAGCGGGATGCTTCGCAAATGCCCGGTATTCATATCACGGTAGGTGATCTTCAGGTTGATCAATGCATCGATGTTATCACGCAGACTTTTATTATACCTGAGCTGGATCGGAAATTCATCTTCATCAACTTTAAATTTGGATACTTCGTTCCCATATATGGCCGTTCGCACTACCATACCGATTTGCCCGGTAGAAATCCCTTCACGATTGGCCCGCTCACGATCGATATCAATGAGTATTTCAGGCGTTCTTTCCTGGAAATCTGATTTGAGTTCTTCAATACCCGGTATCTGAAGCGAATCAAGATAATTTTTGAACCGGTCTGCATCAGTGATAAGTTCTTCGAGGTTTTCGCTGCTAACCTCAATGTTGATCGGTTTTCCGGTTGGCGGTCCCATCCTGTTTTTCCCCACAGTGATCTCTGCACCCGGTATGCCTTTCAGCTTTTTCCGGAATTCATCGAGATAAAACTGGGTCGAAAATCCTTTTCTGTATTTCGACTCAATAAAGCTGATGTTGATTTTGCCTCTGTTGAAAGCAATGCCGCCACTCTGAAAGTTTCCGTCTTCGCCGGCACCGACGGCCACATTGGAAATTACGGATTCAACCAGCGGATTATTTTTCCCCAAAATTTCAAAAACCCGCTTCTCTGCAACTCTTGTCACACTGTCTGTCACCAACTGATCAGTCCCTTCGGGCATTTTAACATACACAAAAACATTGTTCGGCTCGTTGTTAGGAAAGAACAACACGTTGGGTTTAATGACGGCCACCAGGAAAATGGTAAGAAAGAACAATGCAATCACGGCTGTCAACAGCCAGTAAGGACGAGGCCCCTGCAGAAAGAAACGAAGCTGGCGGTCGTAAAGCCTCATAACAGCAGGCCAGACCTTATTCTGGAAATTATGTACTGCTTTTTTCAACACCAGAATATAGGTGATGTACAGAATTATGGCGAACACAGTAAAATTGCCCATGCCGGTCAGGCCAGTTAGATAGAAGAATGCAGCTACAAGAAGCATGATGATTCCCCATTTTTTCATTCTGCGGATGTCAGCTTTTTTGTCAGGCTTATCATATTCATGCTTCATAAATGAAACAGCAAATACCGGGTTGAAAATATAGGCAACAAACAGGGATGCAAACAATGTGAGAATAACGGTTACCGGCATGTAATACATAAACTGCCCAACGATACCCGGCCAGAAAGCAAGTGGGAAAAACGGTGCAAGGGTTGTGAAGGTTCCTGATAATATAGGCAGAAAGACTTCTCCGGCAGCCATTTTTGCAGCAATTTTAATATCCGGATGGTTTCGGTGAATTCGATGTGTGTTTTCGATAACGACAATGGCATCATCGACAACAATACCGAGGGCAAAGATGAAGGCGAACATGACCATCATATTCATGGTGAACCCAAAGCCAGGCATGACAATATAGGCCACCGCCATGGAAAGCGGCACCGATAAACCAACAAAAAAGGCATTGCTGAAACCCATGAAAAACATCAGCACAAACGTTACAAGGATAAAACCGATGATAATGGTGTTGTTGAGCTCTTCAAGTGTGTTCCGCGTATAGCGCGACATGTCATTGGTGATTGTTACATTCAGATCATCCGGAAATGCTTTGCCGATAAGTTCATTGTTAAGTATATCCTTTATCTTGTCGGATGCTTCGATCAGGTTCTGCCCGCTTTTTTTGATCACATTGAGGGTGATGACGGGTTTTTGGTTCAGCCTCGAAAAACTTTCCTGTTCTTTAAAACCGTCCTGTATATCTGCAATATCTTTCAGGCTTACCAGTGCCCCGCTTGAAGAGGTAAGAATGATGTTTTTAAGTGTTTCAATATTTTTAAACTGACCGACAACACGAATGGTTCTTCTCATACCGTAGGTGGTAATTGTTCCGGCCGAAACGGTCACATTTTCAGATGAAATGGCACGCTCAATGTCACTGAAAGTGACTTTAGCGGCCTGCATCTTGTACATATCCACATCCACTTTGATCTCCCGTTCAAGTGCACCGACTATGTCCACACGTGTAATTTCCTGAAGGGTCTCGATATGATCCTGTGCAATATCGGCAAACTTTTTCAGCCTGTCCAGGTCATAATTACCTGTTATATTGATGAACATGATTGGCAACTCCGACAAATCGATATCCATGATCTGCGGATCATCCGGCAGATCGTTGGGAAGATCGGCTTTGGCTTTATCAACGGCATCCCTTACACGTTGTTTTGCTTCCTCAATCGTTACGCTGAGTTCGAATTCGACAACAATGCTCGAAAAATCCTGCATCGATTTACTGGTGATATTTTTCACATCGGCAATCGATTTCAGTTCTTTTTCAATGGGACGCGTTACCAGGTTTTCGATATCCGCAGGAGAAGTGCCGGGATACGGCGTATTGATGATAATGTAAGGGATCACAATTTCGGGAAACTGCTCTTTGGGGATACGCTGGTAACTCATGATGCCCAGAAGCGAAATAAAGACTACGAGCACAAAAATGCTTGTTCGGTTGTCGATAGCCCAGCTTGTGGCAAAAAATTCCTTGAATTTATTTTTTTTCATCTGAAATATCATTAACGATTAGAAATTCACTGTCTCACCTTCTTTCAAATCGATGTATCCGGTGGTTATGATTTTATCTCCGGGTTGCAATCCTTCGTTTATCTCTTCCATTCCATTGTAAGCGATTCCTGGTTTTACCGTTTTCCGAACTGCAATATTCTTCTCCCCTTTTTGTTCGGCCACATAAACAAAGTGACCGTTCAGGGAGTTCTGAACCAGGTTTACCGGAACGACCAGCGCATTGGGATTGGTATAGTCGTTAATCCGGAGTTTGGCGATCATATTGGCCCGGTAGGCTATTTTTGATGGATCCAGTCTTGCTTCAACCGTAAATGTCCGGTTCGTCGGATCAATATAGCGGCTTGTAAATGATATCTTCGTTTCGATGTCCTTTCCATAATCCGGAAAATTGATAAGTACCTCATTTCCCATGTTGATGACTGCTGCATACGCTTCGGATACCTCAGCAACGGCTTTGATTTTTGCAAGATTGATGACCCGTATGGCTGTTCCGGGTACTCCGGGCGATACCATTTGGCCGACTTTAAATGGAATATTATCCACTGTGCCAGTGATCGGAGAGACGTACTTTGCCAGGTCAATTTGTTCCTGCATCGAAGCTAATCGTTGTTCAAGCGATTCTTTATTCGACCTGGCTGTCAGGTACTGAACCTCAGTACCTATTTTTTTATCCCAAAGATTTTTTTGCTTTTCATATAAATTATTGGCCAGATCGAGCTGCGTTTGTACTTCTTCCATCGATTTCTTCAGCACCTGTGTGTCGAGATCAGCCATAACCTGTCCCTTACTGACATTGGATCCTTCTTTTACATAGATCGCTTTCACAATGCCAGGCGTCTGTGCATTTACCTGTGTGTTTTCCTCGGCATCGATCCTGCCCTGAACCTCAACAAAATGCTTGAATTCGGATGGCTGAATTTCACTTACGACCACCTGTGGACTGTTGTCAGGAGGAATATAACTCTCTGTACCCGAAAGTTCATTTTCGATTTCTTTTATTTGCTGCGTGATTTTGTCCTGCTTCGCTTTTAATTCTTCAAGCTGTTTCTGTTTGTCGGGAGCTCCGCATGAAAGCACGGCAATTGATAGTCCTGCTATTAAATACTTCTTCATCATGGAACCAAATCTTAATTTATTCATGGTATATCTTTTTTTATGCTCATTTATCTTTTATCACTTCGATCAGTTCAACCGAATAGATCAGTGTCGATCCACCGGGGATCACATTGGCGAAATTCTCATCCTTATAGCCGAGTTCAGGCGGAATATACAATTCGAAAATTGCTCCTTGTTTCATCAATTGAATTCCTTCGGATAAGCCCTTAATCACTTTATCGAGACGAATACCGGCCGGTCCTCTGTCGTATGACATATCAAAGGTTTTCCGGTCGATAAACATTGCCCTGTAGTGTATCCTCACACTGTCAGCCGGTCCGGGTTTCTGACCGTGCCCTTCCTTCAATATTTTATATTGCAGCCCGTCGGGAAGTGTTACTACACCCGGCTTCTTTTCATTTTCCGCTAAAAATTTTTTCCCTTCTTCCCGGTTCTTTTCGACCAGCTTTTTGTTTTCCTCAGCTTCTTTAATTTTAAGCTCTTCATTAAACTGGTCCACCATTTTGTTTTTTATCGAATCGTCGATCAGGCTGCTACCCTTCAGTCCGTCAGAAAGCCCCATTTTTACAGCATCTTCATTTACGGTAATTTTCTGATCCTTTATTCCGGTACCGTAGTCCAGACCAATGATGTAGCTGATGGTATCCATTCTTGTTTTCAGTTCGACGGTTTCTTTTTTCCGGTTTTCCGTGCAGGAAAGCAAGGTTACAAAACAAGCCAAAACAAGACTAAAATAAAGAATCAGTTTTTTCATTGTTTATACAGGTTAAACCTTTTAATTAGAGGCTGTTTTTGTCAATTCCTTTTCCAAATCTGTTTTTTTATTCAGCAGATCGAGAATCGAACCCAGGTAATCGATTTGCGTCGTCAGATACTGGTTATAGCTCTGCGATAAATCAAGGCTTGAAACCAGGCCTTCTTTGTACTTTAATTCGTTTTTATCATAAATTTTTTCAGCGTTGCCGAGGCTCAGTTTTTTATTGGTATAAACCAGGTACGAGTTAGTAAAATCTGATTTTAAAGTCATGATTTTTAGCGATAATCCCTGCTTAAGCTGTTCGTCCGAAATTTTCAGTTTATCGAGTTGAAGCTGTGACTGCTGAACCTTATATTTACGGTTACCGCTACTAAAAATTGGCACATTCAGGTTGATTCCAAGTATCTGGCTTGTAAACCAGGGTTGATCTGAAGCGGCGAAATTTATTTTGTCCCTTTGTGCATTTTGCTGGTATGTATAAAAAGCTGAAAGGTTTGGCAAGTATTCAGAGCGTTTGAGTTTCAAATCGAGTACAGCCATCCGCTCCTGATTTTGTAAGATCTTATAATCGATGTGGTCATTATAATCAAATTTCGTGTTCAGTAAATATGTCCGGTTCACATCATTCATCAGGTCATCGAGGTGATCGGTCAGCACAATGCTATCGGCAGCTTTCAGTCCCATCTGGTATTTCAGCATATTGGTGGCCAGTGTTAGCTGGTTGTTGATATTCGAAATGGTTGTTTCCATGTTATTGATCAATAGCTGTAACTGATCCAGGTCCGTATCTTCGATAAATCCGTTTTTATAATACTCTTCCGACTCATACAGCATTTTTTTCAGGTTGATCAGAGTTGAGTCAAAAAACAGGCGGTTTTCCTGTAAAATGATTACAGGATAATATGACTTTGCAACCAAATACTTAATATCGATTTCGCTTTTTTCCTGGTTTGCTGCAATAAGATCAACATAGGACCTTGAAGCCATTAACCCGACAATATATTGCCCACTGAATATAAGCTGACTTACGGATGCATTCCAGGTGGCATTGTGTTTTGTGCCGAATTGAATGGGAATAAATTCGATCGAATCGACTCCAAAAAACTCTCCCGGGATAAGCATGGTAGGCAACTCAATATTATTATTATAGCTTGCAGAAGCACTTATTTGTGGGAGACCGACAGCCAGGTTTTCTTTCACTCTTTTTTTTGCGATCTCCACATCAATCAATGAGTTCCGTATGGTATAATTATTTTCCATTGCATAAATCTGAGCTTCCTTCAACGAAAACTTTTTAACCTCCTGACTATAGCCTGAAGAAGTAAAAAATACTGCAATCGTTATACTGCTTATCAGCCAATTCAATTTACTCATGATATTTTACAGATTGAAATTCAACTTTTCTTTTTGTTGTTCAAAGTATGCGATTCCTTTGGGGTTCGAGATTCCGCGAATATGGTTTTCGAACATTACTTCGAATACCCTGTCATAGTTATAATCTCCCGGGCTTAAAACTTCAGGATTGTGCAGGTCCTCTATTTTCTGAAAATACAAATGCGCCACAATATCTTTATCCAGATCCTGACGATACAAACCTTCGTTTATTCCCTTTTCAATATTTTTTTTGATGTAATCAATGATCAGTTCTTTTTTGGTATTGATATATTCTTCGTACAAATTCGGATAATATTTTTGCAATTCAAAAGTGACCATCGGATTGATCCTGAAATGCTTGGTACTGGCAATTTTACTCATTTCAAGCAGCACATCGATCGCATTCAGGTTTATGGTTTCAAGTTCAGCCATGCGTTCTTTAATACGCTGACGGATGTAGTTGATTATTTTAGCCAGCAGGTCCGCTTTATTTTCAAAGTACTGGTAAAGCGTCTTTTTTGAGATACCCACGGATCGGCATAAATCATCCATCGAAACATTTTTCAGCCCTTTTTCAGTAAAAACTTTATAAGCACTTTCGATAAAGTAGTTAAATTTTTCGTCAGCAGATTCGTTACCAGCCATTTATGAGTTATTAAATCTTTTTGTTTTGTAAAAGGGCGGCAAAACTAAAAAAAAGAAACCTGGGAAACAAAAAAAAAATATTTCGTTTCCATTAAATTATTTTTAAATTTTAGAAGCTGATTATGATGAAGGAGAAATCCCGTTCAGGTTTTATCGATTTCGAATTTTACCGATTTGATCTTTTTTTCGAAATAAGCGATACCCTCGGGTTTGGCAATACTTCTTACAAGGTCTTCGAACATAACGGCAAAAAGGGTTTCAAATGAAAATTTTTCAGGCGGGAACAGATCAGGATTATGAATATCGATAAGGCGGCTAAGGTAAAGTCGTCCGAGTAATTCGATACTTAAATCTTCGCGGTACATGCCCTGGTTGATCCCTTTTGTTATGTTTATCTGGATTTTGCCAAAGATAAAATCCAGACGCTTGTCGAAATGTTCCTGGTAAATTTTTGGATATTTTTCTTTTAAATGGATCGTAATGGCCGGGCTGACGAGTATAAAGCTTTTTGCTACTTCTTTACTTACTGTCAGCAGGATGTCGATGGCATTGATGCCCTCAAAATTATGCACTTCGAAAATCTCCTCAAATTTCTGCCTTTCGAGTTCAAGCAATTTTTCCACAAGTTCCGATTCACTTTTGAAATATTTCTTCAGCTCTTTTCTCTTAATGCCCGTTTTGGTTGCAATTTCGCTGAAAGTAAAATCTTTCAGCATTTTTTCTTTTGCAGAAAAACGGATGGTCTTTAAAAGGTCCTGGAGATTTTCGCTCATGTATCGATAGTTATAAATATCGAATTACAAAAATAACAATTTATTAAATGCTTAAGTGCTCCTTAGAAATTTAGAAGTTAACACGATGGTGTTGGTATTATCTGATCAGCATACTGAACTTTGGACTAAACAAATTATTTTTAAAAACGCGCAATGATGGTTTCACATCCTTTTACTTTCTGGCCGATTTTTACTTCTATTTTAGCATCGAGTGGTAAGAAAAGGTCAAAGCGTGAACCGAATTTGATTATCCCTAATTCATTACCCTGGACAACGTCCTTGTTTTCCTTCGCATAACAAACTATTCGCCTTGCCACAGTACCTGCAATCTGACGAAACAACACTTCTTTGTTTTCGGAATTTTCAACCAATACGCTTGTCCGTTCATTCTCATCGGACGATTTTGGCTTGGATGCAATAAAATAGGAGCCATGATTATGTCTGAAATACTTGATCTTTCCGCTTACAGGATACCAGTTAACATGAACATCGGTCGGTGACATGAACACAGAAACCTGCCTGCGTTTTGCATTAAAATATTCCTTTTCGAACACCTCCTCAATAACAACAACTTTTCCATCGGCCCCGCTGAGTACGATAGAATCATCAGGTTCGACCTGTCGGATGGGGTCCCTGAAAAACCTGACTACAAAAAAATAAAATACCAGACCTGCAAGGTAAAGAAGGTAATGTACCGGAGTTTGAACAGGAAAAAAAATGTCGATAACAATCACAAGGGTTATTAGAAGTAACAGTATAAGTACAATAACGGGAATACCCTCTTTGTGTAATTTTATTTTCATTTTGTTAAATAAGTACAACCATATAAACAAAGGCAAATGGTGCCGCTATCAAGATGCTATCCAAACGATCCAATATTCCTCCATGACCCGGCATGATATTCCCGGAATCTTTTACTCCCAGCGATCGTTTTATCATCGACTCGATAAGGTCACCAAATGTACCAAATATAATGATCGTTAATGCAAAGCCTATCCATTCAGCCGGTGTAAAAGTTGTGGAATAATGGGAGATAGCCCAGGCGCCTGCAATTCCAAAAATTACCCCGCCGATTGTTCCTTCCCAGGTTTTTTTGGGCGAAACACGCTCAAAAAACTTATGTTTCCCGATAAGCATTCCGGTTAGATAGGCAAATGTATCGTTGATCCAGATAATGATAAAAAATCCGAAAATCAGGTCTTTTGAGGGTAGGGAGAAATCCAGTTCCGGGTAAAACAGAAAATTCAACAAGAGCAAAGGGATCATTACATAGAATAGTCCGAATAAATTATACCCGATTCCCCTGACCGGATTTTCTGTTTTTCTGAACAATTCGAAAATAAACGGCAGAAAAAAAAGAAGCACTCCAGCAACCACTGACAGTAAGGGCAAGTAATCCCATGTATACAGAAGCCCTGTCAGGTAATAAAGAATTGCGGGTATCAATAAAATCGTTTTGTTCAGATCCGATCCTGTTGGCGCCATTAAATTATGAAATTCGAGCAGGCTCAGTATCAAAAAGAAAAGTAAAAGAAATCCAAAAACGAGCGGCCCCAGCAGGATTGAAACTACAATCAGAATTAAATATACAATCCCTGAAACCGTCCTGGTAAGAAGATTTTTCACTGTTCGTCGAATGCGTTTAATATATGTTTTGCTTTTATCACATCATCCAGTTGCACATACAATTCAAGTTCCCCAAACAGATAAGCAGAATCTTTTTTGTTAATAATGACGGCTTCGATCTCGTTTTCAAGTAGCAGCCCTTTCAGTAATTCGGCTTTATAACTGACTCCGGTTGAATATATTTTTATCCAGTTTTTATCCATGAAAAACACAAGTAGTTACTAAACGATGTGTGCAGTGGTATGCTAAATATCGTGTTTTGAGATCAGGGAAAGAGCACGTTTTTCATCCTTTTCATTTACATAAAGATGAACTTCACCCATCAAGAATGCCGAACCTTTCTGGTTCAATATGTAACTTTCGATTTTGTTTTCATCAAGCAATTCCTGTATAATTTTGATTTTATACATATCGCCGGCTGAATAAATTTTTTTACTATTTTCTTCCATCAGAGTTAAATTATTCTTCGTCAAGTAAAAACACATACAGCTTTTTCGGCCCGTGGGCTCCCATGACTAATGTCTTTTCTATGTCAGCCGTGCGGCTCGGACCCGTTATCACTGTAATTAACGAAGGCAGGTTTGAACTATATTTCTCTTTCATTTTTTTAAATGCATCTTTCAGATCCGGTACAATTTGTGAAACTTTTGCGATGACGACATGGTTTTCAGGAAATACATTCAGCTTTCTGCCAGATGCCTGCCGCGAAGAAATCATGATGCTGCCTAATCGCGCGATCAGGAATTCACAAGACGTGAAGCCGGCTTTCATATCAAAAACACCTGTAAAATCGCTTTTACTTGGAATCCCGGAGTCATTTAAGATTTCAATAACAGAAGGTTCTTTGCACCAGATGTTTTCCCAGTTTTCTTCGGCAACCAGTGAAATCAGGTTTTTCGTCAATTCTGCGCGGTTTTCACAATAAATAAATTGTCCCCCAACTTTTGTAAACTCCTGTGCGAAAGTGATGTCGGGCGAATCGACCGGAACAGTATAAATGGATGATTCGATATCAAGTGAAGGGAAGGTACTTTCATGCCTGCTTATTAACGCATTTCTGATTTTTTTCAGAACTTTTTCCCTGGAGGTGGATTCTTCCATCGTAACAAGCTATAAATTCCGTTTATTTTGACTCTACCTGAGGTTTATCTTTTGGTCGATCCTTTTTCGGAGCAGCCTTTTTCTCATTGTTGTTTTTATCGGGTAAGGCTTTGATATCTTCTTTTGGCTTGCCATTATTCCCTTTCAGCTTTTTAACCTCCTCTGCGGCTTCCTCTTCAATTTTTCTCCTGTGTTCTTCATAAGGCCGTTCACCAAAAACCATTACGAGATCTTCCCGAAAGATCACCTCTTTTTCAAGAAGTAGATTTGCCAGTTTTTCAATTTTTTCTTTATTTTCCGTGACGATTTTAACCGCACGCTTATAGGCTTTTTCAACTAATTTGCTAATTTCCTGATCAATGACCTGCGCTGTTTTTTCCGAATAAGGTTTCTGGAACGAATATTCCTGTTGTCCGGTAGAATCGTAATAAGATACATTTCCGATTTCTTTATTCAGCCCAAAATAAACGACCATATTAAAAGCTAGTTTTGTCACTTTTTCTAAGTCATTTAGGGCTCCTGTGGAAATATTACCAAAATTAACCTGTTCGCTGGCCCGACCTCCCAATGCGGAAGTAACTTCATCAAACATTTGTTCCGTGGTCGTTATTTGCCTTTCTTCGGGCAAATACCACGCTGCACCGAGTGCTTTCCCACGGGGAACGATGGTAACTTTAACCAGTGGATGGGCATGTTCGGTAAGCCAGCTTACGGCTGCATGTCCTGCTTCATGGTAAGCGATAACTTTCTTTTCAGCAGCAGAAATGATTTTATTCTTCTTTTCAAGCCCGCCGATTATCCTGTCGATAGCATCCATAAAATCCTGCTTGTCTATAGAAACTTTGTTTTTGCGGGCAGCAATCAATGCCGATTCATTACATACATTGGCAATATCCGCACCTGAAAACCCGGGCGTTTGTTTTGCAAGGAATTCAAGATCGACGACTTTAGCCAGTTTCAGCACTTTGGTATGAACGTTAAAAATAGCTTTCCTTTCTTCCAGATCGGGTAATTCAACATGAATTTGGCGGTCGAATCTTCCGGCCCTGAGCAAGGCCCTGTCGAGAATATCCGCACGATTGGTAGCAGCCAGGATGATTACGCCTGTATTGGACTGAAAGCCATCCATCTCCGTCAATAATTGATTTAATGTGTTTTCTCTTTCATCATTGCCTCCCGTCATAGGATTTCGTCCTCTTGCCCGGCCGATGGCATCGATTTCATCGATAAAGATGATACAGGGAGCCTTTTCTTTTGCCTGTTTAAACAGGTCACGAACCCTTGAAGCGCCTACCCCTACAAACATTTCAACAAAATCGGATCCTGAGATCGAAAAGAACGGAACCTGAGCTTCACCAGCAACTGCTTTGGCAAGCAACGTTTTTCCTGTACCCGGAGGACCGACTAACAGAGCACCTTTTGGAATTTTCCCACCTAAATTCGTGTATTTCCCTGGATTTTTCAAAAAATCAACGATTTCCATCACCTCAACCTTGGCTTCCTCCAGGCCTGCGACATCAGTGAAATTTACGCTTACAGAGGTCTCCTTGTCGTACAATTGTGCTTTTGATTTGCCGATGTTAAAAATCTGACCACCGCCTGCACCTCCCCGGCTCATCATCCGCATAATAACTATCCACACGACGATAAGAATAAGCAGCGGCAATACCCAGCTAATATCTTCAAACCAATTGTGCCGTTTTTCATTGCTAATATAAACCGGGTTAGCAATTCCTTTCTGTGCGTTTTCAACATCTTCCTTAAATGTGTCGTAGGAGCCTATCGTATAAGTATACTGCGGATTTGCTGCGTTAAAGGTATTTTCTCTAACTTTCTCATATTTTGGTTTGGAAAGCCTCTCTTTTTTAATAAAAATTTCTGCATCTTCTCCATTGACAACAACGATTTTATCAATGTCCTGGTCTATCAACATTTCTTTCAATTGGCCCCATTCTATTTCTTTGGCACTGCCGCCCCAGTTTGTAAATGTGAGTGCAATAAAAATAATGGCAACCAGCGCATAGATCCAATAAAAATTAAATTTTGGCTTCGGTGATTTTCCTCCCTGCATTCCTGCTGGTAATTTGCTTTTTGGTTGTTTAGTATCTGCCATTATGTCCTTCTTTTGTTCTTTGTCTATAATTCAAACGTCATTTAATTACGTTTCCGCATATGTTCTTATTTCTGCGTCAGCCCACAATTTCTCAAGGTTGTAAAATTTTCTCGTTTCTTCCTGAAAGATATGAACGACCACGTCTACATAATCCAGCAAAATCCATTCCGCATTTTCAAGCCCTTCCCTGTGCCAGGGTTTAAAGCCCAATTTCGTTTTAACCTGCCGTTCGACAGAATCGGCCAAAGCTTCCACATGTGTTCTGCTGGTTCCATGACAAATAACAAAATAGTCACTCACTGAGTTCGAAAGATCGGCTAATTTTAGGCTTAGGATGTCATTTCCTTTTTTATCAATTAATCCTTTTACTACTGTATCCGTTAAAATTTCCGACTCGCTTCGTTTCTTTTTCGGCATGCTCACGTTTTGAATTACAGGGTAAAAGTAAACATTTTCCATTTATTGTCCGGCTTTTGATTTTCCTGTCGTTGCAAACGAAAAAGAATTTTCCTGCGATGAATAAAATTATTTATTTTTATGCATTAATTTATTTGTTCCAAAATTCAGCGAAAAAAAACATTACAGACAATAAAAAAAACATGGATGTAATCGGGGGAAATATTATTTTTCTGAAGGAAATCGGTTCTACAAACGATTATCTGATCGGGCAGGTTTATAAAAAAAGAATTCTGGAAGAAGGAACGGTTGTAGTTACACAATCGCAAACAAGGGGAAAAGGGCTTGAAAATAATTTTTGGGAAAGCGAACCGGGCAAAAACCTGACTTTTTCTGTTCTTCTGAGGCCTGTGTTTATCAAGGCCAGTCAGCTGTTTATATTGAATAAAGCCATTTCCCTGGGGGTCATGGATTTTGTTAAATCGGTTCTTCCAAACGAAAATATTTCTATCAAATGGCCGAACGATATATACATAAACGACGGGAAAGTTGCCGGAATACTGATCAATAATTCTATTTCGGGGAATGATTTTTTGCATGCCGTTGCCGGCATCGGGATCAATGTAAATCAAACATTATTCAGTGATGATACACGAAATCCCGTTTCCTTAAAACAGTTTACCGGGCAGGATCTTGACCTGAAGGAAAATCTTCGAAAAGCTTTATCATTTATTGATTATTGGTACCAAAAGTTAGCCCACGGATATTTGTTACAGATTGACAACCGATACGTGGCTTCCCTCTACAGATTAAAAAAAGATGCCTTTTATAAAGCGGGGGATTCAATATTTGAGGCACGGATAATCGGTGTATCGTTCTATGGAAAGCTCCAGATGGTTAAATCTGACGGAGAGCAAATTGATTTCGACCTGAAAGAAATCGAATATATTCTCTGACTATTGGGTTTTCTAAGAAATCTTTAGTGAAAAATATCCTTTACTATTTACCCTCTCTTAAATCCTTTAACTTCTCAATCAGAATATTCACAAAATTCTGAAGTGGCCTAACAGCCATCATTTTCAACATGGGGTTTAGGTCAGCATGAAGTACCATTTCCACTTCTGTCTCACGGTTTCCGATGTCATTCAGGTTCGATTCAAGTGTAAATTTAAAAGGGGCTTTTTCATCGGAGGCCCACACAATTTTTGAATTTTCAGTTTTCTCTTTAGTTCTCATGCCCAGGTCTGTCATCCCTTTTATGGTAAAGGAGCAGCTATCGGGTGTTGATTGCCAGTTGATGACCTGCTCGGGCATCAACTTTTCGAAATTGTTAAAGTCGCCTAAAAATTGAAAAATTTGCTGAATATCATCCTTAATGGTAACCTTGTTACTTTTAATGTCGGTCATGAATGAGATTTTTTGTTATCAGAAAAAGAGTAGCCACTTAATCCCGGATACGGCGATTATGACCCCCAGCCTTCAGGATTTTCTCGCCATTTTTGAAGTGATTTCAAATCTTTATCCGAAATATAATTGCTCTCAACAGCCAGTTTAATTAATTCGGAGTAATCGGAAAGTGTAAAAAGCTGGCATTTTGCATTTTTAAAGTTTTCAACGGATTTGTCAAGGTTGTAGCTGAAAATAGCCAGCATTCCTTTTACTTTACATCCAGCGGCCTGCAACGCTTCTACTGCATTCAGACTGCTTTGGCCGGTCGAAACAAGGTCTTCGATCACCACCACCGATTGTCCCGATTCGAAATAGCCTTCAATTTTATTTTCCAGACCATGCTTTTTCTCTGATGAACGCACATAAACAAAAGGCAAACCCAGTTCATGCGCTACAAGTGCACCATGAGCGATTGCTCCGGTTGCCACACCTGCGATGAGGTTGACCGATCCGTATTCCTCATTAATAATATCAACAAATTGCTGACGTATAAAAGTCCTGATTTTAGGAAAGGACAATGTTTTTCTGTTATCGCAATAAATAGGGGATTTCAGGCCGGAAGCCCACGTAAAAGGCTCCTGTACATTGAGTTTTATGGCTTTGATCTGCAATAAATACTCAGAAATTGTTCGGGCTGTATCCGAGTTATAAACCATGCCGCAAAGGTAGAAGATTTTAATACGAAAAAAATATAATTTCTTTGGCAAAATTTCCAAATGGATTTTGATTATAATAATCAAAAGTCCTATAAACAGATATTTACAGGCTTCATTCTGCGTCGATTGAATGGATTATTAACATTGGTTCGGCAACGATGAAAAGTTTAGAAAAGCCATAAGAAGACAGGAAATTGTCGATGTCAATAAAAGCTGCTTTTTTAGTAATTTTGCTGTCAAACGAAATTTGATGAAAAATTTAGCCGTCTTCCCGGGCTCATTCGATCCGATCACCAGAGGCCACGAATCTGTCATAATAAGGGCACTGCCGCTTTTTGATGAGGTTTATATAGCGATCGGAATGAATGCTGAGAAAAAAAATTTTTTCGATCTGGATCAGCGTAAAATCTGGATAGAAAAGGTTTTTAAGGATTATGCAAAGGTGAAAGTAATTTTGTATGAAGGCCTGACCGTTAAACTCTGTAAAAAACTAGGTGCTAAATACATTTTACGGGGACTCAGGACCTCTGCCGACTTCGAATTTGAGCGCAGTATCGGTCAGGTAAACAAAAAACTTTACCCTGAAATCGAAACTGTTTTCTTTCTGACTTCTCCGGAATACACATCCCTGAATTCCTCCATTGTTCGGGATGTGTTGCGTCATGGAGGAAATGCGAGTCAGTTCGTCCCTGAATCAATCGATTTGTTAGAGGGGAAGTTTACCAAATAAGCATCTCTAATAATTACCGAACCCATTCGTTTCTAATGTCAAAATCATCAGATGAAGATAAACATAAGCCTGTTCGTTATTTTTTGCCTGTTTTTTTTTAGATCTGTAGCAACTGAGACGACCATTGAAGGTCATTTGTCCGGTGGTGAAAATCTGGAAATAAGACTGGTAACCTATGCCGATCAGATCACTTATGCCGAACAAATTCTTGACCGGACAGAAATCGACTCAAGCGGATCTTTCTCCTTGTCAGCAGATTTAAAGAAAACAGTAATTGCTTTTCTTGACATCGAATTTTTCTCTTCCGTAATTTACCTGATTCCCGGTGAACACTATGTGTTGGAATGGGATTCGGTCTCCATTTCCGATCAGTTTAGGCCGTTTTACAACAAGGAACAACTGCCGTTCCGCATAATTTCGGGTGATAGCCTCAACCTGAATTCACTAATATCCGACTTTAATTATTCATATAATTACTTTATCCTCTCGCATTTCGAGGAGATTTATAAACGGCATAAAAAGAGCTTAATCAATGACTTCAGTAATCAAACAGCACGCAAATACGATTCGGTTACAAACGATTATTTTAGAAATTATATAACGTATAAAATAGCATCTGTTGATCTTGCTGCATCTTCTGTCGCCAAACAAATCCTGTTTAAAAAGTATGTTCAAAATAAGCCGGTATTATATGAGAACATCGAATACATGAATTTTTTTAACCAGTTTTTCCTTCATTATTTAACTTCCGGAACACGATCGATAAAAAGGGCAGATCTTGAAGCCGCTATTAATGAGGATGCAGATTTTTCAGCATTGATGGATACACTGGGGAAGGATACATTATTGATGAATGAGGTCATTCGTGAACTTGTTATGCTGAAAGGCTTAAGGGAATTATACGGCAATCCTGATTTTGTATCGAAAAATATACTCCATATTCTTGATCAGGTGGAAAAAACAAGTAAATTCCCTGAACACAGGATCATTGCCGCTGATATTAAAGAAATCCTGACCAAACTCGCCAAAGGTACCATGGCCCCCGATTTTACCCTGCTCAGTCTTTCCGGGGATACAGTTACTTTATCCCAACTCAGGGGAAAGCCGGTTTACCTTAGTTTCATGACGACCTGGAGTTATGCCTGCCTTGCTGAATTTGATCTTATGGATAAGCTTTATACAGAATACAAAGGGAAAATTGTGTTTTTGACCGTTTCGCTCGATAAGGATATAAATACCATCATCCGGTACAAAAAAGAGAAAGGGTTCGATTGGACATTTTTGTATAATGGGACGAGCTATGATCTTCTGAAAACTTACCAGGTAAGTACATTTCCGGTATTTGTTCTCATCGGCGCCAATGGAAAAATTCTTCAGTACCCGGCCTATAAACCCAGTGAACGTATCGAAGATTCTTTTAATAGTTTGTTGAATCCGGAAAAATGACGCGAATTAGAAAGCACAAAACCGGCTCAAATAAGAGCCGGCTTTTGCAGATAAATGATAATTATTTTCGTAACGCTCATTTCACTATACATGAACATCTTCCGGCATTGGTTTTCCAAAAGATGGTTTTGTCGGTCATGTCGACCATGCCGTCCATGTTAAAATCGGCGGAGTTGTAGCCGGTGTTGCCCAGATTTAGTTTCCACATGTCATTTTTATCCGAATTGTTTACTTTTCCGTCACAAAGCCCCGGAATGTCGAATTGGAATATTATAGCTCCAATGTCAGAAGATATAAGCGTTGTTTTTGCCGGTGCAGGCAGTTCCGATGTTACCTTTACCCATTCCTGTGCAAACAACAACTGAATAAAAAGAGGACTGATAAAAAGTAAGGCTGATTTTTTCATAGGTTTTCATAATTTTTATTTATATCGCTTTAATATCTTTAGGATTAAATCATCTAAATTGCATGATTGCCTGCATTTTATCAAATTCGGCAACGTTGCGGACCGGTCCGTCAGGTGGAAGCATGCTGATAAAATCCTTACCGATCTCACCCTTCAGTAGTTCCTCTTCAGGAGTCATCCAGTGGGTTAAACCTGCATTTGGATCCCAGTCAGTTGACTGCGCTGATAAGGTTCCGCATGAAATAAATAAGAGGCAATGGAGAAAGAGCACAGAAAGGGCAAGCAACAAAAATCTCCTGAAAGCTGGAAAAGTAAGCGGACAATCGACCATCAAAACAAATTTTAAACGCGGCGCGGTTTTCAGTGAGGCAATAAAATTACATTATTAAGTCGCAACATCCTCTATTCAGGTCCAATTTTAAGTCATTCTAAATAACACTATTCGGTAAGGCAAATGGATTTTCAGATAAAAGATTTACCTGACTAAGACTTTTGCTGGAATTCCTCTTTTCGTTTGATTTTAAAAGGCATCATTTTAGATGGCAGCGCTTTCATTTTTAAGTCACATTGTTTTCTTCTTTGTAAACCTTCGATTCTTAATGGCATATTTTTTCAATTCATAGTATCAGGGAAAACTATACCCTTAAACCAAAGCCGCCTCCTTAGATGGTCTTTATATTTTTCAGCGGTATTTATTTATTTCCGTTAATTTTGCTCATTAAAACTGACTATCTGTCATCTTTAACAATAACTGTTTCTCAGGTATAGTTATTGATAATTCGTGATGTTGCACGATTTGAACACATAGTTGATAAAGACAAACAAGGATAATAATGGCAAAATTTCTTGAGAAAATTCTGGGAACAAAGTCAGATAAAGATATTAAAGTGATCCGGCCCCGCCTGAATGCTACCCTCCAGGCGTACGAAAAAATAAAATTATTGAGTAACGACGAGTTGAGGGCTAAAACAGCCGAATTTAAACAGATGATTGCAACGCACATTGCTGATGAAGAAAATGAAATGGCGGAGATCAAACTCCGGATGGATAGCAATGAAGAAATCGAGGTGGAAGAAAAAGAACGGTTATGGAAAAAAATCGATGACCTTGAAAAAGTAATCTATGATAAAACCCAGGAAAAGCTGAATGAAATCCTTCCGGAAGCCTTTTCTGTAATGAAAGAAACGGCAAAACGGTTCAAGGAAAATAAAACACTAGAGGTTACGGCCAATGATTTCGACCGTGACCTGGCTTCTAAACGCGACAACATCAACATTTCGGGTGACAAAGCCATTTACAGCAATGAATGGATGGCAGGCGGAAACTTGATTACATGGGATATGGTTCACTACGATGTCCAGTTGATCGGCGGCATCGTTCTGCACGAGGGGAAAATTGCAGAAATGGCAACGGGTGAAGGTAAAACACTGGTAGCAACGTTGCCTGTTTACCTGAATGCGTTACCCGGAAAAGGCGTTCATATCGTAACCGTAAATGACTATCTGGCAAAACGTGACTCCGAATGGATGGGTATGCTCTATGAATTTCATGGACTAAAAATCGACTGCATTGACAGGCACCAGCCCAATTCTCAAGCCAGAAGGGCCGCTTATCTTGCCGATATTACCTACGGGACCAACAACGAATTCGGTTTCGATTATCTCCGTGATAATATGACAGCCTTTCCCGACGAACTGGTTCAGCGTGTACACAATTATGCGATTGTCGATGAGGTCGATTCCGTTCTGATCGATGATGCACGGACGCCGTTGATCATTTCCGGCCCTACACCCAAAGGTGACACCCAGGAATTTGAGCAGTTCAAACCCAGTGTCCAGAAATTGTACAATGCGCAAAGGGATCTCGTAACCAAAATTTTGGCGGAATCCAAAAAAATGCTGGCAGATAAATCGAACCCCGAAAATGAAAAAAAAGGGGGTGAGTTATTGTTAAGAGCTTATAAAGGCCTGCCGAAGAACAAAGCACTTATAAAATTCCTGAGCGAGGAAGGCCATCGTGCGTTGATGCAGAAAACGGAAAATTTTTACCTGCAGGAACAAGCCAAGAACATGCACCTGGTAACGGACGAGCTCTATTTTGTGATCGAAGAAAAGCAAAATTCCGTCGATCTTACGGACAGGGGAATAGATTTTATCAATGAAGCGGCCGGTGATCCCGAATTTTATATTTTACCTGACGTCGGCGCTGAGATAGCCGAACTCGAAAAAATGGGTTTGTCAGAAGCTGAAAAACTCGAAAAGAAAAGCGAGATACTCATCAACTTTTCCATACGGTCGGAAAAAGTGCATACCATCAACCAGCTTTTAAAGGCCTATACCATGTTCGAAATTGACGTGGAATATGTAATCATCGAAAATAAAATTAAGATCGTCGATGAACAGACAGGACGTATCATGGAAGGCCGCCGCTATTCCGACGGGCTGCACCAGGCCATCGAAGCCAAGGAAAGCGTAAAGGTGGAAGATGCCACGCAAACCTATGCGACGATTACCCTGCAAAACTACTTCCGGATGTATAAAAAACTGGCTGGTATGACCGGTACGGCAGAAACGGAAGCAGGTGAACTCTGGGATATCTATAAGCTCGAGGTGGTCGTTATTCCAACCAATAAACCCATCGTCCGCGACGACCGGGAAGACCTGGTTTACAAGACAAAACGCGAAAAATACAACGCTGTCATTGCTGATATTGCCGACCTTGTTAATAAGAAACGGCCGGTGCTGGTAGGTACTACTTCTGTTGAAACCTCCGAATTGTTGAGCCGGATGCTTACCCGCCAGAGAGATCAAACACAACGTACTGAATGCCAAGCTCCACCAGAAAGAAGCCCTGATCGTTAAAGAAGCCGGTCAGCCCGGAACGGTTACCATCGCGACCAATATGGCTGGTCGGGGTACAGACATCAAGCTGGGTCCCGGCGTTAAGGAAGCAGGTGGTCTGGCTATCATCGGCACCGAACGACATGAATCCCGGCGTGTCGATCGTCAGTTGAGAGGACGTGCCGGACGGCAGGGTGATCCCGGCAGCTCACAGTTTTTTGTGGCGCTCGAAGATGACTTGATGCGGATGTTCGGTTCGGAACGGATTGCCAAAATCATGGACCGGATGGGGATCAAGGATGGGGAGGTGATCCAGCATTCCATGATCACCAAATCCATCGAACGGGCACAGAGAAAAGTGGAAGAAAACAACTTCGGCATCCGTAAACGGTTGCTCGAATACGACGATGTGATGAACTCCCAGCGTGAAGTGATTTACAAGAAACGCAGACATGCTTTATTCGGCGAACGCCTTTCGATCGACATTTCGAACATGATGTACGATGCCATCGAGCAGATCGTCTTCGATTTCCAGGAAAACAGGGATTACGAAGGGTTTAAAATGGAGTTGCTGAAAATTTTTGCCATCGAGTCACCTTATAACGATCAGGATTTTATGGCGAAAAACAAGGATGAGATCGTTGAAGGGACTTTCCGCAAGGTGTACGATTTTTACCGTCTGAAGAACGATCAGATCAGGGAACGTGTCATGCCTGTGATCAAGGATGTTTTTCAGAGCGATACACAATACGAAAACATCGCCATTCCCATCACCGATGGTTCAAAAGAGATGCAGGTGGTTGCCAACCTCAAAAGGTCGATTGATAACAGCGGGCAGGAAGTAATCCTCGCCATCGAAAAAGGAATTACCCTCAAACACATCGACGATGCCTGGAAAGAACATCTCCGTGAACTCGACGACCTCAAACAATCGGTTCAGACGGCAACGTACGAACAGAAAGACCCATTGCTGATCTATAAATTCGAATCTTTTGAGTTGTTCAAAGCCATGGTTCAGAAAACAAACAAGGAGATTGATTCCTTCCTTCTTAAAGGTCATTTACCTGGCCAGCAGGCGGATGTCCGGCAGGCGCAGGCACCACGCAGAACCGATTTGTCGCGGATGAAAGAAGAACGGACTGATCTGCTATCACAGGCCCACAGCAATACACAGCAGGAACAGAAAACACAACCCATCGTTCGCGAAAAGAAAGTCGGCCGCAACGATCCCTGTCCCTGCGGCAGCGGGAAGAAATACAAGAATTGCCATGGCCGTGCTGCATAAAGTGAAAAGTAAATAGTTATGTGTTATTCAAAATTCATAATTCAAAACACATCTCATGTCGGTAGTTGTTGAAAATATCACCAAAACGTATGGCTCCCAAAAGGCCCTCAACGATGTATCGTTTACGATAAAGCCGGGCGAGGTGGTTGGACTGCTGGGGCCTAACGGTGCCGGCAAATCTACCATGATGAAGATCATCACCTGTTTCATCCCGCCCACTTCGGGTATGGTTTCGGTCAGCGGTTTCGATATTTTCGATCATTCGCTCGAAGTAAGGAAACGGGTCGGCTATCTTCCCGAGAACAACCCCCTCTACACGGAAATGTATGTAAGGGAATACCTTGAATTCGTAGCAGGAATCTACAAGATCGGCAATCGAAAGGAAAAAGTTGCCGAGATGATCACTATAACCGGCCTTGAGATCGAGCAAAAGAAAAAGATCGGTGCCCTGTCAAAAGGCTATCGGCAGCGGGTAGGACTGGCCCAGGCTTTGATCCACGATCCCGAAGTGCTGATCCTCGATGAACCTACCTCCGGTCTCGATCCCAACCAGCTTCTCGAAATGCGCAGCCTCATCAAAAAGATAGGTGAAGAAAAAACCGTCATGCTCTCCACGCATATCATGCAGGAAGTTGAAGCCGTCTGCAGCCGCGCCATCATCATTGATAAAGGCCGGATCATTGCCGACGATGCCACGGCTAACCTGTCACTGGATGCAGCCGGCATACTGACCACAGTCGTCGAATTCAACAAACCGGTGGATGTAAGCCTCCTTGCAGTCATCCCCGGCGTGTTGAAAATCAATACTCTTTCGGCCAGTACCTACGAGATCGAAGCGGATAAAACAGATGTGCGTGAATTGTTGTTTAAGTTCGCCGTCGAAAACAACGTTTCTGTTCTCTCGATGCAGAAAACCGAAAAAGGCCTCGAAGCGGTCTTTCAGCAACTCACCCGTAAAAGCGGAATTAATTAAATCTTGCAGAATATTATGGAAAATTTGGCTTTCGCATAGAAATCAATAAGGCTAAAGAATTTTCATCCACATTCATAATTTACATTTTATTTACAATTGTAAAAAAATGTTAATGTTTATAGCTCGATTTATTTAAGAAGTATATTTAGCCCCGAATAAAGTATTAATTAATTTGTTTTAGTATGAAAAAAACAATTTTAGTATTTCTCTCATTTTGCTTTGCTGTATTTTCTGCCAGTGCCCAGGTAGAAAATACAAAGGCAACAACTGCTTCCCAAAAAAATGCAGTTGAGCAAAGTAAGATCGCAAAAGAGAAAATGGAAGCAAAAAGGGCAGCAGAGGCAAATCAAACCAATCCGCAGGCAAATAATCCAAATGCTCCGGTTATCAAATTCGATAAACTGGTGCATGATTATGGAACCATTGCTCAGGATGCCGATGGTAACAGTGAGTTTAAATTTACCAATGAAGGGAAAGAACCTCTGATTCTTTCCAATGTCAGGTCCAGCTGAGGGTGCACTATTCCAGCATGGCCAAGGCAGCCTGTATTACCTGGTGATTCGGCAACTATAGTTGTCAAATACAACACCAAAAAGGTAGGAACAATAAATAAAAGCATAAGTGTTTATTCAAATGCAAAGGAGTCTCCGGTTACATTAAGGATCACAGGAAAAGTTGAAGCAGCTTCTGCTACTGCTATACCTGAAAAGAAACTTGAAAACAGCGGAGCACCTGTAAATAAATAAGCATATAAATACGGAAAACAAGCTCTAAGCGAAGCTGAGATGAATTTTAATCTCAGCTTTTGCTATTAATACCTTACTGGTGCCAGCCATGCCTTCGGCAGATAAATCTTCCAACGCAGGCTTGTATGTAGGCAAGATTGATGGGTTCTGTAATAAATTAAATTCATAAATAGTTATTATTTGGTTCACGCTAGCAATTTTATAAACTTCACACACACTTTCCAGAAAAACTCCGGATTTTTTTTCAAAAGAGAAAAGCTATTTCTTATTCGACTCAACGTTAATAAAATTTCTTTACACTAAACCATGTGCATAGGGCTAACTTCCGACGTCAACTGGCAAAAGCCAATAGCTAAAAGCCAACGGCCCTTCGCCAACCCTTTTTACTTTACACTTGGTTATTTCTTATTTTGATTTTGTTAATTTTTTCTATCTTTGCCGTGCTTGTGGAGAGATTTGATTGATTGCAACCACGGAAAAAAATGCTAAAGCAATTGTTGTTTCCCGCATTTCAATCAAAATCCCCGCATAAATAACTGAATGTTTAACCGTATTAATTTTATGATACCATGGGATATTTATTTACATCCGAATCGGTTTCCGAAGGCCATCCGGATAAAGTTGCAGACCAGATCTCCGATGCATTACTAGATGAGTTTATGCGCTGGGATCCCGAATCGAAAGTAGCATGTGAAACATTTGTAACAACCGGGCTTGTCGTCTGTGGTGGTGAAGTCAGGACGGAAGGCTGGGTGGATGTACAGGAAACAGCCCGGCGTGTCATCCGGGAGATCGGGTATACCAAAGCCGAATACCGTTTTGATGGTGATTCCTGTGGCGTTGTCTCTACTATCCACGAACAATCGCAGGATATCAACCAGGGTGTGGTTCGTAAGAAGAAGGAAGATCAGGGCGCCGGTGACCAGGGAATGATGTTTGGCTATGCCACCCGCGAGATGGACAATTACATGCCGTTGTCTGCCGAGCTTGCCCATATTCTGTTGCAGGAGCTTGCTGCCATTCGAAGGGAGAAGAAAAAGATGAAATACCTGCGTCCCGACAGCAAATCACAGGTCACTATTGAGTATGATGACGATGGTACACCGTTGCGTATCGATACCATTGTTGTAAGTACACAGCACGATGAATTTATGCTGCCGAAAGATAACCTGGTAAAGACCGTGAGGTATTCCGAAAAAGCTATGCAGGAAACCATCCATAGGGATGTGCAGGAAATCCTGATCCCGCAGGTTATCAAGACACTTCCTCCCCGCATCCGCAAACTTTTTAAAGACGATTACAAACTACTGGTCAATCCTACAGGAAAGTTCGTCATTGGTGGACCTCATGGCGATACGGGTTTGACGGGAAGAAAGATCATTGTCGATACATACGGGGGACATGGTGCACATGGAGGTGGTGCTTTTTCGGGGAAAGATCCTTCTAAAGTCGACCGCTCGGCTGCTTATGCGGCCCGTCACATTGCAAAAAACATGGTGGATGCAAATGTTTGCGATAAAGCGCTGATTCAGGTCGCTTATGCTATCGGTGTTGCACAGCCTGTCGGACTTTTTATCAATACTTATGGAACAGCGAAAGTGAAGGACAAGAATGGCAAAGTCCTCACAGATAGTAAAATTGCATCGGTGATTAGTAAGTTGTTTGATATGCGGCCCTATGCTATTGTCGAACGGTTCGGACTGAAAAATCCCATCTTCCTTCCCACGGCTTCATATGGCCATTTTGGAAGAGATCATTATTTCAAAGAGGTGGAAGTTTATTATCCGGTTAAAGGAAGTAAACCTGTAAAAGTAAATGGAATTGGAAAACCTGTATACATGAAAAAGGTGGAATTTTTTGCCTGGGAAAAGCTGGATTATGTAGAAAAGATTAAAAAAGCGTTCGGCTTGTAATCGTAATTTCTTATTGATAAAACAATTTTCGCAAAACTGTTCTTCTTTTACGAATGCTTCACAAACAGCTTATGCGTTTCAACGGTCTTGTGATCCATCACCAGCGAATAGAAATAGATACCGTCTTTTAATTCCGAAGTATCTATCTTCAGTTCACCTGCTTTTGCAGTCAGATTATAAGTCTTGACAGGGGAACCCAGCAAATCATAGATCATCAGACTGCTCTGCGTGTTCGTCCCCTGAAAATCGAAAGTAAAACTTACGAAGGTGTTGGCAGGATTCGGATACGCATTAGAGAAAGAATAATCCTGTGTCTTTTCGTCAATGCCGGGTGCAGTGTGTGCATTGTAATGAACCTGAACACTCGTTTTGTCTGCCGGATTTTTTTCGTCGTAGAAAACATATTTAACTTTTGTAATTCCTGAATTTCCATGGGGAATATAATGACCTTCAAAATCATCGGAAGAACCGTTTGCCCGGATCATCATTGCCATATCCGATGAGTCGCTTGTTGATTCACCTGTCCAACCCCAACGGAATGAATTTTCACTACCCGGAATTGTTTCAATGTTCAACCGAACACATTTCACATTCATGTCTGTCTGCGACAGGTTGGCTATGTTGAGCGCATTCAATACCAGCAGTTCTGCATCCGGATAGCCATCCACCGAAATCACCGAGTCAGCAGCTAACAGAGCATCCTTGTAATATAATTTAAAGCTTTGGGCGAATATACCTGCTGCAAAAATTAAGGCCAGCAGTATAATAAGTAATCCTTTTTTCATTTTTCCAGTAATTTTTATTCATTTAATCATCTTCCATTTAATAATGACAACTACAATTTTCATCAGTCGCATCAAAATAACAGATTTGTTACCGAAAATGATTCAAAAATTGTGCTAAAAAATGTTAAGATACTATCAGGTATCCATTGAGATACATGTCAAATAGACAACTATTAAGGAAAAGATTTTGTCTGTCCATTAAACAATATGGGGTATAATTTCATTTATATAGTTAGATAATTCCATAATATTTTAAATAAATAGTATTTTTGCGTCCCTAAAAACTGATTATTATGAAAACACTGAATTTACTTTTTGCATTTATTTTTTTAGCAAGCCTGTCATTTGCACAACAGGTTCCCAGGGATAAAGTACTGGTCGAAATCGGTACGGGCACCTGGTGTTATTATTGTCCGGGAGCAGCGCTGGGAGCTGAAGACCTTATCGCAAACGGTAAGGATGTTGCTGTTGTTGAGTACCATGGTCCTGCTGGTCAGGATCCTTATGCAACAAGCGAATCTGTTGCCCGTAATTCTTACTACGGATTAACAGGTTATCCGACAGCCTGGTTCGATGGTGGAAATGCAGTTGTCGGCGGCAACCACACGACAAGCATGTACGGTACCTACCTCGGCGTATACAATCAGGCGATCGATGTGACCTCGCCTTTTTCAATTGAACTGGAAGGCCACAGTTTAGCCAACAATATGTACGAAGTGGCAGTGATCATAAATAAGGTCGCAGCAAATTCAAGTGCGAACCTGACACTGCATCTGGCTGTCACCGAATCGGATATCCTGATGAACTGGCAGGGACTGACTGACCTTAATTTTGTTGAACGTATGATGATCCCCAACCAGGGTGGTACGCATATTGAATTTTCGACCGAAAATGTTGTGTATTTGACCAAAACGTTTACAGTTGATCCGGGATGGGTTGCAGACAATTGCGAATTTATTGCTTTCCTGCAGGATTCGCAAACAAAACAGGTATTTCAGACCACCATGAAAAGCTTTACTGATTTTGGTACAGCCAGCGATTATGATGCTTCTCTGACGCAGATTGCAGCACCGAAGACCGTTTGTGACAATACCTTTGCTCCAAAAGTCAAGCTGACAAATTATGGGTTAAATGCGCTGACAAGCCTCGACATTGTTTATCAGGTCAACGGCGGTACGTCAATGACGCAACCGTGGACTGGCAACCTGGCTTATATGGAATCAACAATCGTTGACCTTCCTGAAGTAAGTTTTACAATACAGTCATCAAACGATATTATGACAACATTGCAAAATCCCGATGGGATGCCTGATGAGTTTCCTTCCAACGACATTAAGATTTTCAATATCGGAGAGGCAATGAATGTATCTTCGCCGGTTAGCCTCGCTTTAAAGCTGGACGATAATCCGCAGGAGACATCCTGGGAAATAAAAAATTCGATGGGTGATGTTCTTTATTCGGGCGGACCATACACACAGCCCAATCAGTTTGTTGTTCAAACCTTCGATCTGACAGACGACGATTGTTATTCGTTTTTCATTTATGATGATGGTGGTGACGGACTGACAGGACTGGGAATGTATAAGCTTGCCTATAATGGTTCGCTCATCTTTGCGCAGGGTAATGGCTTTGGCATACAGGATCAGGTTGAATTCGGCATCGGTCTGGTAGGTATTGGTCAGGTTGCTGCAAATGGCGAATTATCAGTTTACCCGAGTCCGGTTGAGAATACGGCTACGATTTCATTCGACCATAAATCTGCCGGCCCGGTTATACTGAAGGTTTATAACACACTTGGAGCCGTCGTGTTGACGCAAAACTATCCAGCACTGCCTACAGGAACTCAGTATCTTTCATTTAACAGTAAAGATCTGAATGCAGGCATTTATTACTTCAACATGGAAACGGGAAATGGAATTGCAACGAAAAAAGTTGTTATATCCAAATAAAAAAACTTTAAAAGATTAAAGAAAAGGCGGGATCACTCCCGCCTTTTTTGTTTTATTATCAAATGGCCAACTATTCAAAGAGTTCATCGATTATTAAATCGTCAGCAATGGTAGGAACGGTAACCTTTAGCTTAGGTTCGGATAACATTGCCCTTTTAATAGCGAACAAAGCTCCGTCATTTCGTGCCCAGCTTCTGCGGGCAATCCCATTGTTCACATCCCAGTAAAGCATCATCCTGAGCCTGCGGTCAGCATCTTCCGAACCATCGAGTACCATCCCGAATCCGCCGTTGATCACTTCACCCCAGCCGACACCACCGCCGTTGTGGATGGAAACCCAGGTAGCGCCCCTGAATGCATCGCCTATCACATTTTGAATCGCCATATCAGCAGTAAATTGTGAACCATCATAAATATTCGAAGTCTCACGAAAAGGTGAATCGGTTCCTGAAACATCGTGATGATCCCTTCCCAGAACGACTGGTGCAGATATTTGCCCCTTCCTGATTGCATCGTTGAAAGCTGCTGCAATCTGAGTCCGGCCATCACAATCGGCATAAAGAATGCGGGCTTGCGAACCGACGACCAGCTTGTTTTGTTTGGCTTCACGTATCCAACGGACATTGTCTTTCATTTGCTGCCTGATTTCTTCAGGTGCCGTCAGTGATAATTTTTCGAGTACTTCTATAGCAATGCTGTCAGTAATATCCAGATCATTCGGATCGCAGGAAGTACAAACCCAGCGAAATGGACCGAAACCATAATCAAAGCACATCGGCCCCATGATGTCCTGAACGTAACTGGGGTATTTAAAACCTCCGTTCTCTTTCATAATATCGGCTCCTGCACGTCCTGATTCAAGAAGGAAGGCATTGCCGTAATCGAAAAAATACATACCTTGACCGGCAAGTTTGTTTATGGCGGCGACCTGTCTGCACAGTGATTCCTTAACCTTTATTTTAAACAACTCAGGATCCTGAGCCATCATTTCATTCGATTCTTCAAACATTAAATCCACTGGGTAATAACCGCCTGACCAGGGATTGTGCAGGGAAGTTTGATCGGAACCCAGATTAACCGGGATTTTCCTTTCGGCCAATCGTTCCCATAAATTGACGATGTTGCCAAGAAATGCAATGGAATGCGGTGTCCCTTTTTTCTGTTTTTCCAGCGCAATATCAATGGCCTTGTCCGCATCCTCCGTGATTTCATCGACCCAGCCCTGGTTATATCTTTTCCTGGCAGCTTTTGGATTTACTTCGGCAACAATACTGACTACCCCGGCTATGTTGGCGGCTTTCGGTTGGGCTCCGCTCATACCTCCCAATCCTGATGTTACAAACAAAAGGCATTTCTCATCCTGAACACTTCCTCTCACTTTTCTGGCGGCATTCATCAACGTGATGGTGGTTCCGTGCACGATACCCTGTGGACCGATGTACATGAATGAACCAGCCGTCATCTGACCGTATTGTGAAACACCCAGCGCATTAAATTTTTCCCAGTGATCGGGTGAAGAATAGTTCGGGATTACCATGCCATTTGTGACAACCACTCTCGGTGCATCGGTATGTGAAGGAAACAAACCCATCGGATGGCCTGAATAAAGTACCAGCGTCTGTTCGTCCGTCATTTCCGAGAGGTATTTCATTGTAAGCAGGTACTGCGCCCAGTTTTGAAAAACTGCTCCATTGCCGCCATACGTGATCAGCTCATGCGGATGCTGTGCTACCGCACCATCGAGGTTATTCGACAACATCAGCATGATGGCTGCTGCCTGTTTCGATTTGTGGGGAAATTCATCGATATGCCGTGCATGTATCTTATAGTCCGGACGAAACCTGTACATGTAAATCCTGCCATATTTTTCCAGTTCTTTTTTGAATTCAGTGGCAAGAACCGGATGAAACTTTTTATCAAAATAACGAAGGGCATTTTTTACAGCAAGTTTCTTCTCTTCTTTCGAAAGCAAATCCTTTCTTTTAGGTGCGTGATTGAGATTAATGTCATAGGGCTTTTCTTTCGGCAGGTAGTCGGGAATACCTTCAATAACCGAAATTTGGAATTCTGATAACGTCATTTTGTCAAACATTAAATTTTAAGCAAAATTATAGAATTCTCGTTGGCTACCGACTAAAAATCAATCTGACTTTTTGAATTATCGCATGATAATGCCGTAAACTTATTTATGGTTGCCGTAAACTGATTTGCAATTGACTTTCGGACTGGTTTATCGTATTTTCGTTTCGTTTTCAATCTAACCACTTGCCTTTGATAAACCGTGAAATCGGGTAGAATTGTTTTTTAGTAAACGTTTAAAACCCCGAAAACATGAAAAACTTTGCCTGTTCAATAATGAACCCATGAGAACTGAAGTGAGATCCCGGTTATCGAAACTTGTATTTCCGGGATCTTTTGTTTATTTTTGAACATACGAATAAAATTATCAATACTATGAAAAAATTAAACCTTCTTTTCCTGTTCATAATTCTGATGATGAATTTGACAGGTCAGCAAAAATGGCCGCCTGACGAGGCATTATTGGGTTACACATTCTGGGATGTCCAAACCATTCGGGCCATGCAAAACCGGATTTATTGTTTCGAAGATGGTACCATCGGTGCAGTTTGGAATATGGGAAACAATTATCCGGGATTCGACGACTTGGGTATCGGCTATAATTTTTATGATGGAAATAACTGGGGTGCATTGCCCTATCAATCCATTACAACCGGCTGGGCCATTAATCCATCCTATACTCAATTTGGGGAAAATGGCGAAATCTGCATTTCACAGGGACAAAATGGTTTGATCATTGACTGGCGGCCAAACAAAGGAACGGGTGACTGGAATGAAAGTTATTTCCCTGGTGAAGGGTTGAAACACCCAGTTTTAATAACCACTGGAATCAATCATGCCATTGTTCATCTATTGTATTTGGTGGCTGATCCTGAATTCGAACCGACCAATGCGCAACCCGCAAGAGGATTTATATACTATGCACGATCCACTGATGGGATGCAAACCTGGGATATTAACCAGCAAATTCAAGGCCTGGGGCCAGATCAGTACCTGGGATTTACAATTGGTTCCTATTCTTGGGCTGAACCGAAAAATGACAATATAGCTTTCGTTGCAGGTGATTATTTGACAGACCTGGTATTAATGAAATCTTTGGATAATGGAGAAACATGGCAGAAAAGGATCATCTGGCAGCATCCATATCCAATGTTTGAAATCTTTACTTTTAATTCCGATACCTTTTATTGCAATGATGGCGGAATAACGATTGCTCTGGATAATGATGGGATGGCACATGTAGCATTCGGACTAAGCCGCGTTTATTCCACCACAACTCAGGATACCATCTGGTATAACCCGAATGTGGCTGGGATTGCTTACTGGCAGGAGGATATGCCAGCTTTTAAAAATACAATGAATGCCCTCAATCCTGATTCACTCAGTGTTTGCGACAATCTTGTTGCCTGGTCACTGGATTTAAACGGAAATGGCACTATTGATACAATTCCGTTCAAATCGTACCCGACTCCCGGAATGCTGACTATGCCAAGTCTTGTAATAAGTGATTATGGACAGATGTTTCTCACATTTAGTGCAATTACCGAAGGATATAGCAATGGCACTCAAAATTACCGGCACATCTGGTTCAGAAGTGGAGATTCCTTTGACTGTTCATGGGGAAATTTTATGGATTTAACAAGTGACCTGCTCCATATTTTTGATGAATGTGTTTATCCTGATGTTGTCCCTTACATAAATGATAATTTACAGTTAATTTATGAACTCGACAATGAACCGGGTCCTTCATTACCAGGACCAAACCCTCCAGCCGAAAATCAAATCAAATATTTGAAAGTTAACCTTTGGAAAGACAAAAAAAGTGAAAAGGGAATTTATATTGATTTCAGGATTAACCAGGACACTATCTTTGAAGGAGATACCGTTCATTTTCAAAATTTGTCGTGCGGTTGTCCATTTCCTGTTTCCTATACCTGGGAATTTGAAGGAGGTGATCCATTGACCAGTACTGAAGCAGAGCCATCTGTTATATACAATGAAGCAGGATTTTATGATGTCGATTTGACTGTTTCAAACGGTTCATCAATGTCCACTACAACAAAACCAGATTATATTAAGGTTTATCCATTGAATAAGTTAGGTAATGATATCGCAATTCCTGAAATGGAAATATTGCCCAATCCTTGTACAGGATTATTCACCATTAAATTTAACGGACCGTGGAAAGATAAAATTGAAATAGCTGTATTTGATATCTTTGGACAGAAGATTTTTGAAAACCATCAGCCAATATTAAAAGATAATTGCTGCTTTGTTGATTTAACTACCCAGCAGGAAGGCATTTACTTTCTTCAACTTAATTCAGTAAACACGACTTTGACAAGAAAGCTTGTTGTCAAACAATAGAAATCTTCATAAAGTATTCAGATACGGGTAGAATAAACTTAAAGTCCAATTCTACTTATTTTGTGAAAATTACTTGTGTAAAAAGTTTAAATCAGATGATCTCTTTCGAGTTTTTCAATATCTGGTAAAGAAATTCCCTGGCTCTGAAAAGCTGTGCTTTCACCGTTCCCAGCGGGAGATTCAGTTCAGTGGCAATTTCCTCGTATGAGAATTCTTTAAAATAGCGGAGTTCGATCAGTGTACGGTAATGCGGTTTTAATTTTTCCACCACTTCCCGCATTAGCTTGATCTTTTGCTTTTTTACAAGCTCTTCCTCCGGATCGAGCATTTCAGAAGGAATCCGGCTGGCGAGTTCTGTACCTGCTTCTTCATCGAGGGCCTGATCGATGGAAAAGGTATATTTCTTTTTTTTGCGGATAAAGTCGATGCAATTGTTCGAAGCAATTTTAAAAAGCCAGGTACTGAACGCATAATCGGGAGTATACTGATGGAGTTTTTTAAATGCTTTTCCGAATGCTTCGATGGTGAGATCTTCGGCATCATGCGGATTATTGGTCATTTTGAGGAGCATAAAGTAGAGTGAATCCCGGTAATTTTTCATCAGCTCCGCATAGGCCTTTTGGTCGCCCTCATCAATAGCACGATGAACAAGTTGATAATCTCGAAGTGCTTTTTCGGTTAAATGCGTAGTTATTTCCATTTACTTTGCTTGCTTACCAGATTTACTATCACTATGACCGGGTATACCACCATTAAAAATACCTCAATTAACGGCGAAAGTAACAATAATTTTTTTTCTTCTAACCGACTCATTGATTTTTTCAAAATCACAAACTGGCTTATCAGTCTGATAAAAAACAAAGCCAGAACGATATATATAGCGTAATTGTAGCTGATTAAAAGAATAAAAAGTAAAAATAAGATAAATAAAGTAAAGGAATAAGCTCCCAATAATAATTTATGCTTGCGTTTGTAATATTTGCCTGTTGATAAATGCCTTCGTTTTTGAATCCACCACTCGGTGAAAGTTTTCTTGGCAGGTGATATAGTGAAACTTTCAGACGAAACCTCGATATGTGTATTTTTTTTGTTAGCAACTTCATTTATAAAAAGATCATCATCACCGGAGCTAAGTTTATAATGCGAGATAAAACCTTTGTTTTTAATAAAGAGTGACTTTTTATAGGCAAGATTCCGGCCAACGCCCATGTATGGAAATCCGATGAGTGCAAATGAAAAATACTGGATGGCTGTAAACAGCGTTTCATAACGAATGATTTTGTTTAACAGCGTATCGTTCATTTTATATTTTCCATAACCCAGGATCACTTCGGTTTTGTCGTCAAAATGGTTGCACATAGAACGGATCCATCCCGTCCCTGAAGGAGTGCAATCGGCATCAGTAAGCAGCAATTGCTCATTTTTGGCCGATTTTATACCCAATGAAAGCGGAAACTTTTTTCCCTTAAAAAAGTTGAGGTCCTGCGTAATGCTCACGACTTTCAGGTGCTTGTACTCACGCGACAAATCTTCCAGCAAAAAAATTGTTTCATCATCCGAAACATCATTTACAACAACAACTTCAAAATCGGGATAATCCTGGTTGAGAATGAGCGGGAGATTTTTTTTCAGGTTGGTGTACTCATTTTTAGCACTGATCACTACAGAAACTGGTAACAAAGAACCGGTGTTTGTTTTCCCCCTGTAAAAAGCAAACCTTCCGAAAAGCCCCCAAAAATAAAAAAGCTGGATCAGGAAGGCTGTCCCGTACACTCCTAAAACCCAGTTGAGATAAGTATTTGAAAAATCGAATATTTGTTCCACCTGCTTTTGATAGGCTGCAAAAATATTCAATTAAAGTGAATTAAAACTATCTTTATCCGCCTTAAAAAAACATTTTTTTAACAGCTCAAAATTGGATTTTGTAAAATGAAGTTTGACATTAAAGCAGAGGATGCCAAAACCTCTGCCAGGACCGGGGAAATTACGACGGATCACGGTATTATTCATACGCCTGTTTTTATGCCTGTGGGTACTGCCGGTGCTGTTAAAGCTGTGCACATGAAGGAACTGAAGGAGGATGTGAAAGCCCAGATCATTCTGGGAAATACATATCATTTGTACTTGCGGCCCGGAACAGAAGTGATCAACGCAGCCGGCGGTCTGCATCGTTTTAACGGCTGGGATCGGCCCATTCTTACCGACAGCGGAGGATACCAGGTTTATTCACTTTCAAATACACGGAAGCTGACAACCGATGGTGTCGTTTTCAATTCCCACATCGATGGTTCAAAACATACATTCACACCTGAAAACGTCGTCGATATTCAGCGGATTATCGGTGCCGATATCATGATGGCCTTCGACGAGTGTACACCGTTCCCATGCGAATATAACTATGCAAAAAATTCAATGAAGCTGACACACGACTGGCTAAAGCGGTGTATGGACCATTTTGATCAGTCGGAACCGTTGTATGGTTATTCGCAAGCCTTATTCCCCATTGTTCAGGGAAGTGTTTACAAAGATTTAAGGCTGAACTCATCGGAAACCATTGCGTCATATCATGCTGAAGGAAATGCTATCGGTGGTTTGTCGGTCGGTGAGCCCGCGGATGTTATGTACGAAATGACCCAATTGGTTTGTTCGGTTCTGCCAAAGAATAAACCCCGCTATCTGATGGGAGTCGGGACACCGGTCAATATTCTCGAAAGCATTGCTTTGGGGATCGATATGTTCGACTGCGTAATGCCAACCCGGAATGCAAGGCACGGTTTGCTCTATACAAAAGAGGGTATCATCAACATAAAAAATGAAAAATGGAAATCTGATTTTTCTCCGGTTGATCAGGATGGTCATTGTTTTGCAGATTTGCACTATTCGAAAGCGTTTTTAAAACATTTGTTCAGAGCACAGGAAATGCTTGGCCCGATGATTGCGAGTTTACATAACCTTGCATTTTATATGTGGCTCGTAAGTGAAGCCAGGGAAAAAATAAAAGAGGGTGCCTTCGCCCCATGGAAGTCGCAAATGGTAAAACAACTCGCAAACAGGCTATGAGTTCGTTAATTTAGATTGGATATTTTTGCAAAACAAAAACAGGTATTGAAAAAGATCGACATCTATATCATCAAAAAGTTTTTAGGTACTTTCTTTTTTGCCATTTCGCTGCTTATTGTCATCGTAGTGATATTCGACATTTCGGAAAAGATTGATGATTTTATTGATAAAAATGCGCCGCTCAATAAAATTCTGTTTTCGTACTACCTGAACTTCATTCCTTATTTCGTGAATTTGTTCAGCTACCTTTTCACGTTCATCGCTGTTATTTTCTTCACGTCTAAAATGGCCTCCGACAGTGAGATTGTTGCCATTTTGAGCAGTGGTATCAGCTTCTGGCGATTCCTTCGGCCCTATCTCATCTCTTCGGTATTTTTAGGAGCGATGTCGTTTTACCTGGCCAACTTTTTAATCCCACGCACCAATAAGCGGATGATAGCTTTTGAAAAGGTGTATATCAAAAATCCATACATAAACCGCGATCGGGATATTCACATGCAGATACTGCCCGGCACATTTGTCTATATCGAAAGTTATAACGCAGATGCAAATACCGGTTATAAATTTTCGCTCGAAAATTTTAAAGGTGATAAACTAGTGTACAAGCTCAATGCAGAGCGGATCATCTGGGACAGTTTACAGGGCCGATGGGATATTCGCGATTATTATGCCCGAAAGATTGACGGGATGAACGAAACCCTTGTCAAAGGCAAAGAGATCGACACCGTTTTAAACATGAAACCCAAGGATTTTACGGTTCAACTGGATGAAATCAAAACGATGAATTATTCGGAACTGCGTACATTTATTGAAAAGGAAAAACTGAAAGGTTCAAAGAATGTCAGGGAGTTTGAGGTCGAAAAGCAGAAGCGAATTGCTTTTCCCTTTGCCACCATAGTTCTGACAATCATCGGCGTCGCTATTTCGAGCCGCAAGATGAGGGGTGGCATTGGGATGCACCTTGGGTTCGGGATCACGATTACGTTTGCCTTTATTCTATTTATGCAGATAACGACTGTTTTCGCTACGCGTGGCAACCTGGCTCCGGTCGTTGCCGTCTGGATTCCAAATATTATTTTTGGCGTCATTGGCTTATTCCTGCTCAAATACGCGCCAAAATAACAGTTCAATGGACGGCTTGCTATTTCCGGCTTCTCCAGATAAAATATTTGTCAAAGGAAGGGGGCAGGATCGGATCGGAAGCAAATATCCCGAAAACAGCAGAACCGCTGCCACTCATTGAGGCATAAAAAGCACCATTCCTG
>CAVXTE010000099.1:0-15291 GCA_963764475.1 uncultured Bacteroidales bacterium
ACCATAATCATTTACAAGGTTACCGGAGGATTGGCGCCGGGCTTCGCTACGAAAAAACAGGGTGCTGAATCCTGCGGTGCCGTATAGGTTGAGTCGTCTTTCTTTATTTGCGAAAAACAGATTGAGAATGTTAACAGTAGCACCAAGCTGGTACTCCAATAAATCGGATTCAAACTTAAGATCGTCTTTATCCTTGAATCCCTGTAAATTTCCTTTGTAAAACTGGAAATGGGCAGCAAATACAGGACTGATGTACTTCCCCAGACGTGCACCAAATCCAAGTCCTGCCTCATCATTCAGCTTACTGATGGGATTGTTTTCATTTTGGATATCTCCGTACAATTGTGATATTCCTGTATTTGCATTAATGTACCATTGATAGGATACAGATGATTGGGCGATCAGGCCTTTGTAAATGATCAGGTAAATCAGAATCAGCAATGCAGTAATTAAAATAAACCGTATGCTTCTGAACATGTTTCGGAGTTTAGCATTATTATGAAACAAATGTAAATATATATGGCTCCTGAGTTTTTTACTTCAGGATAAATTATTCAACAGACTAATGTTCATAATTATCACAAAATGAAACAAACAGACAAAACCCATTGATGCCTGTATGTATAAAAAGTGATACCTTTGTCCTACTCTAAAAACGTGTTATGACAAGGTTAAGTGTAAACATAAACAAGATCGCGACCATCCGAAATGCAAGGGGTGGAAATACTCCTGATGTGTTAAAGGCTGCCATTGATTGTGAACGTTTTGGGGCTGAAGGGATAACGGTACATCCCCGTCCCGATGAACGGCATATACGTTACCAGGATGTCAGAGACATCAGACCGGTAATCAAAACAGAGTTTAATATAGAAGGCTATCCCTCTGAAGAGTTTATGCAATTGGTATTGGAAATTTTACCCGACCAGGTTACACTGGTCCCTGATCCTCCTGGTGTTCTGACTTCAAATGCCGGTTGGGATACAATAAAAAATGAAGATTTTCTGACGGAAATCATTTCCAGATTAAAAACAAAAGGAATAAGGACTTCCATTTTTATTGAAACACAATCCATCATGATCAAAAATGCTGCGAAAACCGGTACCGACAGGGTCGAATTATATACGGAAAGCTATGCTAAAAATTTTCCTTTTGACAAAGAGAAAGCTATAAAGCCTTTTATTGAAGCGGCTCATGTTGCGATAGATTCCGGTTTAGGATTAAATGCCGGCCATGATCTTGACCGAAATAACCTGAACTACTTTGCTCAAAATATTCCAGGATTGTTGGAGGTTTCTATTGGTCATGCCCTGATTTCTGATGCTATCTATTTCGGTCTCGAGAACTCAATTCAGTTATACCTGAGAGAACTCAGGGTTTAGAAAACGGGTTAATCTGCTTTCTTCAATTTTGTAGATTCATTCAGTGTAGTATAATAAAACAGAAATGCATTAAAAAATGCATAGAAAACCACTCCCCCCTGTCGTTCAAGCATCGATTCGACCAACAGGTTCAAAACAAATACAGCGATAAAAATTGAATAAAGTAAATTTTTTCTCCTGAAAGCCAGAATAAAAGGCAAGATCAGCATTGCGGCCAAAACAATAAACCCAACAATACCCAAAGCGATCAGGGTTTGCAGAAACTGATTGTGAGCATTCAAGTGTTCCTGAATTGCCCGTTCGATATCTTTTTCTCTGTATTTTTTCATCAGCTCCAGTTTCACATCTCCTGTTCCCACACCAAACAACGGATGTTCTTTAATAATATCGATGGAACATTGCCAAACGACCATCCGGGCAACACTCCCTTCGATCTTCGGCGAATGGATCTCATTATTTTCAGTTACAGCTTTGGCAGCGGCATCAAATCGTTTAAACGAATATGGAAACATAACAAGCGTTAGAATGAAGCTGATACTTAATGAAAGCGCAAGAATTACCTGTAATCCTGATCTCTTCCAATCGTGAAGCAGATAAAAGACAATTACCAGAAAGTAGGTCAAAAACAAACTCAGGATACCTGCTTTTGAACTCAACAAAGCGATGAATACCTGAAAAAAAAGTATCGAAACCAAAGCGATAAACCGTTTCTGGGCATTTTTTTTCCAGTTAGGGATAAGCCAGGTTATCAAAAAAGCAATACCCAGATTAAAATAAAGAGCCAGATAGCTGGGGTGATGCCACATTGAAAGGCTGGTATAATAAAATACGGTGTGATCATGTGTTGTAAAATATTGAAAGACGGCATTGTTCAGCACAATCAGGGCACTGATAATGCATCCAAGGATAAAATTATACCGGATGCGACTGTAAAATCCTTTTTTGAAACTACCGAAATCAATGGTTGAAAAGAAAAGGGGAAAAAGCAGAAGCGATAGCTTGACTTCAATATCAAATAATGCTCCAGATTGTCCATATAACTGGCTTGAATATAAGGTACCGATAAGATATAAAAAATAGATGAGTGTAAAACCAAGCAACCATTTCGAATTCCTGGAATTTTTAATCCGGTTCATTTTTTTCCTGAAATTCCACTCCGCAATCCAGTTAAGGCTAATGATTAAAATGCAGACGGGTACAAGTTTATCATGCAAAGGAATTACAAGCGCCAAAGCTGCAAATGCATAATAGTATATAGATTCATGGATATCCTTCTTGTTCCACTTCATGTCGATTAAAATTTATTCAAATTTTTCATCGGTTTATATTAACGTGTGAAGGATGCAACTGTCTTCTGAAAATAATAAACCGAAAAATACCTTTCAGATAACCCCAGCCATAACTGATATGTATTACCGGAAACAAAACCAGCAAATAAATTAGTACCTGTATTCCGCTGGATTTTTTCTGCACTATCGAAAATGAAACCAACAAATCCGACAGTATGTATATGCCGGCACCAATTAAAAAAATGACAAAACCTGTTAGAGAAAGTAATGAACTGATACCGAAAAAAAAGAGAAACAGAACCATGAAAAGGGGAGCAAACTGACGCCAGGTAGCTGGTCGTCCGATTTTGCGGTTCACCAGTGGTTTGTATAACCCATACTGATAGAACATGGCAGCTGTTTTTGAAATCCGTTCCCTGGCAAAATACCGGATTTTGACTTCCGGCAGGAGGTAAATCTTTCCTCCGTTCTTTATCAGTCTTGCATTGAATTCATCATCCTGGTTGCGAACAAGCTCTTCATCGAATAATCCGATCTTGTCAAAAACTTCTTTATGGTAACAACCAAAGGGTACCGTATCAACCTGACGTGGTTGTTTCACCTCGAGCCGGTAATAGGCATTCCCGATTCCAAAAGGATGCGAGATCGCTGCAGCAATGGCCTTAGCCTTTGGTGTATTGTCCGCAGGTTCTGTTATCCATATGCCTCCTGTATTATCACAATTATACTTTGTTAATCCTTCGGTGAGTTTTGAAACATAATCTACAGGATAGATAGAATGTGCATCCATGCGGATGATAACCTCACCGTTGCTTTCCCGAATCGCCCTGTTCAATCCAAAAGGAACCACTTTTTGCGGATTCTCAAGGTATTTAATATGCGAATATTTTTCAGCAAAATCCCTGATGATTTGTCCGGTATTGTCTGTACTGATCCCATCAACAACAAATACTTCCAAAAGTTCCGCAGGATAATCCTGGGCGATTACATTCTCAAGGACGTCGCCAATAAATTTTTCTTCATTCCGGCATGGAATGATAATCGAAATTTTTTTCTTTTTATTGGACTGTTGATGGTTCAAGATAACTTACAGATTTGAAATTTTTGAAATATATTTTTTCATCGAATCAGGAAAGAATGCTTTAGTCTTCACCAAATCGCGGTTCTGTTTTATAACTTGTTCTTTGTTATTAAGAATCTTCAGAATATCGGAAAATCCCGTTTTATTTTTTTCATAGATCAACCCGTTTATGTTTCCCGTGATCCATTCCAGATTTGCCGGAATGTTTGATACAACCGGGACGCATCCAAAGGCCATTGCTTCAATTAAAGAAACAGAGGTTGAATCGGAGGACGGGATCGAAATATAGAATTGTGCTCGTTCATAGAACGTATGTTGTTCCGAAACGGTGACAAATCCTATGAATTCGACCACCTGTTTTAATCCAAGATGAATAGATTTGTTCTCCAACTCTTGTTTTTGTTTTCCCTGATGAGAAATGATTAACCGTGCATTCGGATTGGAACTATAAATTCGGTGAAAGAAAGTAATCACCTCATCGATATTATAATTTTCTGAAAGCATCCGGTTTGAATAAAATAGATTTTCATCCTTTTTTGCTAAGTCTATCTCAGGAATTTTATCCAATCCAAAAGTAAAAGTCATCGTTGGAGTAAAGGACATTTTCCGGATAATAGTTGACATGTGCTCCGAATCAGATGTGATCAGGTCAGCATTGTTTAGGCTGAATTTAGTTATCTGATAATACAACTTGTGAGTGAATGGTGTAACCAGAATATCGGTTCCCCATGCTGATTGAATTAGTTTAAACCTGAACTTTCCTGATTTTTTTATCAGGCTTGCGACGAAACCATGACTTGTAACATAATGTGCATTTACAAAATCGGGATCGATTTTTCGGATTATTTTTTTGATCCTGAAATATTTAAAAATCAGTTTATAATTGCCCCCTGATTCTGATAATTTCAGATTCAGTGTTGTGATATTTTTTTCAGGTAAAAGGATTTTTATTTCTTCGTCCAACCCTTTGGATGACAATACAAATACATTAAAGTGTTTTACGAGTTCTTTAACCCACTTGACCAAATGAACGCTTTCCGCATTTCCGATGATGAGATATTTTTTCATTTGGTCATTTTAACTTCGTCTGCTGTCATTTTCCGATTGAATTCGAATCAAATCATTTTTTCGTAACAAAATTATTATAGTATAATCGATAGATCGACATTATTTTAAAATACATAAAAATCTGAAAAATTGTCTGAGTTATGCTTACAATTAAAAGTGTAATATAAATATTCACTTTAAAAATACCAGGAATTACCACACTAAGTATCATGATAATATTGCCCGCAAGGTTGATTAAAAAATATTGTTTTTGTTTATTGATGATCAACGGGATGTTGGCAACCGGACTGATCACAAATTTTATGAAGATCCAGACACAGAGAATCCGGGCATATTCGCCGGCAACAACCCAGTTTGAACCCAGGAAAATACCAAACAACCGGGGACTGATAATCATGAAAAGCAGAAGTCCGGGTATCGTCCAAAGTGTCAGGGTAAGAACCAGTTTTCGCAGGTTTCCGGAAATATCGATGCCTTTTGAGTAATCTTTGGTAGCTTTTTGATAAAAAACCTGTGAGATGGATGTTCCCAACAGATTCAACGGAATCAGAAGAATCCTCAGCGATTTTGAAAATTCTCCCACAATTGTGTTATCAAAAAAGAAAGAAATAATAAAAATAATACCACTTATCTGAAGCATTTCGGAAAGTGCAATGGGAATGTTTACTTTGGGAAATTCCGAATAAACTTTAGCCTGGCTGAAAAAATTTTTACCTGATAAAAAAATAAATTTATTCCTGTCGGACTTCCAAAACCTGAAAATCAACGTCGCAGTTGACATAACCTGCCCGACAATTTGTCCCCAAATCAGTCCGACAGTGGATGTTTTCAAAACACCAAACAGGATTGAACTTCCTGCCTTGCCTGAGCTTTCTGATATCCTCGAAACACTCATGTTTTTCATGTATTTGCTTCGGAGAGACCAGTACAGAAAACCCCGGTTGACACCAACCAGAAAAATTCCGATCGGTATATAAAGAAGATAATTCCCTAATTCGTGATAATTTAAAAGTGCAACGATTTGTGATCGTGCGAGCAATAAAATAACAAATAAAAATATCGAAAATGAAGTGACAATAAAAAGGGATAATCCCAATACATTAACGGCTTTGTTTTCAAGTTTTGGTAGTATGATTGCCATCTCGTATCTGGCTGTAGCAACAGAACCGAGAATAATAACGATGGCTGCGTAAATTTCAAATGTACCGAATTCTGCCGGAGTAAAAATTCGTGAAAGAATGGGCTCAGCCGCGAAAGGAATTATCTGGGCAATGGAACTACCGGTTGCAAGTATAAAAACATTCCTGGTAAATTCTGATTTATTGAGAACTTTCAGCACGATATTGTTACTATTCAAGGACGATAAAAGTACGAACTTTTTAAATGGATTGAGGGTGATTGTAACATAATAAGAGTCCAGTACTAATGATAGCGCTGGTTTAAATGCGGATGAAAAAATTGAATATTCGAATTACCTCGCCCATTCTTCATAATACTTCCGTAAATCATCATACTTTTCCAGTAATTCAGTATCCATTTTCCGTGTATCCCCAACCACGACCGCAGGATTTCCTTTAATGACTGAAAAAGGCGGGAAACTCCCTTTCACATAGCTGTAAGCTGATACCACAGATCCCTTTCCGATATTCGTTCCGGGCATTATCACGCTATGTGGCCCAATAAACGTATATTCTCCGATGACAATGCTGCCCTTCAGATATCCTTTGTGTTCAGCAAATGACGTAAAATGTTTGCCGTAAAGCCGGATAGAGACATGGCTTGAATGTGACGTAATGGTAATAAAATTCGTGATCTGGCAACCTTCTCCTATGGTCACACCATTATTTGCTTCAATGTAATTATGATGTCCGATAAAAACATTGTCTCCAATGATCAGGTTCTTTTTCTTATTGTCAATAAATGTGGTGCTTCCAATCCGCGTATTTTTTAGAAATTTACCATTTGCAGCGCGATAACCCCAAATAATACGCGGTTTTAACACAAATCTTAATAATTTATACAGAAAATATTTCATTGTCCAGGTGATCTTCAATTAATTGGGAAAAATAATTTCAATGAATCCATCCTATCAAAAGTACGAACTTTTTAATTTATCCCTCTTAAAGTTAATTTCTCTGTTTTTGATCTAAATCATAATAAAGTCCAAACTAATGAAATATGGCTATTTTTGTTTTCATGCAGCAACTGGATGTCATAAGAAAATATTTAGCATACCGGTTTTCTTCAAAAACCAAATTTGATGTCCATCCTCCATTTCTGTTTGACCTGGTTACAAAAGTTTTTAATAATAAACGGTTTTTTCCGGATTATGTAAAACCAGAAAACCTCAGGAAGAAACTGATGAAAAACAAAACGATCATTGAGATTGAGGATTACGGTGCAGGATCATCATTAACGAATAGCAAATTCAGATCAATCAGCCAAATTGCAAAAAGTGCTTCCGAACCTAAAAAGTATGGAAGATTGTTATTTCGGCTGGTGAATTATTTCAAACCTGCAACAATAGTTGAACTCGGGACATCGTTAGGGTTAAGTTCTGTTTATATGGCATTGGGGAACCCGGAAGCGAAAGTGTTTACAATTGAGGGTTGCAGGAATATTTTCCTGGAAGCAAGAAAAAATATTGATGAGCTTTCTTTGACGAATATTGAGTTGATCAACGGTAAATTTGACGAAGTTTTACCGGAACTGTTAGCAAATCAAGAAAAAGTCGATTTTGTTTTCATCGATGGCAACCACAGGAGGGAGCCGACCATCAGTTATTTTGAACATTGCCTTGGGAAAGCCGATAACAATACTGTGATCGTGTTTGATGACATTCACTGGTCGGAAGAAATGGAAGCAGCCTGGATGATGATCAAACAACATCCATCTGTAACTCTGAGTGTGGATATTTTTTTTATGGGGATGGTATTTTTCAAAAAAGAATTGAGTGAAGAACATTTTATCATTAAGTATTGAGAATAGGTTATCTTTGTTTGAACCAAAAATAATTACATGCAAAAAGAAGTCATACGGTTGGTAGATATTAAAAGGCACTTTAAAGTGGGGACCGAAATCGTTCGTGCGTTGAGAGGGATTTCGCTTTCGATTAACAAAAATGAATTTGTTGCATTAATGGGACCTTCCGGTTCAGGAAAATCCACATTGATGAACTTGTTGGGATGTCTGGACACACCAACAAACGGAGAATATTGGCTGAACGGTCAGGATGTAAGTAAGCTTGATGATAACGACCTTGCCGAAATCAGGAATAAGGAAATCGGATTTGTTTTCCAGACATTTAATTTACTTCCACGGTCCACGGCCCTGGAGAATGTTATGCTTCCTTTGATTTATGCAGGCTTTAATAAAACAAAACGGATTCAAATGGCTCAGGAAGTAATGGCTCAGGTACAATTAACCGATCGTGTACTGCACAAACCGAATGAATTATCCGGTGGCCAGCGGCAGCGGGTTGCTGTTGCAAGGGCATTGGTCAATCACCCCTCCATCATTCTGGCGGATGAACCTACCGGCAATCTGGATTCCAAAACCTCCATCGAAATCATGGGTCTGATTGAGGAAATTCATAAAGCAGGAAATACAATCATCGTGGTAACACATGAAGAGGATATTGCACTGCATGCACACCGGATTATCCGGCTGATTGACGGGAAAGTGGCATCGGATGACAAGAACCAGAATATACGCACGATGAAACATTATCAGTTAACCCCAAAAGAATAAAAAGAATAATTTGAGCGGACAATCAAAACCATTTCGTGATTTTCTCGTTATTAAAATTCTATGGGCAATTCTTCTAAAATTTATACAAAAGGAGGCGATAAAGGTCAAACTTCTCTGTTGGGCGGAACAAGGGTTCCGAAATATCACGACAGGATTGAAGCATACGGTACACTCGATGAACTGAATTCTTTTATCGGGCTGATCCGGGATCAGGATATCAATGACCATTACAAACATATTCTTTTACGAATTCAAAACAACATTTTTGTTGCCGAATCATGGCTTGCTGCTGATAAAAGCGAATCTTCTGCAGGGTTGCCTGATATCAATCCGGAGGCTATTACAGAACTGGAAAATGAAATCGATCAAATGAATGAAGCTCTACCTGAACTGCGATCTTTTATATTACCGGGAGGTCATACTGTCGTCTCATTTTGCCACATAGCCCGAACTATTTGCAGGAGAGCTGAAAGATTGACAATAAAACTTACCGAAAAATACAAAGTTGAGGATGTTATTATTATGTTTCTTAATCGGCTTTCGGATTACCTTTTTGTGTTGGCCAGGAAGTTGGCTAATGATCTGGGTGTTGATGAAGTACTCTGGAAGCCTTTAAAATAGCGGGATTCGTAGAAAATTTAAAATATTTTTTAATATTTTTATTTGTGCTAAAAAAAATTATTTTTGCAAAAAATTTAAACCTAAATATCAGGAGATGTACTGGACACTTGAATTAGCCTCAAAACTTGAAGATGCACCCTGGCCGGCTACAAAAGATGAGTTGATCGATTTTGCCATCAGGTCGGGCGCCCCTATGGAAGTTATTGAGAACTTAAAAGAAATAGAAGATGAAGGCGAGGTTTACGACAGTATCGAAGATATCTGGCCTGAATATCCTACCAAGGAAGATTTCTTTTTCCATGAGGATGAATATTAGTTAATGAATTAGTTGTTAAAAAAGAGGCGGCTGATTCTTTAATCAGCCGCCTCTTTTTGTTTTTGAACACTCCTTGTATGTCGTTAGTCAATAATGACAACCAGGTATTTCGAGGATTTCCAGAATTCGCTTTTATTCAAAATTTCAAGTACCCTGCTGTCGCCTTCACCTGAAATTTTATAAGAATCAGTCGGATGATTGGTCACAACCTGTGCTTTTTTACCGGGTATCGGAATCTGGCTGGTTTCACGAATATCTATTTTTGTAAAGTAATCCTGATTGAAATCGGGTTTCAGCTTTTTGTTTGTTCCAATACCAATAAATCCGCCTTCCGAAGTAATAATATTGTTGTCCTTTAAAGTTTTCTTTGATCCCACTGCATAGTAAGCCGTATTCAGTGCAAGGTTCTTGTCATTGATTACTTCAGTCTGATCTTTTATCAGCGTTTCTTTTTCGTTGTTTTGTTCCGTCAGTTCATTCACATTTTGAGTCAGATTCGTCACTTTAATGTTCATCTGTTCCAGTTCCTTGCGCATTGATTCTATCTCTGTATCCTTATCTTGTAATTGCTGTGTCAGATGATCCACCATCTTTTGAAGCTCTTGGATATGATAATTTGCCTTACCAAGTTTTTTTCTCAATTCGGATAATTTATCCTGGTTGTCTTTCAACAGAAGGTAGATGGAATTAATATCATCATTAATCTGATTTTTTGCCGATTGCTTCAATTCGGGTTTGCCTTCAGTTTTTTCAGAGATGATCATTTCCTTGGCCTTTATCGAATCAAGGTTACTTTGAATATCATTGAACGATTGCAAAAATTCATTGATCGATTGGTCCTTCAGGTTGGTTTGTTGAATAAGGCTGTCGTTTCTTGATTCGAGTTCCTTTACCTTTTGCTGGTTGCAACTGATCAGAAACGGAAGGACTAAGATTACAAAAACAAATTTTTTCATGGTAATTTTATTTAAAAGGTTAATATTTTTTTAAAACATATTGAAACACAATGTAAAGCTGCAAAATTACAAAAAGTTTTTCTCTGAATTCACAAAACCTCTCCTAATGCTTTTTTAACCGGTCAATTATGCGCCTTTCCTTTTTGGTCGGTCTGCCGAGGCCTTTTAACCGGAACTCAAATTTTCGTTCTTTCAGTAATTCAATTTTTGCATATTCTTCAGCGGGTGTCATATCAACGAGAAAATCGCTGACAAATTTTGCTGCAACCCGGTTTTGCAGCAATCCGGTAATCTTTACGGTTTTTGTCAGAACGCCGAGGTTGATTCTAAGTATATCGCCAATTTTAATTTCCCGCGAAGGTTTAACCGGAATATCGTTTATTTTTATTTTGCCCGACCTGCACGCTTCACCGGCCTGGTTACGTGTCTTATAGATCCTTACTGCCCATAGCCATTTATCAACCCGAACTCCGTCTGTCATCTTATTTTCTCCTGAAATAAATTTGTATTGGAGCACCGGTAAAATTAAAGTATTGCCGTAGTTGATTTTCTATAAACCGTTTATACGGATCCCTTACGTACTGCGGTAAATTGCAGAAAAATACGAAAGCAGGAAATGGTGTTTTCAGTTGTGTGATGTATTTGATTTTGATATATTTTCCCTTGATAGCAGGCGGTGGTGTTTTCTCAATTATGGGTAAAAGTATTTCGTTAAGTTTGGATGTGGTCACCGTATTTTTCCTGTTTTTATAAACTTCGTTTCCAAATTCAAGGGCTTTAAATATCCGTTGTTTATTTGGAACAGAGGTAAATACAATTGGGACATCAGAAAAGGGGGCTATTCTGTTTCGAATAAACTTTTCAAATTCCAGGTGTGTTTGGGTTTCTTTTTCAACCAGATCCCATTTATTTACCACAATTACGACCCCTTTCCTGTTTTTTTCTATGAGATGAAAAATATTCAGATCCTGGGCTTCAAATCCCTCCATTGCATCTATCATCAGAAAACATACATCACTGTTTTCGATGGCTTTAATAGATCGCATGACAGAATAAAATTCTATATTATCAGTAACTTTCGTTTTTTTACGTACACCTGCCGTATCCACCAAAAGAAAATCAAACCCGAAACTATTGAACCGGGTATAAATAGAATCCCTTGTTGTTCCGGCAATTGGTGTCACAATGTTGCGGTCGTCACCCAGAAAGGCATTGATAAGCGATGATTTACCAACATTCGGACGACCAACAACAGCAAGTTTCGGTAAATCCGGAAATTCATCCTGGGTTTCTTTATCAAATACAGCCACAACTTCATCCAGCAGATCACCCGTACCGCTTCCGTTGATCGCAGAAATGCTGTAAACATTACCAAGTCCAAGCTGAAAAAATTCCAGTGCATCATTCAGCCTGGCCGAATTATCCACTTTATTGGCTATTACAAATACAGGTTTTTCCGTCTTTCTTAAAATTTCGGCCATTTCCTCATCCAATCCTGTAAGTCCCGATTTTACATCAACGATAAAACAGATTGCATCCGCTTCATCGATTGCAAGGCTAACCTGCTTCCGGATCTCTTCCTCAAAGATGTCATCCGATCCGGATACATAGCCACCAGTATCGATTACTGAGAATTCAATGCCATTCCAGTTCGATTTCCCGTAATGGCGGTCGCGCGTAACCCCGCTGGTTTCTTCAACAATTGCCTGCCTGCTTCCGGTCAGCCTGTTAAAAAAAGTTGATTTTCCTACATTCGGCCTGCCAACAATGGCCAGTATATTTGACATAACTATTAAATTTTGTAACCAAACTTTTTCAGTTGCCGATCGCTGTCTCTCCAGTCTTTACTTATTTTTACAGTAAGTTCAAGAAAAACCTGTCTGCCGACAAAAGCCTCGATATCTTTACGTGCTTCCATTCCCACTTTCTTTATTGCTTTTCCCTGGTGCCCGATTATTATCATTTTCTGCGATTCCCTTGTAACGTAGATTATAGCGGTGATCCTGATAAGTTTCTTCTCCACTTTGTACGATTCGACCGTCACTTCAACAGAATAAGGAATTTCTTCTTTATAAAATAGGAGGATTTTTTCGCGGATAATTTCCGAAACAAAGAAACGCATGGATTTATCCGTTAATTCATCTTTGAGAAAATAGGGCGGACTTTCAGGCAATAACCCGACTATGCTTTGTAACACTTTCTCCGTGTTAAACTTCAGCAGGGCAGAAACCGGGATTACTTCTGACTTATTAAAAATTTTTGACCAGTATGTCAACTGATTTTCAACGGTTTTCTGATCCGACAAATCAATTTTATTTATGATGACAAGAACTGGAATTCCCGATTTATTTATTTCATTTACGATCGCTTCATTGTATTTGGCTTCGCCGGTTTCAACCATGTAAAGAAAAATATCCGCGTCTTTTAATGCTGTTTCAATGAAGTGCATCATTTTTTCTTGCAGTTTGTAATTCGGAGTAAGAATTCCAGGCAGGTCAGAGAACACAATCTGAAAATCCTCTCCGTTCAGGATCCCGAAAATACGGTGACGCGTGGTTTGTGCTTTCGGAGTAATAATGGAAAGTTTTTCACCTACCAAAGCATTCATCAACGTTGATTTTCCAACATTCGGATTGCCAATAATATTTACAAACCCTGCTTTGTGACCCATGGGGGGAAATTAAAATTATTTAATTTGAATTACTCTGAAACTAATTATATCTTTGCACCCGCAAAAAGACGTACAAAGATACACTAAAATATATTGCGGGGTGGAGCAGTGGTAGCTCGTTGGGCTCATAACCCAAAGGTCGTAGGTTCGAATCCTGCCCCCGCTACAACAAGCCCCGACATTAATGCCGGGGCTTTTTTGTTAAGAAAATTGCCGGAGCTTTCTGAGTCGGAATTATTAGCCAATATATGAATGAACGACTTCATCATCATTCTCATTCGCCATTTCATTTTAATTCATTTGAAACAGGCATTTGTTTCTCAACTTCTATTAATGTGTTTATTTTAATAATTTTTCCTCTCGTTTTCTGTTTTTAAAGAACCTCTATGATAAATCAGAGTATGAGAAAACAAACCAGAGTATTATGAAATATTTCATTTTATTCATTTTTATATTGATTCTGTGTGGCCTATTTGATGCAAATGCGCAGGATCAGGATAAAATAATCATATTTGGAAATACTTTGATTTCTACATCGGGCAAGATAAATAAGGGTTCCATTGATTCCTGTTATACTTTTAAGCCTGAATCCATTAACTTAAATTCAAAGGATCAATCGGATTCGGATTGTTTAAGTAGTAATTATATTTTCAAGTCAAAGAAAACGCATCCCAAATTCATCCTGCCCATAAAGTTGAAAGATGGATTAACCGAAGAAAATTTTTATACTATAACGGCATATGTCGATCATGACTCATTGAATCCGGATTATTTGAAGGATTATATGTGTGGCGATCTTACTTACGATCATCAAGGCTATAATCACTCAGGGACGGATTTTTCCCTGTGGCCGTTTCCCTGGCATAAAATGTACAATGATGAAGTTGAAGTTGTAGCTGCAGCACCTGGAATGCTTTATTACAAGCAGGATGGAAATTTTGATCAAAATTGCGAGGAAAATTCGGAACCATGGAATGGAGTAGCGGTCTTACATGAAGATGGTTCAACAAGCTGGTACATTCATATGAAAAAAAATTCAGTAACGCAGAAAAATGTGGGGGAGGCCATTGAACAAGGTGAATATCTTGGAATAGTCGGCAGTTCAGGAAGCTCAATCGCACCGCATTTGCATTTTGAAGTTCATGATCCCTACGGAAATCCTATTGATCCGTTCATCGGACCCTGCAATACCAGCATTAGTGAATCCTGGTGGCTTAACCAGATAGCTTATAAAGAGCCCGGAGTAAATAAAATTTGCACCAATGCTCACCTGCCATTTTTTGGTAATTGTCCTGATGAAGAGATTACAAACGAACAAAATGTTTTCAATCTTGGCGATACAGTTTATCTAATGAGTTATATCACGAATATTTCACTGAACGACACAGTAGTTATTTCTCTTTTAAAGCCTGACAATTCATTGTTTACCACCTGGTCATGGTTTTCTCCCTGGGACTTTTATCCGTCTTCATGGCTTTATTTTTACTTTATCCCTGAAGGTGTTGAAACAGGGACCTGGAACTATCAGTTTACATATAAAAGCAAAACATACGGTTATCCATTTGAGATTAAAAAGGCGCAGGGTGTAATAATGAATCAGCATCCTGCAAGGTTCAAATACTTACCGAACCCTGCACATGATTGGATAGAATTACGGTTCGATGATCTTTCCTTCAGGCCGGATAGAGCTGAAATCATCACTCCCCTTGGAAAAGTAATACCTATTGATTTTACAATTTCTCAGAAGAATAGCTTCAAAGTATATCTTGGTAATTTTAAGCCTGGCATATATTTTTTGAAGTTCTATTCCAGGAGAAAAATGATACTGTCAAAAGTCATTAAAGATTAAAATCCTTAAGAAAATTTTCGCTTGCGGGAAGTCGGGAAAGAAAAAGTAGCGGGTGGACTTTAACCACCTCCCTGTTGAAGGGGGAACTGCCTGTCGCTACTTTTATACTTTTTCTTCCCGGTTTAAAAATTTCAGCTTGTCCTCATAGCGGAAACCGAAACCCCTATGATTGAAATGTAAAAGTATAGGGAAATATTGTTTGGCAATGGAAGGTAAAAGATAATTTTCAACAGTAAATTGTGAATTAACAATGAATACCAGCATGCTGAAATTCACCTGTTTTGTTGTCTCAGGCTATAAAATCTGAATTG
>CAVXTE010000100.1:0-10735 GCA_963764475.1 uncultured Bacteroidales bacterium
AAATTGCGTAAGGCTTGTGCCAGTTAGAAATTTCCGATTTAAAGCATGCAAATTTTTTAACAGAATTAATTGGCAAATATTTTACCGTTCATTAAAAGGTTTAAATTTGACCTGTTATTGATTAATTCGGTGAGTTTTTAGACGAACTGCCATTAACAGCAATATTAAAAACATAAAATTGTGATACGATTTTTAAAAACACTGGTGCTTCTGACACTAATGAGTGTTGCAAATGCAACTTTTAGTCAAACCACTGCGATAAGTATTAGGTTCATTGGAAACTGCGGACTTTATACGACTGATGGAATTTCCAATATCTATATTGATTTTCCATACAAATCAGGTGCTCACAATTATATGGAATATGATTTATCAGAGTTGGATAGCGTAAAGAATAATCCAATTTTTATTTTTACACATAAGCATTCAGACCATTTTTCAGGAAGATTGGTTAAAAAATTGGCTAAAAAGCTTGGCGGTAAAATTTATAGCCCCTGGAATGTAAAACAACTATTAAAACTCAATAATGAATTAAATGACTTCACAATTGAAGCTTTTAAAACGAAACACATGTTTTCTATAAAGCACTATTCATACCTGATTACCTGGCACAACAAGAAAATTTTTATTTCAGGAGATACCGAACACGCAGAAACCATTGCATCCTTAAAGGATATTGATTGGGCGTTTGTTCCGGTTTGGCTGCTAATGGATGCGAATGAAAAAGGGATTAAACTGGGAGATGTCAGTAAAATGTTTGCGGTTTACCACATTGGACCTGGTGATCACATAACAAATGATGATATTAACCCCAGGATAAAATTGTTGAACAAACAGGGAGAAATAATTCCAATCCCTTATTAACAAAAGAAAATACACCAGCTAAGAGCAGCTACACCTTCAATCCTTTTTACTTTGATTATTTCTTATTTTGACTTTCAGTTTTTCCTTCGTCATTCGGTGTTCGTTATTCTGCATTCAGAAATACCAAACTTCAACTTACTAAACAGACGGGCAATTGTTAACTTTAATTTTAGGAAGAAGTTCAAAGAAAAGCCAGGAAAAAATTATAAAATTCAATGGTAAGTTTCATGCTAAAACCATGTAAAATAGATTAAATTTGTATTCTTATTAATGATGTAAAAAAATGAAAGCTAATCTCACATTACAATTTTGGATTGACGATAACTGGTATGTTGGAAAATTAATGGAAGTGCCTGGAGTTTTTAGTCAGGGTGAAAACCTGGAAGAGCTGAAAGAAAATATCCTGGAAGCATACCATCTTATGATTGAAGATACTGAATTTGAAACAGAATTAAAGGAATCGCAATTTGTCAAGCTTGAAGTTGAACTGTGAAAAGAAATTTACTTATCAAACAGTTGATCGGCGAAGGTTGCTATCTAAAAAGACATGGTAGCAGGCATGACATCTATAAAAATTCCAGGAATGGCAAACAAGCACCAATTCCAAGGCATGCTGAAATTAAAGAATCACTTGTCAGGCTTATTAAACATCAGCTTGGAATTTAAAATAACTTAATTACTAACCTGTTCATCCGGATTTGTGTATGGGTAATTGGTAAATAAAAAGGACAAATGATTAAAATTGAAGAAATACAAAAAGAGATCAATTCTCTTTCAAAGGAGGATTTCAAAAAGCTGAGAGACTGGATTATCGAAAAGGAATCAGGATATTGGGATCGGGAGATCAAAAACGACTCTGAAACGGGTAATCTTGATTTTCTTATCGAGGAATCACAAGAAGAAAAATATAAAAAGAAACTCGGTAAACTTTAAATGCATAAGACCACAAATCGATTCGGAGAATCCTTTAATGTCCTGCCTGATAAGGTTCAAAGAGTTGCCTTGGCAAATTTTGATCTTTAAAAAAGCAATCCTCGTCAACCTTCGCTGCATTTCAAAAAAATAGGAAAATTTTGGTCAATTCGCATTGGGCTAAATTACAGAGCCCTTGCAATTAAAGATAAAACGGATTATATATGGGTTTGGATCGGTAATCATGATAGTTACAAAAAATTATTAAAAAAGAGTATATAATTTGGATTTACAGAATATTCTGAATTTTATAACTGTTATGAAGATTTTATAGCATTGCTAATTTACCGGATGATTTTCCTTGAAAATCTTCAGCCGATTTTCAAGTGTCGGAAATTCCTCACGTTTTATCAAGGAAACACAAGCCCTGATGCCTTCAAGTCGTGAACTTCCGGTTATTTCAAGCGAAATGGCGCTGATTCCATAATACAGCAATTCTTTCAGCAACTGATCCCCTGTAAACCCGGGATAAGAAAACGTAAAATAAAACCCATCGGCAATCGGCTGATCCTCATCTTTGTCGTAAACTATTTTGAATCCATTGTTGGTGAATATCTTTTTCATGATTTTCGCTTTCTCACCGTATTCTTTCACCACTTCCACAAAATTGTATTCACCATTATTAACGGCTTTCAATATGGCAGCAAGTGCATATTGCGGCGTATGGGCAGTTCCGGAACTCATGGCATAAATGGTTCCGAAAATCATGGCATGGCCGAATTTATCATACATGTAGAATCGCTTCAAATCGGGAGCAACGGTGTTGAAAAGTTTATTGGACATTACCATCATGCCGATTCGCTGGCCCGCATAGCTGAATACCTTGGAACTTGAAATCAGTAGCAGGTAATTGTCGGTGTAGTGGGAAACGCTGGGCTGATAAGGAGGTTCTCCGGGTTTGGAATAATCTTTCCGGAAGTCCATCCCAAAATAAGCAAGATCTTCAATCACAACCACATTGTATTTATCAGCGAGATCGGCGATAATGCGCAATTCCTTTTCGGTAAAGCATATCCATGAAGGATTGTTCGGGTTTGAATAGAGAATAGAGGCAATGTTGCCGGTCGAAAGGTATTCTTCCATTTTATCACGAAGTTTGTCGCCACGATAATTATAAACATCGAAGGTGTAAATTTTCTGGCCAAGAATCCTTGCCTGTTGCTTTTGAACCGGAAATCCGGGATCGATGAACAAAGTACTCCCTTTGTCAGCGTACATCCTGTTAATGGTAAGGAAACATGCAAATGCACCCATCATTGAGCCAACCGTAGGAATGCAACCTTCAATATCAACATCGATGTTCAGGAAAAGCTTGACAAATCGTGAGATTTCTTTTTTCAACGGCAATGTTCCATAAATATCGGGATAAATGGCGGCTACTCCTTTTCTCAGTGCTTCTATTTCGGCTTCGATACCGATCTGTACCGGCGGAAGTCCAGGAATCCCCATTTCCATCCGGATAAACTTTTCATCCGATTCGGATTCGATCATATCGATCAGTTTCTTTATCTCGCGAATCGAAGCGCTGCCTACATTCGCAATTCCACTTTCTTTCAGCTTTCTGCTGACCACTTCAAAATCAATGGGAGTATCTTTCATTCCGGATATTTATTTTTTATAAGGATATACTTTATTCAGGCATCAAATATATAAATTTTGAATTCAAACTTGCTTCACACTGAAGATTATTTGAAAATTTTTTTAATTGATCCTTTGAGGATTTATTCCTATGGCTCTGTTTTATTTATATCCGGAACTTGCTATTTTTGCTGTATGAAAAAATTTTTACTTATTTTCCTTTTCATACCCTATCTAAGTCAGGCGCAAAACAGTTCACAGGATATTACGAAAAATCAATCCTCTTATGTGTTCGGCCAAATTTATACCGGATTTTATTACGGTTTTAAAACCAGTTATACACCGCGTGCTGCATTTGTTTTTAATCAGGGTATAATCGGCTATTACCACGAACTTTCGGATAAAGTTAGTGGGAAGATCATGTTCGATGTAACCCGGACAACAAATTTTGATTCCATCATTGATCGGGCTGGAAATCATTTAAAATATTATTATTTTGAAGGAAGTAAATACACAGCCTACCTGAAAATGGCCGAGATCAAATGGGACATCAATGAACATTTTACATTCAGGGTAGGGCAGTTGCTATCTACCCAGTACCTGACTTTCATCGATAAATTCTGGGGATTCAGGTATGTGGATGTCACCCTTCAGGAAAAATTCCGGTTTGGCAATCCAGCAGATTTTGGCGTGCAGTTCGATTATGCTTTTGAGGATAAATTACTGAACCAGTTTTCGGTAGTTAATGGTGAAGGTCCTTTCCGATACCAGGATGCAAACAGCAAATTTATCTACTCGGATAATATTCAGGTTTATCCCACAAAACATATCATCCTGAAACTTTATGCAGATTGGGGTGCTTCTCCGGATACAGGTTCATTTAAAAAACCGAAATCTGTAATCTCAGGATTTGCAGGTTTTCAAAATGAGAAGGTGCGGCTTGGAGTTGAATACGATTTTGTAAATAATTACGGATACAATAAGGATGATGAATATACAGGAATATCTTTATTCGGAGCCTGTGCGATAACCGATAAAGTTTGGTTTTTATTAAGGTTCGATCATCTTGACTATAAAACGCGTGATCAAAAGGATATCATGAATTATATGATTGCAGGATTTCAGTATGAACCGGTGAAAAATTTCACCACATCTTGCAATTTTCGGTATTATTCGCAAGACGCATTACCTTTTATCTATGCGAATTTCGGATTGAAATTCTGATTGTTTTTAATTTACCTGTACAATCCGTCCGGATCGATTTTTTCTCTCAGGATTTTGAGTTCCTGATCGGTCGGAGGATCATTGTGTGTAATATTCTCTGCAAACAATAACTCGAAACCTGTGTTTTCAACGACCTGTTCTACGGTTACTCCCGGATTCAGACTCAATAGTTTCATTCGTTTCGATTCATCATCGTAGCCCATGACACACAAATTCGTGACGACTCTGTAAGGACCGGTATTAACAGGTAATCCGGCAGCTTCCCGGGCACCGGGTCCGGTCAAATATCCCGGTGTTGTCAAAAAATCAATCTTTTCCATGAATCTTCGCTTATCATGGATCATAATAGCGATCGTACGCCAGCATGCCGAACCGACATCATTGGCTCCGCCGCTGCCCGGTAAACGGACTTTCGGATGCTTGTGGTCGCCAATAACCGTGGAATTCAGGTTGCCATATTTATCGATCTGTGCACCACCCAGAAACCCGAATTCGACAAAGCCACGCTGGGCTGTTTCCATCACATCACAAATACCGGATGCTGCTAATGCTTTATTGTAAGTCCGCATATCACCGACAGCCAGCGGCAGTTTCTCGAGAATTGCACCGGTTCCTCCAAATTCAAAAATGGGGACCAGGTTCGGCGCCTGCATCGACTGCGCAAGACTGGCAGCCAGCATGGGTATTCCGGTTCCGATAAACGCTGTGGTTCCGTCTTCCATCACACGTGAAGCCAGGCAAATCAATAATTCCGATGGTGAATATTCCTGTGTCATAACTTTACCTCCCAACTTTTAATTCCTGTAAACGATTTTTACCAACTTTGTCAATCAGTGCCTGATGATCAGGAAGGTCATAAATCCACTCTTTCATATACTCGTCCATACCTTCCTGTGTTTTTTGCTTTTCGATGTACGATTTATAATGCGGTTCGTCGCGTTCGTACATGCCGCTCATTTCACCCGGCCATGAAGCGTAAGGTGCATGGACAACCGCATCCACAAGATAATAGGGGATGATTGTACGGTCGGGATGTTCTCTGATCTCTTTCGTATCTACGATCTCTTCAGTACTGATGATAAGGTTTTTGCAGGCCCGTGACATTTCAAATGCGAAACCGCTGATGCCATCGATCTGGCAATTTCCATGAATATCGGCACGATTGACATGAATGAATCCGGTATCAACGATGAGTGCAGGCAGCAATGCAACTTTATGACCACTGAATGGGCATTCGATCACTTTAGCGGATGACTTTTTCAAGGTATCAGTGCCTAACATACTGCGGGTTGGAATAAACGGAATTCCCATGCTGGTTGCTTTAAACCGCCAGCTAATGGCAGCATTCGACCATTCCACGATTTTTTTAACGTCCCCCGATTCAACCCTTCTCCGCATGTTCGCCGAGATGCCGTAAACTTCGAGTCCGATATAGGTAAAGTCGATTTCCCTAACCATATTGGCACCGAAAAGCATGTCGAGTTCATGTACACCCTGACCGACAATCCGGAAGTCGGTTTTACCCGAACGCACCAGTTCCCTTGTCAGGCTCATCGGGCAGCGAACGGTTCCGTATAGCTCGAAGCCGATGTAATCCCCGCTCTTTACAAATTTTTCGATGGCCTCTTTTTCTGTCATCAGTTTATCGGTAAGGGCTTTGGATTTATTCCTGTTATGTTCGCGAAATCCATCCAGATCAATCGGTTGGATCAATGATGCTTCGCCCTCTTCAATGATTGAAATGCTCTTGTTTTCTATCATAAATATAAAATCATGAATTAAAAAAATAAAGAAGTGCGCTTTTAATTAATTTTTTCGTTACAAAATTCTCCGCTCAAAACTAAAAAATTTAGGGCTTGGAAAAAATAAAAAGGAAAGAAAATTGGTAATTTATATTTATTTTAAGTTGTATTCCTTTTCTTCGTTCGTTCAACAATAACTAATTTCATTTTGGATCATGATTGACTTTATTAGAATATTAAAATCAAAGTTGCTTTTTTATTCTTAATTCATTATTTTTGAAAAATAATAATCAACCAATCAATTAAAATTTAAATCCAATGAAAAAAATTTTATTTTTCCTCGTATGCCTCATTATTACAGGAGGCCAGAATGTATTCTCCCAACTGACCATTCCAAACAACAGTTTTGAAACATGGAGCAGTTATAATCCGGAAGGATGGATCGGGTTGTTTAATTCCGCCGATTTTCAAAATGTTCTTCAATCAAATGATGCTAAAGAAGGTAATTATTCTGCTGAATTAAAGGTGCTTTATCATCCTGTGTTAATGAACTTTGTCGGTGTAGGATTTTTTGTTGAAAGTAACTTTCCTGTCACCGGAAGACCTGAGGTGTTAAAAGGTTTTTTTAAAGGAACAGCAGCCGGAAGTGATTCACTTACTATCGTTGTTGGAATTTTTAAAAACGGAAACTCCATCGGTTTTGGAACTTATTATACCTTCCAAACCGTTTCCAATTGGACTTATTTTATGGTACCGATTTATTACACCAGCGGTGAAACTGCTGATGAAGCTTTTATCTCAATCAATCTCGGTCACTCTTTTGCAGGGACTGAAGGCACCGATTATTTAATCGATGACCTTTATTTTGAAGGTACCGGGGCCATAGATGAGCAACCGGTTACAGAAATCATTATTTATCCAAATCCTGCTGCAGATATTGTACGGTTAAATTTTAAACTTGTTGAAAATGACAAACTGAGATTTGAATTAATCAATATGCAGGGAGCTGCCTATACATTATCTGAACAGGTAGCATATAGTAAAGGTTTAAACAGTTTACAGGTTTCTGTTTCCGAATTACCTTCCGGGGTTTATTTCCTTAGAGGATTAGGTGAAAAATCACAGTTTTTTGCAAAGATTAATATCCAGCATTAAGATTGGGTTCAAAGGTTGTGCAACCCTTTTAGTGAAATTGATCCATTCTTCAAGGTCGGAAGATAATACTAACTAATCCTGAATAAAATGCAACGTTGGAATTGCAGGTATTATACAGGCTTATAACACCTCACCCAATCGATATCCATTGATGCCGGCAAGCCGCCTCCGTCTGCTTTATCCGTTATAGAAGAACTGAAAACAAGGTACATCTCCTCCTGCGGGATTCCCTTTGTCTGTTGGTTCACGACCACATCATTGATTTTCCAGATTAGCTTGTCCTTGTTCCATTCAAGTGTATAGATAAAATAATCCTGAGAGACATCCAGCCCTGAAAATTCAGACTTGCTCGATTCTGGACCTTTCTTATCGGCCACATTGCCATAATGATGAGCCATTGCAACTTGTGTCTTCTTCTTGTCAAGTTTTAAAATATCAACATGTGGCAGGTTTTTCTCCGATGCCATCCAGAAGTTGTAATTGACCGGTTTGGCATAATTAACCTTGATCTTGGCTTCGAATTTCCCGAATTTTTGTCTGTGCGATTTAGCTGTACTGATCAGACCGGTGGTATAATCAAATTCCTTTGGTATAAAGCCGAACGGCTGTTTCCATGCCTTGCCTTCCATTTTTTCTTTGCGGGTGATTATCCTTAATGTACTGCTGGCAAGCTCAAGATTTTCACCGTCAGTCGGGAATGCTTTGTCATGTTCGAAAGCATAGGCATCATTCAGTAATTTATCACCCCAATAATATCGTGTAAGCCACTTTTCTCTGTTCAGTTTTGACTCGCTGAAATCGTCCTCAAAAATAAGCTCCCATCGCTTAAACTCATCGAATTTATTGGAATCTTTTACAGACACATACCATTTGAATATCTTCGAATTTTTAAATTCCTCGTATTTTTTTATCTTTTCATTTTCGGCTTTTTCTTTTTCAGCCAGCGTTTCCATTATTTCTTTCCGTTCTTTGGAAGCAAGGTATTTTTCAAGTTCCAGATAATCGGCTAATTCCTTTGATTTTTCAAATGCCTGAAAATCCTTAAACTTCTGTGAATTTTGAAATTTGAAATAATTTTTCACGTCAGCAGAATTTTTCTTCTGCTGATATTCCTTCTCCTTTCCATTTGTTTCAGCCAGCACATTCGTCGCTTTTGTGAGTTTTTCTTTATGATCCGCCGAACTGAGATATTCTTCCAGGTCACGATACTTCTTTAATTCAGAAGATTTTTCAAATGAAAGATAGTTTTTATATTTTGGTGAATCTTTGAATTTGAAATAGAATTTGATCTTTCCCGATCTTTTTAGTGTTTCGAATTCCTGTTCCTTTTTGCCTGCAGTCGTGTCTTTAAACACTTTCGGATCGGTGTCTTTCTTTGCTTTTTTAAATTCAGCAGAATTCAGGTATTTTTCAAGATCGAAATAATTAGACAACTCCTGCGAATCTGAAATGCCGTTAAATTCCTTCAATTTTGCAGAATCCCTGAACTTAAAATACCCCTTTATCACTTTCGATTTTTTCAGCGAATTGAATTCATTGATTTTTTTGTCTTCCACTGCTTTTTGATCCGAAGCTGTTTTTTTCTGCGCACTGAATTCTTTTGAAGAAACCAGTTTTTCGAGTGCAAGATAATCGCTCAGCTCTTTAGATTCACTGAAAGCATAATAATTTTTGAGAGCAGGTGAATCTTTGAATTTAAAATAATCCCTGAATCTTTTTGATTTCTGCTGGACTTCGTACGATTTGGTTTTATCCAGTTCCTTTGCCTTCTGATTCTGAATTGACGCCATCAGGTCCTTATGCTCTTTTGAGTTAAGGTATTTCTCAAGTCCGAGATGATTTTTTAATTCATCAGAAGCAAGAAATTCATTCAGCTCGCTAAATTCTTTTACAAGGTTTGCCCTGTTCTGCTCAATTTTAGAAGTCTTTGGAATGGAACTGAATTTCGAGAAAATAAAATACTTGCTTCCAAATGCAATGTTTGTCATATTTAACGAATTAATAGTTTATTTTTTTGACTTTGACAATAATACAAAAATAAAAGTTTCAGACAACTTAATTTTATTTATGAATATTTATCCGGGCATCCACGGCCACAATTTTATCCCCAGTACCCATAAGCGGATTTATATCCATTTCAGTGATTTCGGGTGCAGCCATCGCCAAAGCAGATACACGTGTAATGATTTCGGCATACCTTTCGATGTTGATTCCTTTTTGTCCCCTCACGCCGTCGAGTATCTTTTTTACTTTTAATTTACCAATCATATCAAGCGCTTCGTCCATGCTCACGGGTGCAAGCGTCGATTGAATATCCTTAAGAACTTCGATAAAGATCCCTCCCAGTCCGCATAATATGAGGTGGCCGAATTTATCTTCCTTTTTCACTCCGATAAACAATTCTGTTCCTGATAGCATTGGCTGCAGCAATATTCCGGTTACATCAGGAATTTTCATCATTCGTGAGAATTCTTCCTTTAATTTTTCATTATTTTCAACATATAAGGCTACACCTCCCACATCCGATTTATGGATGGGTCCTACCACTTTCATAGCTAACGGAAATCCTGTCTTTTCAGTTGCTTTTACAGCATCCTCTTGTGTTCTAACAACAATTTCAACTGCTCTGGGGATTCCTGCTGCATCGAACAACTCCTGAATTTCTTTCGGAGAAATGAAGCCATTGACGGCATTGTCAATTATTTTCCTGATCCGAGGAATATCGATTTCCGGGGTTTTGATATTTTCGGGTTGTGGACCCGACATGCTGTAAACTTTTGATAGTGCCGTTCCAAGTAAAACCTCATCGGGAAAATTGATCCTGCCTTTACCTAAAAACTCTGCAATTTCTTTCCTGGCGGTAATCGTCAAATCCTGATGCGGGAAATTGCAACTCGGCCATTTTGGTTACCATGCGGCAATTTTGCCTAACGTTCACGGAGACGTGCCAAATTCCAGAAAATGGGCAAAGCCATAACATCCAAATTTAAATCGAATTTTTCGCTCCACGTGAAGTTGAAACTAACCCCCAATCTTCGGCTGTTAAATTTTATAAAAAATAAAATCAATTTGCGACACGGTAATTTCAGGAATAGTTTTTTGAGTTCTTGGGCGTACTTTTTCCGGTGATGAGAGGATGGTCCCATCCCCCGTTTGATGACAGCGTCCAGCATAGTCTCCAGTCCTGCAGCATGTGTTAT
>CAVXTE010000101.1:0-22370 GCA_963764475.1 uncultured Bacteroidales bacterium
TGACAAGTTAGTGGTTTGATGGATGATGGTTTGCAAATCTTCACCAGTTGCGGCAGTTGTCAGGCACAAGCGGACGCTTGAGCCATATGGAGTGTTTTATTTTTTATTAGTCTTTCTCATATATAATTTCCGTATTTATCATTGCATTTGGATATTTCCCTTTATAATTAAAATCGTATGGAATCCACTCATTCCCCAAGCTATTTCCCCACAATTTAACTCCACCTTTTTTTGAGACGGTTCCTAAAGATTGCCCATAATATTTTCTTTTCACATTTTCAGGTTGCCCATTTTTACCCTTAACCGTAACTTCTTTCTCAAAATAGAACTTGTCTCCGGAATTAATCCATTCCATCATAACAAAGACACCTCTCTCTGGGAATGGGATATTATATTCGGAAAGGTCAACCTTAAACCATCCCGGTCCGCTCGCAGAAACAACTACATTTTTATCAAGAATATCTTTACCCGGTTTTTTATTTTCATCAACTTCGTATATACGAACTCTAAACGGAGTAGTTGGATATCCGTCCGGGTGTATATAATAACTCACGGATTTTATCCAACCTGTTTGCTTTTTTTTGTTTTCAATGAAATTTCCCTTATTCCCATTGAAAACGTTTGCATATTGCACACCAAGAGATTTTTTGTCTTTTATTCCAATGTTAACTATTGAATATTTTTTAGGGATTACTTCAATTTCTTCCAGAATTACCGGTTTTTCTTTAAGTGTAATCGTTTCCCCTGATTGAATAAAATCACCAATAGACATTTTATTCGTTTCGTAGCCAACATAAGAAAAGTTTATAGTATCGTAAGTTAAATTCCCGGAGGTTATTTCGAAATGAAATATTCCATTTTTATCTGTTATTGTCCCGGTTTTTAAATTAAAAATCTCAATGGTTGCGTAGGGCAAAGGTCCTCCGGTCTTAAAATCTTTGATTTCTCCTTTTAATTCAATGCTTTGTCCAAAACAAAAGTTAACAAAAGTCAGATTGATTATTAAAAGGATAATTTTTTTCATTTTAATTTCATTTTTCACGGAGCTCAAACTCAACCTTTCTGGCAATGCGAGTTCGTCTAAAAACTCACCGAATTAATCAATTACAGATCAAATTTAAACCTTTTTGATGAAGGATAAAATATTTGCATGCTTTAAATCGGAAATTTCTAACTGGTATAAGAGGTACGCAGGTGAGGGGTTTAATGGATGATAGTTTGCAAATCTTCAGCAGTTGCGTCAGTTGTCAGGCACAAGCGGACGCTTGAGCCATATGGGGTCTGGTATTGCGCGCTGATACTCGTGCCTTTAGTCCAGCGTGATTTTTTAAATTTCAATATCTCCTTTTCTTAAATGATCAAACTTAAGATGTAAATTTACTTATATGAATAACCTGCGACTGCTTTGCAGGGTGCGAGTCGCCATAGCACATTCCTTAGCTTCAGACTCGCAAGTAAAGCTAGTTCATCTTTGAAAATAACAATTATCTTGTTAATTTTGCTGGGAAGTTAAATTAATACTTAGATTTTTTGATTTTCACTACAGTTAAATGAGCTTGAAATTTCCCTGAAACCTAAAATTTGAAATCATCGATCATTTTATGAAACTAAGATTCGCAGTAATTTTTACCAATATTATCCTAATCCAATCTCTCTTCTCCCAAAAAGTCCCTGAATCCAAATTAATCTGGGATAAAGCACCACATAATGCCTTTACGGATATCATCCGGTTCGATCATTATTTCTATTGTGTTTTCAGGGAAGGGAAGGGACATAAACCTATCAGGGATTATGGTAAAATAAGAGTATTGCGTTCAAAAAATGGGAAAAGATGGAATTCAGTGGCATTTTTTGAAATCAGTGATTTTGATTTGCGTGATCCAAAACTATCCGTTACACCGGATAACAGGCTGATGGTTCTTATGGGAGGAACCAAAATTTACAATAAAAGAAAAACAGGAGGAATATCTTATGTTTCCTTTTCGAAGAACGGGTTAGAGTTCTCCGATCCTGTTCCTGTAGTATTTGAAAATAATATTAAAAGCAATTTTGACTGGGTCTGGAGAGTTACCTGGCATAATAAATTTGGCTACGGAGTACTATATCAAGATCCAAAGTTGAATTTGGATTTTAAAACTAAGCTGGTTAAAACAACAGATGGGATTAACTACTATGTTGTTTGTGATATAGATCTTAAAGGCAGGCCAAATGAAGCTACCATCCGGTTTGGCAAGGTAAATGAAATGTTTGTTTTAGTACGTCGCAACAATGCATTGGGCATCCTTGGCCAAAGCTTGCCTCCATATAATCATTTTCAATGGACAACGCTTAAATTCAGGCTTGGCGGACCTAATTTAGAAATACTGGGAGACCAATTGTTTGTTGTCGGTACCCGTGTGTACGATACTCACCCGAGAGGAAAAAATCATCATACAACTTTATTCCTAATCGGTACCGATGAAAAGATCAAATCCACTATCGAACTGAAGAGTTATGGTGATACGGGTTATCCCGGATTTCTTCTGTATCACCGGAAACTTTGGGTTTCTTATTATTCGAGTCATGAAGGTAAGACTTCAATTTATCTCTCAAAAATAAAGCTTAGAAATTTGGTGTCGTCAAATAAACCTGATCGGGTAAATTGAATAAAATAATAGTTTTCTCACTATTCAGAAATGGTTTAAATTAAAATCATGTGCATGATTTTTCTTTCTTTGCTTTGGATAGTCTCAACTTATTTTTCTAATTTCGTCGGGTTGTTATTTAAAGAACAGTTAATACTGACAAGAAAATGGCTAAAGTAAAAGGTGAAATAGTTGTTGACGTTGAACGCTGTAAGGGTTGCGAGGTATGCCTTGATACATGCCCTACGAATACCATCGAAATGGTGGAGGCTGTGAACGGAAAAGGGTATCATTACATGCAAAATGTGCATGATGCCTGTACGGGGTGTACGAATTGTGCGGTCGTCTGTCCGGACGGGGTAATTACAGTTTACAGGGTTAAAGCTTAATTCAGGAACATCGTAAAATTTCAGATATGGAAAAAGAACTCAGGTTAATGAAAGGGAATGAGGCATTTGCTGAAGCTGCTATCCGTGCAGGTACCGATGGGTACTTTGGTTATCCCATTACTCCCCAGTCGGAGGTTATGGAATACCTGATGGCCGAAAAACCTCATGAACGGACCGGGATGGTAGTATTACAGGCTGAAAGTGAAGTGGCTTCAATAAATATGCTTTATGGCGGAGCAGGATGCGGCAAGAAAGTAATGACATCTTCTTCCAGCCCGGGAATCAGCCTGATGCAGGAAGGGATATCGTACATGGCCGGAGCCGAACTTCCCTGTTTGTTATTGAATGTAGTTCGCGGCGGGCCGGGTCTGGGAACGATCCAGCCTTCTCAGTCCGACTATTTCCAGTCAACCAAAGGCGGCGGTCACGGCGATTACAGGCTGATCGTACTGGCTCCTTCATCGGTTCAGGAAATGTATGATTTTGTAGAATTGGGGTACGACCTTTCTTTTAAATACAGGACTCCGACCCTGGTGTTATCCGATGGGGCCATCGGACAAATGATGGAAAAAGTTGAGATCGGCGAACAAAAAAAACGGCTCACCGAAGAGGAGATCAAACAAAAATATCCCTGGGCTACGCTCGGGAAAACACCCGACAGGGAACGGAACATCATTACATCCCTCGACCTCGATCCTGCACGTCATGAACGGCACAACATCGAGCTTCAGAAAAAATATAAAAAGATCGTTGAAAATGAAGTCCGGTTCGAAAAGATCAACTGCGATGATGCCGAATATCTTTTTGTAGCCTATGGTACCAGCGCCAGGATATGTCTGAAAGCCATGCAGCTTTGCAAGGAAAAAGGGATAAAAGTCGGATTGTTACGACCGATCACACTTTACCCTTTCCCCAAAAAACCACTATTTGAACTTGCCGGCCAGGTAAAAGGAATGCTTTCGGTTGAAATGAGTGCAGGACAAATGATTGAAGATATTCTTTTAGCAGTTGAAGGAAAGGTAAAAGTGGAATACTACGGAAGAATGGGAGGAATTATTCCTTCTCCGGGCGAAGTAGCCGATGCCCTTGAAAATATTTTTATTAAATCGAAATGATCATGTCAGAAACTATGATAAACGCAGAAATTGTTAAGCCCGAAAACCTGGTTTACAAAAAAACCAGTTTGATGACGGATAATGTACTCAGCTATTGTCCGGGTTGCGGTCACGGCACAACACACCGGATCATCATGGAAGTACTGGATGAAATGGGACTTCAGTCAGAAACCATCGGCATAGCCCCTGTAGGATGCTCTGTACTTGCATATGAATTTATGAACATCGACATGCAGCAGGCAGCCCATGGACGTGCTCCGGCGCTTGCTACAGCCATCAAACGGTTGATGCCGCATAAAACGGTCTTTACCTACCAGGGTGATGGTGATTTAGCAGCCATTGGAACAGCAGAAACCATTCATGCAGCTAACCGCGGGGAAAATATCACCATCATTTTCATCAACAACGGAATTTATGGGATGACAGGCGGTCAGATGGCTCCGACAACGCTTGAAGGAATGAAATCGTCAACCACACCTTATGGAAGGGACTGGCATCAGATGGGCCACCCGCTGAAGATCACCGAACTGATCGCACAACTACCAGGCACCTATTTTGTGACCCGTCAGGCTGTGCATACACCTTCTGCAGTAAGGAAAACAAAAAAAGCCGTTATGAAAGCATTCGAACAACAGAAACTCAACAGGGGCATGACCTTTATCGAAGTGGTTTCGAACTGCAATTCCGGCTGGAAGATGACTCCGGTTCAGGCCAACCAATGGATGGTTGAGAATATGTTTCCATTTTATCCGATGGGGGATATCAAGGTTGACGGGCAGATTGTAAAGCCGGTTGAATCATGAATTTGAGCCGGGTATCTGGTAAGAGGATCAAAAAGATAACATTTGAAATAAAATAATAGATATGACTGAAGAAATTATCATAGCCGGATTTGGTGGTCAGGGAGTGCTTTCCATGGGAAAAATCCTGGCGTATTCAGGAATTATGCAAAACCAGGAGGTTAGCTGGATGCCATCATATGGCCCCGAAATGCGGGGAGGTACGGCAAATGTCACGGTTATTCTCAGCGATGAACGGATCAGTTCACCAATTCTTACACATTACGACACTGCCATTATCCTGAACCAGCAGTCGATGGATAAATTTGAACCAATGGTAAAACCGGGCGGTGTACTGATCTATGACCCGAACGGAATAACTCGGCATCCTTCAAGAAAAGATATCAATATTTACAGGATTGAAGCCAACAAAGAGGCTGCCCAATTGGGATTGCCAAAAATATTCAATATGATTGTTCTGGGTGGTTTTTTAAAGATAAAACCGATCGTTGAATACGATAATGTGATTAAGGGATTGAAAAAATCGTTACCCGAACGGTATCATCATATGATCCCGGATAATGAAAAAGCAGTCAGCAAGGGGCTTGAAATTGTTGAAGAAGTGCAAACGGTTTAAAATACAATTGTATCTGTTTCAAAGCCTTTTCAGTATAAATGGAAAGGCTTTTTTATGTATGATCTTAAAATACTTTGATAAAATATTGACAAAAAGAACCTTTATTTCGTATATTTATAGAGTTAAATTTTTCGTTAATCTTTAAAATCATGGAATATGAGTCTCAACTATAAGTGTCCGCATTGCAATGGCTTTATCGCTATCGACGGGGGTGTAATGTTTTCGGTTCGTACACCTGATTTTAAAGTCGGCCTGATTTCGCTGCATTCCGATTTGGGTAACTATTCTGTCAATAAGCATCCGCATTTCGACTATAATGAAGGCGACCCGCTGGATTTTTATTGTCCGATATGCCATACCGAACTGGGATCGGATGTTCATAAAAATCTGGCTAAAATCATTATGATCGATGAGAATAATAATCACTTCGATATTCTCTTTTCAAAAGTTGCAGGTAATAAATCTACTTTTAAAATTGTTGGTGAAACCATGGAAATCTTTGGAGATGATTCAGCTGAATACCTCGATTTCATGAACTTGTCGATAAATTTTTAACCGGATTGATCTACAATACGGATCAACAAAGAAATTTCCCCTATAATTCATAGAATAAAACGAAACTCAGCACTTCGTTATACTGGCCTTTGTTTAGGCGGTAGGTTTGTCCCTGCGAATGTGCGCGAACCGGAAGGATTGAATTGGAATACCTGACATTGATCCTTAACTTGTCAGTAAGTGAATAAAATGCGCCGATGTTGAAACTCAGGTCGGTTCTGAAGAATGACGGGCCGCTGACCCACTCGTATCCATTGGCTTCTTCATAGCTGTGGATCAAAACACCAAGCGATAAACCTGTTTCGAGGGATGCCTTTTCATTGAAATGAAAATTATAATGTACAGGTATTTCAACATAATTCAGACGGAGCAGGTATGCAGTGTCGAGCAGTGTGGAATCATGATTTTTACGGCTTCCCTTCTGGATAAAATCGAGTTCCATTTGAGCAGATGAATGAGGTGTAAATTGACGGTTCACAAAAGCACCGAAGTACAAGCCGGCTTTATTCGGACCTGTAAGCCTGTCACCAGATATCTCCGAAGTACTTAAACCACCTAAAACGCCTCCATGGAAGTCCTGACCTATAACAGACGAACCGGTAATCATTACTATAAATAAGAAAATTATTCCTGAACCATGCCTAAATTTACCTTCCATTTCAAATGTTTTATTTGTTACAAATTAAGCGTGCGAAGTTGTCAGTCATCCTACTTTTTTTTATATGCTTCATTACGATGCCTGATCCTGATAATCTCAATAACTAACAGCTCTTTCTCAATTGAATAAATAATCCGATAATTTCCGGACCTGATTCTCCACAAATTTATTTTCCCTTTTAATTTAATTGATCCCGACGGCAGTGGATTTTTTGAAAGTGATTCTATTCGTTTTAATATCCTTTTAACTTCAATTGAGGGAAGGTTTTCAATCTCTTTTGCAGCAGATGATGTAAATACAACAGAAAAAATCATATCTTCTTTTTCTGCTTTAAGGATTCTTTCACCTTTTCCAGAGGTATTCTGGGCTCATTCACCCGGCTATAGGCAGCCAGAATATCTTCGATATCCTCATAGGTTGAGCCAAAAGTCTCCAGATCAATAATTACTGCCTTTTTTTTGCCTTTTTCATCAACAATGTAATCAATACCTTCCATCAGAATAATATTTTCAATCAAAACAAAATTACAAATTATTTCACTTAAGCAGACCCCTTGTTAAAATAAGCATATACCATCTTACCCTTATCCTTTCCAATCGTTGTCTGAAGTTCTTCGAGCGACGCTTTTCTGATATTTTTCACTGATTTGAATTTCCACAGAAGTTTTTGCGCATAATTATAGCCGATGCCCTCAATTTCGGTCAGCTCCGATTTCATAGTACCTTTTTCCCTTTTTTTCCGGTGGTGAGTAATTCCGAATCGGTGGGCTTCATCACGAATGTGCTGAATGACTTTCAGCGTTTCTGATTTTTTATCGAGATAAAGCGGCAATGAATCACCGGGGTAATAAAGTTCTTCCAGCTTTTTGGCAATCCCGATGATCGCAATCTTTCCCCGCAAATCCAGTTTTTCAAGGCTTTTTAGAGCAGCGCTCAATTGTCCTTTGCCCCCATCGATAATGATGAGTTGGGGCAAGGGTTTTTCTTCCTCCAAAAGCCGTTTATAACGACGGTAAATGATCTCTTCCATCGAAGCAAAATCGTTTGGACCTTCAACGGTTTTAATATTATAATGACGGTATTCTTTTTTGTCGGGTTTTGCATTTTTAAAACAGACCATGGCAGCTACCGGGTAATCACCCTGGATATTTGAATTATCGAAGCATTCGATGTGTTTCGGTTCTTCTTTCATCCGGAGGTCTGTTTTCATCTGCGCCATCATCCGTTTCGAATGCCGCTCAGGATCCACCAGTTCGAGCTGTTTTTCCTTTTCCATCTTGTAATATTTCACGTTTCTCTCCGACAATTCAAGCAACTGCTCTTTTATCACCCCGCTGAGGAATAGTGAACGATACTCCGGGAAGACTGACTTCGGGATCGAAAGGGACAATCACTTCAGGCGCGTCACTTTCAAACCGTTCACGAATGTCAAGAATAGCCATCAATAGAAGATCCTCCTGGGTTTCATCCAGCTTTTTTTTCAGTTCAACCGTGTGTGATTGAACAATAGCACCGTTAACCACCCGAATATAATTCACATACCCGGCTTCCTGATCGGTGAGGATCGAAAATACATCCACATTCTCTATTTTCGGATTTACGATGGTTGATTTGCTCTGGTATTTTTCAAGCTGTTCGATCCGCTCTTTTACTTTCTGCGCTTTTTCAAATTCGAGTTCATCGGCATATTTCTTCATTCCAGCTTTTAACTGCCCGATCACTGAATTGATATTGCCTTTGATCAGTTCTTTGATCGATTGGATATTTTCATTATAATCCTCCCTCGTCTGTCTTGCTTCGCATGGACCTTTGCAATTACCAAGATGATATTCGAGGCAGATTTTGAATTTATTTTTTTTGATATTTTCTTCCGTCAGGTTCAGTTTGCAGTTTCGCAACGGATAAAGTTGCCGTATAAGTTCGAGTAAAGCGTTCATCATTTTTACCGAGGCATACGGACCGAAATAGAGCGATCCGTCACGAATCACATTCCGGGTAGAAAAAATACGTGGAAAAGGCTCGTTCCTGATGCAAATCCAGGGGAAGGTTTTGTCGTCCTTCAGCATGACATTGTATCGTGGCTGGTATTTTTTTATCAGATTATTTTCGAGCAGCAAAGCATCCAATTCCGATTTTACGACAATGTGCCTGATTTCCGCAATTTTCCGTACTAAAACCCTGAGTTTACCACTGGCAGATGAATCTTTCGTAAAATAGGATGTCACCCTGTTTTTAAGATTTTTAGCCTTTCCGATGTAAATAATTTTACCTTCAGCATCAAAATACTGGTAAATACCGGGCTTTCGCGGTAAGGTTTTAATTACCGGCCCGAGTTTATCATAATATTTGCTGATGTCTTTCAAAGATATATACCCGGATTAAATTTAAACTTGCACAGCGCAGAGTACATGGAGTATGAAGCATGGGGAGCAGAGCATGCAATAAAAACTGCCGGACATTTTAAATCACAAAATCTTGAAATTTCCATTTTCACCTGCCTCATTCTTACGTTCTCAATTTTCAGCTCTATTATCTCCCGTCTAAATACTTTTTTTATTTAAAAATGCATCCCACCCCTGGGCAGTTATCGGAACTTGTGTATTCGACCGGCTGATAAGATTTACACCTTCATTTTCCTCCGTCATATGGCCAATAACTGAAATACCCTGAACGTCTTTCAATTTTTCAAAATCATTTTGCTTAATTGTGAAGAGCAACTCGTAATCTTCACCACCATTCAATGCAAAGGTCGTCGGGTCGATTTTAAATTCCCTGGCTATTCCTACTGTTGTTACATCGATGGGGAGTTTTTCTTCATAAATGCTGCACCCCAGTTTCGATAGTGTGCAGATGTGAAGTATTTCAGATGCAAGCCCGTCGGAGATATCGATCATTGCTGTTGGTTTAACACCAACGCCTTTCAACAGTTTAATAATATCTGTTCTTGCCTCCGGTTTTAATTGTCTCGATAGAATGTAATCATGACCTTCGAGGTCAGGCTGCATATTAGGATTTCCTTTATACGTAAGCTTCTCGCGTTCGAGCACAAGTAATCCTGCATAGGCGGCGCCAAGATCTCCCGAAACAAATACCAGATCACCCTTACCTGCAGTGTTGCGATAGGTCACTTCTTTAGTATTTGCTTCTCCGATGGCAGTAGCAGAAATTAAAAGTCCCTTTACACTCGATACCGTGTCACCTCCGATCAAGTCAACACCATAATTTTCACACGCAAGATAAATTCCTTTATAGACTTCCTCGATGGCTTCGACCGAAAACCGGTTGGAAGCACCTATACCGACAAGCAGTTGTTTCGGCGTTCCATTCATCGCAACGATATCCGAAAAATTGACAACGGCTGCTTTATATCCCAAATGTTTTAGCGGATAATAAGTCAGGTCGAAGTGAACTCCTTCGATCAGGATATCAGTGGTCACAAGCACCTGCTTAGAAACATATGATAATACGGCTGCATCATCCCCGACTCCTTTAACTGTGGATTTATTCTTCAACCGGATATTTTTCGTCAACAGATCGATGAGAGCAAATTCACCAAAATCCGATAATTCCGTTCGCTGTGTTTTTTCTTCGAGCATGCTTTATCTATTTAAAATTCAGGGCAAATTTACGAAAACAGGCCATACTGCGTCTACTGCTCATGCAGTATTATTGATCCTCAGCAAATGACAACATTTTAAGGTGCTTTTTGTTATTATTAACGAAATGTTAAAAACTATATTCGATTGAATATGCATACCTTTGCAGGCTTGCTTGAAAACAGAGGAGAAAGGGGTTTTTTAAAATGGAAAAAGAAAAAAATAAGATAATTACTGAAGTTACTCAAAGCGACTATAAATACGGGTTTGTAACGGATATCGAGATGGATACATCTCCAAAAGGCTTAAATGAAGACATCATCCGTTACATCTCACAAAAAAAGAATGAACCTGAATTCATGCTCGAATTCAGACTGAAAGCCTTTAAAAAGTGGAAGGAAATGGAACTCCCACACTGGGCCCATCTTAATATTCCCGAGATCGATTATCAGGACATCATTTATTATGCTGCTCCGAAGAAAAAAATGGAGCTTAAAAGTCTTGAAGAAGTCGATCCGGAACTGATCGCTACTTTCAATAAACTTGGGATTTCGCTTGAAGAGCAAAAAAGGTTATCCGGTGTTGCCGTTGACGCGGTTTTCGATAGCGTTTCAGTAAAAACTACTTTCAGTGAGACGCTTGAAAAACTCGGGATCATATTCTGTTCTTTCAGTGAAGCCGTTCAAAAACATCCCGATCTGGTAAAAAAATACATGGGATCGGTTGTTCCTTTCGGTGATAATTTTTATGCTTCCCTTAATTCGGCTGTGTTTTCGGATGGTTCATTCTGCTATATTCCGCCAGGAGTGCGCTGTCCGATAGAGCTTTCGACCTATTTCAGGATCAATAGTGCAGGAACCGGACAATTCGAGAGGACACTGATCGTTGCCGACGAAGGAAGCTATGTCAGTTATATGGAGGGCTGTACTGCTCCCCAACGCGATGAAAACCAACTCCATGCCGCTGTTGTTGAGATCGTAGCATTGAAAGATGCACAAGTGAAATACTCAACGGTTCAAAACTGGTATCCGGGCGATAAAAACGGTAAAGGCGGTATCTTTAATTTTGTCACCAAACGGGGTATGTGCAAAGGAAGTCATTCGAAGATTTCCTGGACACAGGTAGAAACAGGCTCTGCCATCACATGGAAATATCCAAGTTGTATTCTTCTGGGCGATTATTCGGTCGGGGAATTTTATTCTGTGGCCATTACAAACAACCACCAGCAGGCAGATACAGGTTCAAAAATGACACATATCGGAAAGAATACTACCAGCACTATCATTTCGAAAGGAATATCCGGTGGTTATGGAAACAACAGCTATCGTGGACTTGTCAAAATTGCACGAAGAGCAGAAAATTCAAGGAATTTTTCTCAATGTGATTCGTTGCTCCTGGGTGACAAATGCGGTGCGCATACATTTCCCTATATCGATGCACAAAACAGTTCGTCGATCGTGGAACATGAAGCAACGACCTCAAAAATATCAGATGATCAATTGTTTTACTGCCAGCAACGAGGGATCGATATGGAGTCGGCAATAGGCTTGATTGTGAACGGATATGCCAAAGAAGTATTGAAACAATTGCCCATGGAGTTTGCTGTAGAAGCACAGAAACTTTTGGCGATCAGCCTCGAAGGATCTGTAGGATGAGAATGTTAATCGTTAATTGTCTGGACAAAACAACAGATAACGGATAACTGATAACGAATAACAGTCGACATTAGAAATTAACAAGAATAATTAATAGAAGGAACAAAGAATGCTAAGTATTAAAAATCTGCACGTATCGGTTGAAGGGAAAGAAATATTAAAAGGACTGAACCTTGAGATCAAGGAAGGTGAGGTTCACGCCGTAATGGGACCGAATGGGACGGGCAAAAGCACCCTTGCACTTGTTATAGCCGGGAACGAAGGGTATGAAGTAACACAGGGAGAAATCACGTACTATGGGAAAGATTTATTTGAGCTTTCTGTCGAAGAACGTTCGCTCGAAGGAATTTTCCTCGGGTTTCAATATCCGGTTGAAATACCGGGAGTCAGCATGACCAACTTTTTACGGACTGCGATCAATGAGCATCGCAGATATAAAGGTAAGAATCCGCTTTCGGCACATGATTTTCTTTTAAAAATGGAAGAAAATAGAAAGCTGGTTGAAATTCAGGACAAACTAACAAACCGGTCGGTAAATGAGGGTTTTTCCGGAGGTGAAAAAAAACGGAATGAAATCTTTCAGATGGCTATGCTGGAACCCAAACTGGCCATCCTCGATGAAACGGACTCAGGTCTTGATATAGATGCATTGAAAGTGGTTGCAAACGGCGTAAATAAATTAAAGTCCCCCTTTAATGCAACCGTGATCATCACGCATTACCAGCGTTTGCTCGACTACATTATCCCTGATTTTGTGCATGTGCTTTATGAAGGAAAAATAGTAAAGTCCGGGAGAAAAGAACTTGCACTCGAACTGGAAGAAAAAGGGTATGAATGGCTCAGGGAAAATTAACCTGCAAATCATTGCACTAAAAAGTTTTAATTTCTGATAAAGAAATGGTAGAAGAAGCAACATTAAAAGACAAAATATCGGATCTGTTCGAAAAGAATAAGAACAAAATTTTTCAAAATGATCCTGCTGCAGTTTCCAGGCTGAGGGAAGAAGCATTTGAAACGTTCAAACAGCTTGATTTCCCCACAACAAAACTGGAAGCATGGAAGAATACGGATCTGAAAAAAATACTGAACCGCGATTTCAGTTTTTATTTTGAACCGATAGAAGAAAAAATCGATATAGAAAAAGTACTTCGGTGTGAAGTTCCTGATTTCGATACGCATATTATTTCTTTATACAACGGCTGGTATGTATACCGCGACAAACCCCTGATCACACTTCCCTGCGGAACAATTATCGGCAGTATGGCAAATGCCCTAAAAGAATATCCCGACCTGGTATTAAAACATTATAACAAGTACACCAGTACCGGACTCAACGGGTTCAATGCACTGAACACTGCTTATGCACAGGATGGATTTTTTATTTATGTTCCTGACGGGGTGAAAACCTATAAAACGATCCAGATGGTGAATATCCTGAACCGTGAGGATAATTTATTTGTCCAAAACCGGAACCTGGTGATCGTCGGTAAAAACAGCCAGCTAAGACTTGTTCATTGCGATGATTCGCACAACCATAAATCGAGTTTTACAAATTCGGTAACCGAAGTTTTTATGGATGAAGGAGCTACTGTGGATCATTACAAACTTCAAAACCTGAATAACGATACATCGCTGATCAATGCAACATTCTTCCACCAGGAAGCTGACAGCAACCTTTCGTCCTTTGCCATCTCGCTGAATGGCGGTCTTATACGGAATGATATCCGGATAAAGCTTGCCGGACAAGGCAGCAGCGCCGATATCAATGGACTCTACGTTGTCGATAAGGAGCAGCATGTCGATAACCAGGTTTTTGTTGAACATGCTGTTTCGAATTGTACATCAAATGAGCTCTTTAAAGGGATTCTCGATGATCAGTCGAGCGGTGTTTTCAACGGCCATATCCTGGTTCGGAAAGATGCACAAAAAACCAATGCTTTTCAGTCGAACCGGAACATTCTGCTGAGTGATAAAGCCACAGTTAATGCCAAACCTTTCCTCGAAATTTATGCTGACGATGTGAAATGCAGCCACGGTGCAACTGTCGGGCAACTCGATGAAGAAGCATTATTTTATATCAAATCGAGAGGCATCAGCGGTTACAATGCCAAATTACTGCTCATGTACGCATTTGCCGCCGAAGTCATTGATAAGATTCACATTGTTCCTTTAAAAAACCGTATCGATGACCTGGTAAAAAAACGGTTACGAGGAGAACTGGCTATCTGCGACGAATGTGTATTGCATTGCAAAACCCAGGAAAAATCGTACGACTTTAAAATTGATATGAGTAAAATCTGAACAGTAAACGTGAAATTCGACGTTGAACATATCCGAAATGATTTTCCCGCCTTGCATCAAAAAGTTTACGGAAAACCGCTGGTTTACCTCGACAATGCAGCTACTACACAAAAACCACAGGTAGTCATCGACACGATTTCCAATTATTATTCAACGATTAACAGCAATGTCCATCGTGGTGTACATTATCTCAGTCAGCAAGCGACCGATGCATTCGAACATGCAAGGGACCACATTCGTGAATACATCAATGCACGTTACAAACATGAGATCATCATAACCAGAGGCGCTACTGATGCCATCAATCTTGTAGCATACTCGTTTGCAAAAAAATTCATCGGCAAAGATGATGAAATCATAGTAACTGCAATGGAGCACCATGCCAATATCGTTCCCTGGCAGGTAGTTTGCGATGAACGGTCGGCACATCTCAGGGTGATTCCGATGAATGATAGCGGTGAACTGATCCTTGATAATTTTGAAAAAATGCTCACCGAAAAAACAAAGCTTGTTGCGGTCACCCACATTTCTAATTCACTCGGGACGATCAATCCCGTGAAAGAAATAATCCGTATCGCACATAAATATGACATCCCGGTTTTGATCGACGGCGCACAGGGAATTGTTCATGAAATGGTGGATGTGCAAGACATGGATTGCGATTTTTATTGCTTTTCAGGGCACAAACTTTATGGACCGATGGGTATTGGCGTTCTTTATGGCAAAGAGAATATTTTAAATGCAATACCACCTTATCAAACAGGTGGCGAAATGATCAAAACGGTGACGTTTGAAAAAACAACGTACAACGAATTGCCTTTTAAGTTTGAAACCGGAACACCCAATGTTGCTGAACTGATCGGCTTCGATGCTGCCCTCACTTACATTGAAAATATTGGAATGCAAACGATTAAAAGCTATGAGAACGAACTTATGCAGTATGCCACAGATACTTTGAAAAGTATTGAAGGATTAAAAATATTCGGCGATTCGAACCATAAAGCAGGTGTGATCTCATTTAACCTCGATGCTATTCATCCCTATGATGCGGGTACCATTATAGATAAGCTCGGAATTGCCTTACGAACCGGCCAGCATTGTGCCCAGCCTGTGATGGACCGCTTTGATATTCAGGGTACTTTACGGGCTTCATTTGCGTTTTACAATACAAAACAAGAGGTAGATATCCTGGCGGAAGCAATACAAAAGGTTCAGAAAATGTTTAATTAAAAAAGCATAAAGATATTCCAACATGACGATTCAGGAAACAGAAAAAAAATTAACGGAAGAATTCAGCCTTTTCGACGATTGGATGGATAAATACAACTACCTGATCGAAATGGGAAAGTCACTTCCTGTGATTGATGAAAAATTTAAAACGGACCAGTACCTGATTTCAGGATGCCAGTCGAGAGTTTGGCTTTCGGCTGATCTCACCGACGACGGATTAATCCGCTTTAAAGCCGACAGCGATGCAGTGATCACAAAGGGAATCGTGAACATGCTCATCCGTGTTTTATCTAACCATAGTCCGGAAGAAATTTTAAGTACAAACCTCGATTTCATCGATAAGATCGGATTAAAAGAACACCTGTCGCCGACACGCTCCAATGGACTGGTGTCGATGATAAAACAGATGAAATTGTACGCAATGGTGTTCAAATCGAAATTACAGGATATCAAAAATAATTAATTATGGCTAACCAGGTAACAAAAAGTATTTTAAGCGATGCGATCATCGAGGTACTGAAAACAGTATACGATCCCGAAATTCCCGTAAATATCTATGAGTTGGGTCTCGTTTATAATGTGAAAGTAGATGATAATTACAATGCCTATGTTTTAATGACCCTTACCGCACCCAATTGTCCGGTTGCCGAATCGCTTCCCGAGGAGGTAAAAGAAAGGGTTAAGGGAATAGAGGGAATCAATGATGTGGAGGTCGTTCTCACTTTCGATCCACCATGGGATAAAGATATGATGTCGGAAGAAGCCATGCTTGAACTCGGATTTTTATAAAAAATGTATATCTCCTGTCTTTTAACATGCTTTGATTTTGAAAATATCCGGTAATTTTATTTTATACGAATTCAATATTTTTGCAGAAAACTTTACGGAAAATGTCACCTGAACCCGGTGTAATATTGGCGAAGATCAATTCTCCTGATGATTTAAAAAAACTGAAGGAAGAGGAGCTGCCGGTTCTCTGTGAGGAGATCAGACAGTTCATCATCGAGGTGATTTCTGCCAATCCGGGGCATCTTGCAGCTAGTCTGGGAGCGGTTGAACTGGCTGTAGCTATTCATTATGTATTTGATACTCCCTCCGACAAACTGATTTGGGATGTGGGTCACCAGGCTTATGCCCATAAAATTCTTACCGGCCGAAAAGAAGTTTTTTTTACCAACAGGAAATTTGGCGGCATCAGCGGATTTCCAAAACGAAATGAAAGCGAATACGATGCTTTTGGTACAGGACATTCTTCCACATCGATCTCGGCAGCTCTGGGAATGGCTGTTGCTTCATCCTTAAAAGACAACAACGGCAGGCAACATATTGCGGTTATCGGCGATGGTTCGATGACAGGAGGAATGGCTATGGAAGCCTTGAACAACGCCGGTGTCTCAAGGGCAAACCTACTGGTCATCCTGAACGATAATAAAATCGCCATCGATAAAAATGTAGGAGCCATTAAAGAATACCTCCTTGATATAACCACATCAAGATCGTACAATAAATTTAAAGACTTTGTCTGGAAAATAATGGGAGGTGAAACGAAATACGGGTCAAATTCACGGTCGATGGTCAAACAATTTGGGAATGCACTTAAAGCAACCATCCTCAAAAAAAGCAACTTATTTGAAGCATTCCGGTTCAGGTATTTCGGACCTACCGACGGTCATGATGTGATTCACCTGGTAAAAATCCTCCGCGAACTGAAACGCATCCCCGGGCCCAAACTGCTGCATACGATCACTGTAAAAGGGAAAGGAATGGAAAATGCCGAAAAAGAACCAACGGCCTATCATTCCCCGGGAATTTTTGACAGGACTACCGGCATTATCAAAAACACTGATTGTACTGAAAAGCTGGCTCCAAAATATCAACATGTATTCGGGAAAACGATTATTGAACTGGCAGAAATGAACGACCGGATTATCGGTATCACACCTGCGATGTCGACGGGATGCTCGCTCAATATGATGATGTCGGTAATGCCTCACCGTACCTTCGATGTAGGTATTGCAGAACAACATGCAGTAACTTTCGCTGCCGGTTTGGCAACCCAGGGAATGATTCCTTTCTGCAATGTATACTCCACTTTTTTGCAGCGGGCCTACGACCAGGTAATTCATGATGTTGCTCTGCAAAAATTACACGTCGTTTTTTGTCTCGATCGCGGTGGACTGGTCGGTGAAGACGGACCAACACATCACGGATCATTTGACCTGGCTTATTTAAGAACGGTTCCCGGCATAATCGTGGCCTCACCATTAAACGAAGAGGAACTGCGGAACATGATGTATACAGCCCAGTTGGAAGAAACCGGAACAATTTCGATCCGTTATCCCAGAGGCCGTGGAGTGATGCCCGACTGGAAATTGCCATTTAAAAAAATGGAGATAGGCAAAGGAGAGAAATTAAAGGACGGAAACGATCTTGCTGTAATTACCATCGGACATGTCGGGAATTTTGCGTTGGAGGCTCATGAAAAACTTGCAGAAGAGGGCATTCGGGTTGCAGTATATAACATGCGTTTCTTAAAACCTATCGATGAAAAATTACTGCATGAGATATTTACAAATTTCAGCAATGTTATTACTGTTGAAGACGGTACAATTGTAGGAGGATTAGGAAGTGCCGTCATCGAATTTATAAACGATCATCATTATAAGGCTACTGTCAAAAGGCTTGGCATTCCTGATAAATTTATCGAACAGGGTTCACCAGAAGAACTTTATCACCTCTGCGGTTATGATTCGGAAGGGATTATTAAGGCTGTAAAATCCTTGATTCCTGCGAAAGAAAAATCAGAGAAAATCAAGATCCAATAACTTCCTCTACAGAAGCAACCACGGCATCAATCACTGTTTTCACTTGTTCATCAGAAAGGTTGTAATATACCGGAAGACTAATCTCACGTGCATAATTGTCATAAGATACCGGAAAGTCATCCATGTTATATCCGAGTGATTTGTAGTATGTCATCATCGGAAGCGGGATAAAATGGACATTCACGGCTACCCCCCTTTCAAAGATTTTCTGAATAATGGCATCCCGTTCTTTTTCTGTGATCTTTTTGATTCGTAATAAATAGACATGATAGGAAGTAGTTCGTTCCGGTGTTTCATAAACAGGCAATTGTGCCCAACTGTGTTTTGAAAAGGTATTTGAGTATGCATCAAAAATCTGTTTCCGCTTTACCAGCATATCCGAGTCGTAGCGATCAAGTTCAGCTATACCCATCGAAGCCTGAATATCCGTCATATTAAATTTATATCCTGGTTCGACCACATCGTAACGCCACGCGCCAAGTTGTGTTTTCGAAAAGGCATCTTTGGTCTGGCCGTGAAGGGATTTTATCTTCAGATAATTTTGGATTTTCGCATTATTAAAAGGTTCAGGCAAATTTAGACAAACAGCTCCCCCTTCGGCTGTCGTCAGATTTTTCACCGCATGAAAGGAATAAACAGTAAGATCGGTCAATACTCCAGTTTTCCTTTCCTTTATAAACGGCACCGATTGAGTGGGCAGCATCCGACAGAACCAGGATACGACCCAGCATTTTCTGCTCTTCCGTTTCTGGCTGAAATTTTTGTTTTACATCACTTCTTTTCACCAGCGTATTAATAACATCGTAATCGCATGGAAAACCTGCAAGGTCAACAGGAATAATGACTTTAGTTCTTGAGGAAATTGCTTTTTCAATTTCCTTTACAGAGATATTAAAATCATCTCCACTATCTACAAATACCGGTTTTGCACCACAATGAATCACTACATTGGCAGTGGCCGTATACGTATACGCCGGAACGATCACCTCATCACCTTTCCCCACACCGAACCATCGAAGCATAAGTTCAAGCCCCGCTGAACCCGAACTGACACAGAGCGTCTCCTTGTGTCCTGCATATTCAGTAAGCATACGCTCAAACTTTTTGACTTTCGGACCGGTGGTGATCCAGCCGGAATTCAATGTATCGATCACTTCATCGATAATTTTCTGGTCCATTCTGGGGGGAGAAAAAGGGATCATATATTTTTTAGCATTGAATAGATTTCTGATTTTTTATTTAATTGCAGGAGGTCATACTTCGAAATCCCGAAAGTTTCCGGGATCATTGTGACCAGTTTTATTATGTTTGAAAAATTAAAGGTTGGCATCGAGAAATGCCATAATGTTGTTTTCAATTCTATGCAGAATATCACCCGAATCGGTTTTTACAAGCTTTTCTCCTGTTATCTGCTCATACAACTCAATGTACCGCTCCGACACACTATTTACATATGCATCCGTCATAAGGGGAACCTTCTGACCTGCTTGTCCCTGGAATCCGTTTTCCATCAGCCATTCCCTGACAAATTCCTTCGAAAGCTGTTTTTGTTGTTCACCTTTAGCTAATCGTTCCTCGTAACCATCCCTATAAAAATAACGCGACGAATCGGGCGTATGTATTTCATCTATCAGATAGATACGGCCGTTTTTCTTTCCGAATTCATATTTCGTATCCACCAGTATCAATCCCTTTTTAGCTGCCATTTCAGTTCCCCGATTAAAAAGTTCGCGGGTATATTTTTCAATGAGTGTATAATCCTCTTTCGAAATAAGTCCCTGGCTGATGATCTCATCTTTTGTGATGTCTTCGTCATGGCCTTCTTCAGCTTTTGTAGTGGGTGTGATGATCGGCTGGCTGAACCGCTGATGCTCTTTCATTCCATCGGGAATTGGCACTCCGCATATTTCGCGCGCTCCCTTTTTATAGGTTCGCCATGAACTTCCCGTGAGATACCCCCGGATGATCATCTCAACCGGAAACGGTTTACAATAATGGCCGACTGTCACCATTGGATCCGGACTCGCTACCTTCCAGTTCGGACAGATATCTGCAGTTGCATCGAGAAATTTAGAAGCGATCTGGTTCAGCACCTGTCCCTTGTGGGGTATACCCTTTGGCAAAACCACATCAAATGCAGAAATCCTGTCGGTAGCGACCATGACGAGGAATTTATCATCAATATTGTAAACATCGCGTACTTTACCGGTATACTTGCTTTTTTGTCGTGGAAAAATAAAATCGGTTTTTACAATTGCATTGCTCATGAGTTTCACTATATTTAGATGTGCGGTTTAAATACTACTGATTTTTGTTTTCTCTGTTAATTAATCGGTCAAAAGCCTGTACTTATTGCATTCGGTTAATATATTTCCCCGGACTACTAACAAATAACAGATAACGTTTAACTTTTAACTTCTTTTTTATCCTCACTGTACGCCTTGATGATCCTTGTTACCAGCTTGTGCCTAACCACATCCCGATCGTCGAGATAAATAAAATCGATCCCATGAATATTTTTCAGCAACCGTTCGGCTTGTTTCAGACCTGATGACTGGCTTCTGGGCAAATCGATCTGGGTAATATCACCGGTCACAATAAATTTTGCAGATTTTCCCATCCGTGTCACAAACATTTTTAATTGCATCTCCGTAGCATTCTGGGCTTCATCCAGGATGGCAAAAGCATGATCGAGTGTCCGGCCGCGCATAAAAGCCAGCGGAGCGATCTCGATGGTTCCATCTTCCAAAAATTTAAGCAATTTTTGTGTCGGAAGCATGTCGCGCAACGCATCATACAAGGGCTGCAGATACGGGTCGAGCTTATCCCTCAAATCACCGGGCAGGAATCCCAGATTTTCGCCTGCTTCCACGGCCGGACGGGTTAAGATGATCCGCTTCACTTCTTTATTCTTCAGGGCTTTTACGGCTAATGCCACGGCTGTATATGTTTTACCTGTACCGGCCGGACCAATCGCAAACACAAGGTCATTTTTATCACTGCTTTCGGCTAATTTACGCTGGTTGGGTGTCAGGGCTTTTACGATCAGTCCGCCCATACCGTGAACAAGAACATCGTTTGAAAGTGGTGCACCGGAGCCCGTAAAACCGTTTTCCTCATCACCCATGATGATATCGATATCCGTTTCTGCTATTTTTCCGAAGCGTTCATAATTCAGCAAAAGCAGATTGAATTTTTCCACAAAATCATCAAGTTCTTTGGCCGTACCGATAGCTTTAATGGTTTCGCCGCGGGCAATTATCTTTATTTTCGGGAAATGGGATTTGATGAGGTCGAGGTGTTTGTCGTTTACACCGTAAATATCGAGGGGATTATAAGAAGCAATGCTAATTGTCCGTTCGTTCATAGAAAGAGTTGAATCCGTACTTAAATTATTTCCCTATAAAATGTAGTGTTCAAAAGATTGATGTTCCTTTTAAATTACTAATTTTGAACGTCACAAAATTAATTGAAAATAGCGAGGAAATTCCATTGATCATCAGATAAATTTATGCCGGTTATTACATTGACTACCGATTGGGGAATGAAAGATCATTACTCCGCTACCGTTAAAGGAGCTATCCTTTCCCGTATTCCCGAAGCCACCATCGTTGAAATTACCCATTCCATTCCGCCTTTCGATTCGGAGCAGGCTGCTTTTATTATCCGCAACAGCTGGCAGAATTTCCCGAAAGGAACGATCCACATCATCGGGGTAAACACTGAAGAATCGGTTAAATATTCCCACACTGCCATCGAATTTGACGGACAGTATTTCATCGGAACAGATAACGGTATTTTTTCACTTATCTTCGACCGCACTCCTGATAAAATAGTCGAACTCACCATACCGCAGGATTCGGATTTCTTTACCTTCTCTACCCGCGACCGTTTTGTAAAAGCTGCCGAACATATTGCACTCGGTAAAAAAATCGCCGAACTCGGGACCATAAAAAATAAAATCAATGATAAAATCCTTTTCAAACCGGTCATTGAAGAGAATGTCA
>CAVXTE010000102.1:0-82923 GCA_963764475.1 uncultured Bacteroidales bacterium
CATTTACCTCTAAATCAAAGTATAGCTTCAATTTCTCAACCTGATAATACGGTATAAATTAATAACAGGAATAGATCATTATTATTACCCTTTTTACTCTTGATTTTCAACTTAGTTGGAATTAACCAACCAGAGTAAATTACGGTATCAAAAGTGAATGAATTCTATGAAAGAATTACTATGTATATAGTTCAAAGGTTATGTTATTCGTTTTCTCTACCCTTTATTCCTTTTCCTTTTTGATGAATCGAAGGATCAGCAATGGATTCTCTCATTAATGTGTCGGCCTGTATGTTTTTAAATTTATAATAGTCCATAATTCCAAGATTTCCGCTTTTAAAAGCTTCAGCCATAGCCAGGGGTATCTGTACTTCTGCTTCTATCACCTTTGCACGTGCTTCCTGTGCTTTGGCTTTCATTTCCTGTTCCGTTGCAACGGCCATAGCCCTTCTTTCTTCGGCTTTTGCCTGGGCAATATTTTTGTCGGCGTTGGCCTGATCCATCTGTAATACAGCACCAATATTTTTCCCGATATCGATGTCGGCTATATCAATGGATAGAATTTCAAATGCTGTTCCTGAGTCAAGTCCTTTTTCAAGTACGACTTTCGAGATCGAATCGGGATTTTCGAGCACCGATTTATGCGAATCAGCAGACCCGATGGAGGATACGACCCCCTCTCCCACTCTTGCCAGGACAGTTTCTTCGCCGGCTCCACCTACCAATTGTTTGATATTTGCACGGACAGTTACCCTTGCTTTTGCTGTCAACTGAATACCGTCTTTCGCGACGGCAGTTACAGGTGGTGTATCAATTACTTTCGGGTTAACTGACATTTGTACAGCCTGAAGAACATCCCGACCTGCAAGATCAATAGCGGTGGCTGTTTTAAAATTGAGTTCAATATTGGCTTTATCTGCAGATATCAAAGCATTTACCACTGCCACAACATTTCCTCCTGCAAGGTAGTGTGCTTCGAGTTCGTCACGGTTCAACTTCAATCCTGCCTTGGTTGATGCAATCAGGTTTCTGACAATGACTTGCGGAGGGACTTTTCTCCAGCGCATCAATACAAGCTGAAGAAGTGAAATTCTTACTCCCGATAATAAGGCGGTAAACCACAGACCTACGGGGATAAAATAAAAAATGATCCAAAGCCCGAACAGAGATGCAATTCCAATAGCAATAATAATAAGTACATTTGATTCCATTATTTCTTTATTTTTGGTTTAACAATAATTTTGTTATGTTCAATTTTTACAATTTCAATTTCCGTATTGTGATCTAGAAATTCACCTGTTGTCTTCACTTCGTAATATTCCCCGTTTATAATTGCTTTGCCCGTGGGGACAAGCCTTGAAATCGTTTTTCCGGTATCGCTGACTTTTATTTTTGTTCCGTCGATAATGTTTACCCTACTGTCGATTTGTTTTTCCAGCGTCGCTTTTTTCCATGTTCTCGATTTCAACAAATAAAATAATGACAACATCGATATGATGAGTGTAGAAATCAGCAATATTGTTCCTGCAGTCGTACCATAAATCTCATAGGTTTGCCAGATTCCGATAGCGACAAGGATAAATCCTATCACTCCAGCAACATTGGTTCCTGGTAGTACAAGCACTTCGAGCAGCAGAAAAAGGAATCCCACTACCATCAACACAATTATTACAGTCCAGGTCATCGTTATTAATCTATTGAAACAGTTAGTTTTCTGTTCGTCATCTCTTCATACGGCGGCTTTAATTCATCAAATGAACCCGACTTAACCGCACATTTACCGTTAAAATGGGCCACCAATGCACATTGTTCGGCCTGAACAAAATCGTGGCCGCACACCTCAACCAATGTTTCAATAACAAAATCAAACGAATTTACCTCGTCGTTAAACAGAATCAGTTCCTTCAAGCTTTCTTCGAGTTCATGAGTCTCTTCAACAGGATTTGTTTTCTCTTTTGTCATTTCTCAACCGTCATAAATATAATTCCCTAAAATTAAACATTTAATTCCAAACCTCGTTGTATAATGAAAAATGATTAAATGGAATTTATTTTATCTTCGGCAAGAACAAATAAATCCCTTATTACTGACTCCGATTAATGTCATCAAAAGACCATATAACAAACATCAACAATTACGATCGTTTTACAAATGATCTGGTAAAGCGGTTGAAATTGCCTCTGCCCGGTAATTCCGCACATTTAAAAATGGCATCCCAGCTTCGGCTCGATAAGTATAAATTTGATTTTGACCGAACCAATGCCATCCCCAGTAGTGTTCTTATTTTATTTTATCCCGCGGAGGATTTGTTAAAAACTGTTTTCATTCTTCGTCCCAAATACGATGGGATTCATTCGGGACAGATTTCTTTTCCTGGCGGGAAAAAAGAATCAGACGACCCGACACTTGTGGAAACAGCACTCCGCGAAAGCAAGGAAGAAATAAATATCGAACCTTCTACAGTAAAGGTTTTAGGAACGTTGACCGAATTGTATATTCCTCCAAGCAACTACATTGTCCTGCCCGTGGTTGGTTGTACCGACAAAAAGCCTGATTTCATAGCCGACAAAAATGAGGTTGATAAAATCATTGAAACAGATTTGGAAAGTCTTTTTGATAAAAAGCTGATAAAAGAAAAAATGATCGATGCAAGCGGTCACCGGATCATAGCCCCATATTACGATTTAAAGGGCTATGTTCTTTGGGGAGCTACTGCTATGATTTTAACCGAGTTGCTTGATGTTATCGAAAGTATGAATTAAGATCTGATCCACCCAATTAACCCAAAAATCCAAATCCCTTTTTTACCTATTCTTCAACAATAACCTTGTGCGAAATATTGACGGCTTCCTTAAGCATAGCCGTAACAGCACAATAGCGGTCCTGCGATAAATTAACAGCTTTCTCAAGTTTGTCCATTGGCAGCCCCTTACCTCTAAAAATGTATGAAATGGTGATAGTCTTAAATATTTTGGGGTGTTCTTCCGATATATCTCCTTCAATTTCCATGTGAAAAGAATCGATTTCAACACGCATCTTTTTCAGGATAGAAACTACATCCATGCCGGTACATCCGCCCAGCGAAACAAGCGTTACCTGTTTGGGTCTCGGTCCACTGTTTTTCCCTCCTACTGCTTCCACAGCGTCCATTGTAATTTTCTGTTCTCCGAAAGTCGATTCAAAAGCCATACCTTCCTTCCAGACAACGTCAACTTTGTTTTTCATAAATTATCCTTTCTTATCATTTTAATCCGATTTAATTGCAGGCAAAATTAATCATAATTGCAAAAAGTTTAAGTTACAGCGAAACTGCACTGTGGAATATATTATGCTTATTTTGAAAAATAAAATTCTCCCGGAGAAATACCTGCCTGAAACGAATCGATCGCTGTTCCTGTTGTTGCATCAAACCTGTAAATCCATCCATTCTGGTTGTAATCGAGAGCATCAGAAAAATAAATGACGTCATCGACCGGATCAAGTCCCAAACTATAAATCGCCGAAGAATATGAAATAAAGGGATTGCCCGCAAGTGTATCGGAATTGATGTTTTGGGAATAAATTCCGCCGGTGTAAATATAGAATAATGTTGTTTTAGCCGAATCGATCTTAAGTTTCAGCGGATGATTCTGATCGACCGGAAAGCCAAAATCAAGGTCTTTAATGACGCTGTAATCACCAGGATCAAAACACATCAGGTGTGCTGACGATTCACCCCCCGGATGCCAGGAATTCCGTCCGGTGCACATTACCCAGATATTTCCGTTTTTATCTTTCTGAATTCCGCTTGGCTGCGGATAAACGTTTATGGTTTCAACAACTTGTTTTGTATCTATATCAATCACAGAAATAGTACTATCGATACTTATTCCGCCCCTGTTCAGCACCCAAATGTGATTTCCTGCGATAAGCATATCCTCCGGGCCAGTTCCTACCGGAATTTCTGTTTCGATGTGATAGTTGACCAGATTAACGACCCGGACAAGATTATCGAAGCACGATACAAATGCTTTCATGTTGTCAGTGGATACAATGTATCTGGGCTGATTGATGTTATCGATTGTTTCAAGCCATTGAAATGATTTTTTTGTCACCACTTCGATTTTGTTCGAATTATTAACGACAATGTAGGCCTTGTTACCAAATATATTCATCGACTGAACGACATTTCCGAGCTGCTGAAACTGGTTGGCTTGTTGATAAATGGCCTGCCGGATTCCTGAACCATCCCTGTTCAGAAAGGTAATTGTACCGCTTCCATTTGTAAAGGGGCCTTCGTTGACAATAAACACACCATTGGTGTAATCGACGGAACTTACAGGATTGTCGGATTTTTCCTTTTTACAGCCTGAGAGTATGACGCCAACAATCAGAATTATTGCAAACAGAATTTTTGTGAATCTCTTTTCCATTTTCTCAATTTTTATTAAGTGTATAACGAATGGTAAATTTAAAGGATCGTCCCGGCATCGGATAATCCAAAACGGCCTCGTACCTAAAATTCCAAAGGTTTAATATTTCAGCCTGAAAATAAAATCCATGTTTATCGAATTTAAAATTCTTTCCTAAATACAAATTTGCAGTACTGTAGGCAGGTAAAAATCCCTTGTTGTCGGAGGTTACATAGCGGATTCCTGTAAACGACTGATTATAGCTGATGTTAAATGACTTGAACTGCAATGTCATATTTGCATAAAAGCGGTTTTCGGGAACATAGATCAGTTGCTTTTTGTATGAATTGTCATTCGTAAAAAGCTTTGCTTCACTGGTCGACCGGACAAATGTATAACCGCCCTTGATGTAAACCTTCAATTGTTTAATTGAAAAAATCAAGCTGCATTCTGCTTCAAATCCCCGTGACCAGACTTTTTTAATATTTTCGGGTGAACTGTATGAACCTGTCGGTATCCATATGATCCAGTCGTCGACATTGGAATTGAACGCCGTGATTATGAGTTCTCCGGAATATTTTTTACTTATTTGAAAAGGATTGAAAAGTAAGCTTGCTTCTTCATTCCATGAGTTTTCAGGTTTCAGGTTTTCATTTCCTCCCGGAATCCAGTAACGATCGTTAAATGTCGGTATCCTGAAATTTTTTGCAACATTGATTTTAGCTGAAAGAAACGGTAACAGTTTGCCCTCAGCTCCAAATGAAGGAGTAAATGGAACGACATATCCTTCAGTTAAATCCTGCCGAAGGTTTAAATCAACCTTCCATCCTATTGCCGGGAAATTCCGGTTCAGCATGGCAAACAAACCCACCGTCCGCTCATCGACTTTTCCATCCCAGTTAATGCTATTGCCTTGTTCCCAGGTAAAATTTAGTCCGGAACTAATGACCACATGCCTGATCGATCCATTTGTATAGCGAACCTCAGAAATCGATTTACCGGTATTGATCTTCGAATCAATCTCCGAGCTGCTCGTTTTGTCCGGATCGGTGTAGTGCAGAAAATCACTCAGGTAAGCAGTTTTTATTTCAATGTTATTCTTTCTGAAGAATTTTTTCCATGAAACAGAGGTTCTTACGGAATGGTCGAATTCGGAAGCATCACTTGGCTTAGAAGTCAATGTTGCCGGGATTTCATGCCGGTTCCATTGCAACCACACGGAGGCTCCAAGGATGGAATGATCGTTCAGATTCCGGTATAAATCCTGCATAAACCCATACTGCTCCGATTTTGAATTGGTTTGCCTGACGGTTTCCTTTTTTAAATCTTCGTATTCAAAATTATTTTTTGACGTATTTACAATGATACCTGAACGCGAAAACCATTTTTCGGAAGAAAGTTGGACACTTAAGTTGCCGTTGTATTCGCCGAAACTGCCTGCAGTAAATCCGGCCGATATCCCTTTGGTTTTTGTGAACTGAGGTTCATTTTCAAGGAGAATACTGCCGCCGATGTTTCCGCTTCCGAACAGGCTGCTTGCACCTCCGTGAAGCACAGAAATATCACTAAAAAATCCGGCAGGTACCAGCGAAAGATCTACAAGACCATTATTGGGCGGATTGATCGCAAACCCATTCCAGTATATTCCTGTATGCTGAGCCGAGGTTCCACGGAAGGCGATGGTGCTGAGTCCATTTACCTGGTAAGTATTGATTTGAACCGAAGAATAATCTGACAAAAGCTCGCCAAGATTCCTGTCGCGGTTCATATTCATTGTGAGGCTGTCGAATTTCCGAATGTTCAGGCCAGTGGTAAAATAACGGATCCGTGAAGCCATGATACTTACATTGGGTAATGTATAGGTCGTATCAACGGAATTATCCTGACCGTTTACCAGAATCATTATTAACATAAAACCCGATGCAAACAACAGACGTTTCACCTCTGTGAGATTTAATTCTTTTGTTCAAAACCAATGGGATCAGGTCGTCGAAGAGATTTAAAAAAATATTCTCTCAGCTTTTTAACCCCGAAAGCTTCGAACTGTTTTGCATCATGGCAGGTCTTCTGACTCATCCTGAAGATTGAGGCCTTCCCATCCCGACTCTGGCGGAGCAGTGGCACAATATTCAACCTTTGAAAATTCCAAAATCGGAATTTCATCGGATTTACAGCAGCGGGTACTGTTGCCGCTTTTCACGGCATTCCCTTTTCAGACTTTTCTTCTTTGAAAGAACAAGTGCACCATGAATGCGGTGACAAAGGTAAATCAAAAACATGAATTCTTAAATGATAGAATGCGTAAATGCATTAATAAAGAGAAAAGTTAAAAATTATTTGTTATATGTTATCCGAAGGCCATGCCTGAAACTTGAACCTAATTTTAGTCAATCCAAACTTTAGTCAATAACAATTTGACAATTCAGCAATTTCCTTACTTCTCCTCCATAAAAGGATACCGGTAATCTTCCGGCGGATTGAAATTCTCTTTGATCGACCGTGCTGAGACCCAGCGCAACAGGTTCAGCATTGAACCCGACTTGTCGTTTGTTCCGGATGCTCGCGCACCTCCAAACGGCTGCTGTCCAACTACCGCACCCGTCGGTTTGTCATTGATATAGAAATTTCCGGCTGCGTTTACCAGTTTGGTCAATGCTTCATCGATGGCCTGGCGATCCTGAGCAAAAACAGCCCCCGTCAGAGCATAAGGAGAAGTTTTGTCGACAAGTTCAAGCGTTTCTTTGTATTTCCCTGATTCGTACACAAAAATCGTCAGAACCGGTCCGAAAATCTCTTCCTGCATCGACTTGTACTGGGGATTAGTAGTTAAAATAATAGTCGGCTCGATGAAAAAGCCGGTCGATTTATCGTAATTTCCGCCTGCCAGGATTTCACACGATTTATCGTTTTTAGCATGTTCAATATATGAAGTTATCTTATCAAAGGCCGCTTCGTCGATCACTGCGTTGATAAAATTGGAAAAATCTTCCGGTCCTCCCATTTTAAAGCTCTTCACATCATTCACGAGCATTTCTTTGATCTCCGGCCACAAATTGTCGGGAATATAAGCCCGCGAGGCTGCGCTGCATTTCTGTCCCTGGTATTCAAAGGCACCGCGGGCAAGAGCTGTTGCAACCTGTTTCGGTTTAGCAGACGAATGAACAACGACAAAATCCTTTCCGCCCGTTTCACCGACGATTTTCGGATACGTGTTATGGATCATCACATTGTCGCCGATCGCTTTCCATACTTTTTTGAAAACTTCGGTTGAACCGGTAAAATGAACACCCACAAAATCGGGGTGCATCGACATCACCTTCCCTCCTACCTGACCGGGAACAAAAATCATATTGATCACACCATCAGGCAGGCCGGCTTCCCTGAAAATTTCCAACAATACATTGGCTGAATAGATTTGTGTTTCGGCCGGTTTCCATACAACCACGTTACCCATGATGGCAGGAGACGTAGGCAGATTGCCTGCAATGGAAGTAAAATTGAACGGAGTGATCGCATAAACGAATCCTTCCAGTGGCCTTTGTTCCATCCTGTTCCAGATACCTGGTGATGATATCGGCTGCTGCTGATATATTTCTGACATGAACTGAACATTGAACCTTAAAAAGTCTGCCATTTCGCAAGCTGCATCGATTTCCGCCTGGTATGCATTCTTGGATTGTGCCAGCATGGTGGCTGCATTCAGCTTTGCACGGAACGGACCTGAAATCAGATCGGCTGCTTTCAGAAATATTGCCGCCCGCTGATCCCATGACATGACCTGCCACGACGGTCGTGCTTCAAGGGCTGCATTGATCGCCTGGTGGACATGTCCGGCATCTCCGTAATAATAATAGCCCAATAAATGATTCCGATCGTGCGGTGGATGAATTTCCCGTTTATCCTGAGTTATCACCTTTTCACCACCAATGAACATTGGTATTTCGATGATCTTTGAACGAAGTTCCGCAATCTTGGCTTTCAGTTCTTTTCGTTCGGGCGAACCCGGAGCGTAACTTTTTATGGGTTCATTGTACGCTTTCGGAACACTAAAATAACCTCTTGACATATTAAAAATTTGATTTGAGTTTGAATTATAAAATAAGTACCATTTCCAGTAATTGCATGAAGTGAACAATTCTTTTTAGGTTTAGTTCAAAAAGCCTGATTCCAACGGAGATAACTTCACTTAATACCATTCATATTTTACGTTTCGAACTGTGGTTTATAATTTAACGAAGGCCGGAGTGTGTTGCCAATATTAATTATTTTTGCGCTAATTAAACAGTACTTAATATGACTTTCAGGAAACGAAAAGTTAAGAAAAGATTTCAGATTATTATCAGTATTATTTTATTGCTTATTGTGATTTCCTTTTTCCTTCCTTCCCATGTTTTGCGTTACTTCTACTGGAATTTTGCCGACCTGAGTGATTATAAGAAATTTCCCAGTCTTGAAGTTAAAAAAGGTGATAGCATTTTCCGGTTTATCCCTAACACCAGGAATTATTCCTTTGAAATTCCTGAAGAATTTAATCGTGACAAAACGTATGAAAACTTAGAAACTTTTCTTGATAAAAAAGAAACAGTCGCGTTTCTGGTGATCCGTAACGACACTATGATCTATGAAAAATATTTCGAAGGATACTCCGATTCATCGATTATACCTTGTTTTTCAGTTGCCAAATCTTTTGTGTCAGCTTTAACCGGCATTGCCATTGAAGAAGGCTTCATCAAAAACACTTCTGAACCGGTAACCAATTATCTGAATGAATTAGCGGGAATAGACGGATTTGATAAAATAACTATCGAAAATTTACTGAACATGCGCTCGGGCATCGATTTCGGTGAAAATTACTCCTCCCCTTTTGCAGATATGGCAAAGTATTATTATGGAACCGATTTGCTGAAATATATAAAAGAATTAAGGGTAAAAGAAGAACCCGGAAAACATTACGATTATATAAGTGTGAATGCCTTGTTGCTCGGACTCGTGATTGAACATGCTACCGGCACAAAACTGAATAAGTATCTGGAAGAAAAAATCTGGCAACCACTGGAAATGGAATCAAATGCTTCATGGAGCATCGATAGCAAAGAGGATAATACCATCAAATCTTTTTGCTGTATCAATGGGATTGCAAGGGATTTTGCCCGGTTCGGAAGATTGTATTTGCATAAAGGAAACTGGAACGGTAAACAAATTGTCCCGGCTGCCTGGGTGGAAAGATCGACGTCAATAATTAATGACTCCCGTGATTCACAAGGCTATCCATATACGTATTTCTGGCGGGTACTCGAAAACGGTTCTTTTTTTGCAAAAGGGATTTTAGGACAGTATATTTTTATCAATCCTGATAAAAACCTCATTTTCGTGAGGATGGGAGAATCTTATGGCGATGTCGACTGGGCTGCCCTGTTTGTTGAATTATCCAAACAATTATAAACTTTATCATCCTTTTGACGAGCGCCTAAAAAATTTTTCAAAAGTTGGGTAATGTAATTTTTCTCTAGCAATTTCTTCCGGATAAATATAATACTTCACAATCCCTTCAGCGCAAATCTCCTCCTTTGAATTGGATAGCCATGTTTGTATAAATGCGAGACGTTTTTCTACCTTTTGTACTCTTGCTTTGATAAGTATTTTAGAATCGGTAATAAATGCAGGTTTTTTAAACCGGATGTCGATTCCTGCTGTCACACCGGCTGTCTTCAGTTTCACCTGCACCGTCCAACTGGCAATCTCATCCATCAGTGTAGCCTGTATGCCGCCGTGAAGCACATTTATATATCCACCAAAATGAGCTGACGGAATCCATTCACAAATAACGTAATCCCCCTCCTCTTCGAACTCCATCCGGAGCCCGATATCATTATTCGGTGAACAGCCGAAACAGTTGTAACCTTCAATCTGTGCGTATGGATTATTTATTTTTCTGCGTTTTTCGGAACGATCCATGCCGGATTATTTCTTTTCTTTACCTTCTTTATAGTTTAATTCCTTTTCTACAACTCCGTGCGAGTTATATTCGGTCCAGGTTCCTTCTTTTTTTCCATCAGAATAATTACCGGTTTCCTTTAGTTTACCAGTAGGGTAATATTCTTTATATACGCCATCAAGAAGGTTATTTACGTAGTTCTCTTCAGTTTTAAGATTTCCGTTCTCGTGATACGATTTATTGGTGCCGTTAAAACCCCCATCTTTATACTGGAATTCAGCTATCAGCTTATTGTTATCGTCGTACCATTTTGAATCTCCAGATTTCAACCCGTCCTTGTAATGAGATTCTTCCTGAACCCGGCCGGATTCATAGTAAGTGGTGCTTTCACCATTTTTCAATCCATTTGAATAATAGGTTTTTGATTTTGGTTTATTTGCATCGGTGAATTCAATTGACCAACCATCAAGCTTTCCATTCTTATAATATTCCTGTTTTGAAATGTATCCATGGTTGCTGAATTCTAGATAGGGACCCTGTTTTACACCATTTTTATACGATTCGATCCGGGTGACATTGCCGTTTCTGACTTCCGTTGTCCAGACACCATCTTTTTTCCCTTCGATATAGTATCCTTTCGATACCAGATTTCCATTGTTTTCTTCGGTGTATCCGTTTTGATCCTGTGCCTGCAGACTGATGGTTGCAGTAATAAATAACAAGGCAATTGTCAAAATTGAAAGTATTTTCATATTCACTTGCTTTTTCTGTTTGCAGGCAAAAATAGTGAAAGAATCCTGAAAATCGGATGGAAACACTTTTGAAAAAATAGTTATTTTTGCATTTCCAAAAAATGCGGATGTGGCGAAATTGGTAGACGTCCCAGACTTAGGATCTGGTGCCGAAAGGCGTGTGGGTTCGAGTCCCTCCATCCGCACGGAGTAAGGAAGGAGAACAAGAAGTTTATCCCGCAAAGTGAAACGATGGCGGGAAGTCTCTCCATCCGAACAAAAAACCCGGTAGTCTATTACAAAAGATACCGGGTTTTTTATTTGAGACGATTTCGTGCAACCTCGGAAACATTACAATAATCTTCCCTGGCTTTGTGTGACCTCTACATACAGTTGAAAGCCGTCAGTAGACGGGAAATCTTGTCTTTATTCTCAGGGTATTAAGTTGCACAAATCAGGACACTATCACGGAAAAAACCTTCCCTCTGAATTAACTTTATTTGATAAGTTAATTTTTTCTGTTATTTGAATAATATTTGTTTTGAACCCAGAAATCGAGCGACAATTTTCCACCGCCTTTCAGAATAAGGAAGAGTGCGCCAAGCCACATCGAAAAATCGGTACGCATTTCATGGGCCATACTCCAGAACCCATATGTTTTCATCGGATGAACAACAAAAGGGCCAAATCCATGTCCAAGGCCTATGGGTATTTTTGTCACAATTATCGCTACTGAAATATTGATGAACATCGCAAGTGCAGCGGCGCGGCTGAAAAGTCCGAACAACAGTAAAATACCGCTGATGATTTCAAAGGATCCGACAAAGGAAGCATAAAAAGCAGGATGCGGAAATCCAATTGCAGCGAATCTGACCAGACTCCATCAATTTCCGGAAATAAAAATTTTTGAATACCTTCAGAAAGAAAAACAAAACCCACCATGATCCGAATAAGGATAATTGCTTTGGATCGATCCGTATATATAATTTCTCGAAGCATGATCAGTAAACATTTTAGGTTCGCTTCGCATTAATAGCTACCCATAAGTATCATACTTAATTAAAGTTTCCGGACAAGCGGGAAGTTCTCTTGTTATAATTAACCACAGTTTACAATGGCTTTCACTTAATTTTGTAGCTTACACCGACTGTAAGATAACCAAGGCCATATCCAAGTTCGCCGAAAACTCCAAAATGATCGGTAAAGTAATAACGACCACCGGCATAAATTGCTACAAGGGCATTGGTGCTATTGTCTGTATAACTCCTTGTTTCTCCTGTAATACTATTGGTTACAAGAGTATATTTATAGGTTTCCATCCGCACTCCCAGGGCAACACCTCCGTATAAATCGACTTTATCATTATCAAAAAACACAGGATGAATAGCAGATCGTGCAGCAATAATAATGTCATTCCATGTCCATTTGTCGGAATAACCATACAAAGCATAGTTATAGTGAGCTGATTTGATTCCGGCAATACCACCGAGTGAAATCACTCCGACATCTTCAATATCCCAGACACCTTTTTCAAGGCTCAAAGAAATAGCTGGAAATGAAGAAACGGAATAACCGTAACTGTACCAACCAAACCCGAATCCAAGATTACCGACTAAACTTTCTTTTTTAAAGGCCTGAGCGTTCGCAAAGCCTATAAACAATACCATTAGGATCAATAAGGCAGTTACTTTTTTCATACTTTAAATTTTTTACGTTAATAACTTTGATTTTAACTATTTGTAAACCCTATTATGATTTTTATTATTACGATTCGATATCACATTAACATATATTTAACAGGATTGTTAAAGGAAGATTTACATTTATTATTACTCCCGGTAAAAATACAGACAAGATAAGTTATAAAATATAGCATAGAGACTGGTTTAGCTTGATCTGACGAATTTAAATAGCTTTAATTATTACGACAGATAAAATGATAACGGCGGCAATTCCCATCAGAATAAAGATCGTTTTTCTTTCGCTGGCAATTTTTTTATTCAGGTCTTTAAGTCTGGCATTGACGACTTCAGGTTTAATGCCGGTTTCTAATGCCCTCTTATACCATTCTTTAGCAAGCCTGTAAATTTCGATTTTAAAAAAATCATCACCGTTTTTAAGACATTCCTCGAATTTTTTTTCTTCTTGTGTCTGTTTAATAGTAGTTTCCATCTCTGCCATAATGAAATTCTTTTTCTGCAAAATAAAGAAATCTTTTAAAACGGAGATACTTCTTTTACGGATAATTTATGCAAATTAAACCAACAGAGATTTTTCTGAAAAGTCAGGTTGATGATGAATAGTCCATAGCAGCTTTAACATGGGTTTTGTCGTCCAATTCTCTTTCAACAAGGTACATGTCGACCTCCCCTTTGTTTTTTGCTTTGACTTTCCCACGATACGTACATTCGAAATGATCTCTGACTAATGAATAGGTAGTTCCCGAAATATTGACTTTCCCAGGTATACCGCTTGATTCCATGCGGCTAGCCACGTTCACAGCATCGCCCCAGATATCGTAAGCGAATTTATTTTTCCCAACAACACCAGCTATAACAGGCCCTGTATGAATGCCAATTCGAAGTTCCCAATAATCCAATCCCTTTTCTTCACGCTCTATCTTTAACTGCTCCATATATTTTCTAATTTCGAGGCCCGCTTTCACGATATCAATCGGATTGGTCGTATTTGCAACCGGTATTCCTCCTGCACACATATAGGCATCGCCAATGGTTTTGATTTTTTCGAGGTTATGGCGATCGATGATTTTATCAAATTCAAGAAAACATTTGTCCAGTTCGCCGACCAGTTCGGCCGGAGTAAGTTTCTCTGCAATATTGGTGAACCCTTTAAAATCAGTAAAAAGAACGGAAACCATTTCATAATGCTTAGGCGTTGCCGTACCTTTTTCTTTCAGTTCTTCAGCCGTCTCCTCAGGCAGGATGTTGAGTAATAGTTTATCCGAACGCTCTTTCTCATATTCAATGATCTTTTTCGTTTTCCGAACATATTTATATCTGTTGAACAACCCGATAGCTAACATCAGCATTAATATCCCAACAATTCCGGCAGCATTTCGGACTATTTTTTGCTGCCTGATGATTGATGCCTGAAGTGCCTTATCTTTAGCAAGCAGATCTATCTCACCCTGCTGCTTTTCAATATCGTAAAGCAATGATTTTGCCTGGAGCTTTTTATCCATTTCAGCATTGTAAAGCGTATCTTTTATATTCGACAACTCATACTGATAATGAAAGGCGTTTCTGTAATCCTTTAAAAGTGAATACGATTGAGCAAGTTCAGTATACGTATCCTTCAATTCTTCGCGCATATCCAGATTTGAAGCTATTTTCTCAGCTTTTTTCAGATTGGAGACCGACAATTCATATTGTTTCTCATCCTTATAAACTTTCGCAAGTTCAATCAGGGCTTGTGCCGTTTCAATATCCGCATTGTTTTTCTTTGCCAAATCGTATGCCTGAAGAAAATAGCTGATGGCATCTTTATAATCTTTACGCAATGCATACACCTTCCCAATGCCAATGAGTGCATAGGGAACATTGCCCGTGGTTGTTTGTTTGTAAGCATTAAGTGCTTTGGTAAAGTAGAAAAGTGCGGAGGAATCTGCTACCTTTCTCAGATAAATTTCACCCATATTTACGGCCGAGGTACCAATGGCATCATAATCGCCCAGGGAATCACTTAAAGCAATCGCCTGCTTGTAATAACCCAAAGCCATTTCCGTGCTGGCATCCTTTCGTGAATATACTGCACCAATATTTACCAGGGCTGTTGCAATCCGCAGTGTATCATGGATTTCTTCCGCCACCTTTAGTGATTCAAGATAGTAATCGAGTGCTTTTGCATCCTCACCTTCATTAAAGTAAGTGGCTCCCAGATTATTCAGCATGTTGGAAATCCCTTTTACATAATGAATTTCCTCAAAGGTCGCCAGAGAAAGCTTCCAGTTCAGAACAGCTTCCAGCGGTTTGCTTTGAAAATAATAAGCCATGCCGATACTTTTGTAAGCATATCCCAGTCCAACTTTAAAATTGATCTTGTCTGCCAGTTCTTTGGCCTGATTTGCATAATTCAGCGCATTTTCCGTTGACGTCCTGTAAAAGTTACTGCTGAGCTTGATGAGTACATTCACCCTGGCAGAATCAGCAATACTCCCACTCAGCAAACTTTTCAGGCTATCGATTTGTGAGGTTTGCGCAATTAAAACGGATGTCGCAAAGAAGGCTAATATGACCGGTATTCTTTTAATCATGCTCTGAATTAAGCTATTCAACAAAATGATCTCAAGTAATGTTCATTATTCCCCGCATGATACATTCACTTCAAAATCTGTTATTTGCGATTAAACAAAAAAAGAAGGAACGAATTCCTCCTTTCTTTATTCATTGAAGTCCCTGATTCTTCAGGTCAAAAAGTTATTGCTTGATGACTTTTATTAATTCAAGTTTGGTTGCAGTTCTGATTTTAATAAAATACATGCCTTTTACCATTCCTGTTAAATCGATTTCCATTATTTTGTCCATCATTTGTGCAGGTGCGTCGCACAAATTACCGTAAATATTATAAACATTAACGTTCTGTTCTGTTACATTATAATCATACAGGTTGATGTACACTTTATCGTTTACCGGATTAGGATAAGCCTTTAAATCCACAGTCGTGCCGCTGTTGTTTTCGGGCTGCTCAATTTCTGCTGATTTTCCCTTATTGCATTTTGGTGAAGAGGAATTGGCAGAAGCACCTTCTGAAGTCTTTTGTCCTTTTTGATTATAACTGGCCAACGTCCACGAAAGGTCCGAACCATCAAACGGGATTCCAAACGTATTTGTACCAGAAAGGAACAATTCAGGCTGATTGCTGTCATCATATGAACCTGCGCTTTCCAGATTATTGTCCTCACCCTTTGGTATATAAACCGGTGAATTATTATTGTTTGTATACTGGAAATATGCTACATAATCGTAACCACCAACCGGATTTGCATCATCTACACAAAGCAGTTTTGGTATCAAGTGCTTGGTACCCGGGCCGAATGGATTTACATAAAGGGTTCCATCAACAGGTGTAAAGATATAATTTAGTGCCGTTGCCTGAGGAATTACATCATAAATACCTGCATTCCCGTTGAAGTTCGGATTCAGGGTATAACTTGTGTTCGTAACAACCGATTCATCATCACCATTCACAAAACCGCTGAAAGTAAACGTAAAATCAGGTAACAGATCTCCCTCAAAAATTACCTGTGTATCTGCAGTAACAGTAGCATTTGCCGGATTAATGGTTAACGTTCCGGGAACAAAACTAAGGCTATAGTTTGGCCCGGCTGCAATTGTCCCTTGTAAAATTGTATATGTTCCTGCATTTTCCCCGCCTGACCATGTTAATTCGCCTGTCAATTCATCACTACCAAATAAAGTTCCACTGGTGATAGTATATGTAAGGTCAGGATCAGGTTCTCCATAGATTTTAATTTGATCATCTGCTGCAACAACCAAACCCGCAGGGTTAATAATCATCGTAACAGTAGCACTACCGAAATAATTTGGATCATTTACACTCACAGAAACTTCATACGTGCCTGCATCAACCGGTAAATCAGTTGATCCGTTATAGGTCGTTACCATATCTACTGTATCAGGATTTGCATTAAATATCAATGGATTTAGCGGTTCCATCGTATGTTTGCATTAAACTGGCATCATCAATTGAAATTGCAACCTCTGCCGGTGTTATTGAGTAATTGCCCGGTTCATAAGTGACATTGAAATTATTTGAGAGGTAAACACCGGGAATATTCCAGTATGAACCAACCGTATTACCGGGAATCAGGTTCATTGGTACCATCGCAATGGTGCCTGTATCATTGCCAAGTAAAATATTTATATCATCATCGGTAAGCATGAACACAGCATTGCTATTGCTGCTCTCGTTGATGGTAGTCGTATTTACGAGGGCAGTTGCACTTGCATTTACAAGTGCGGTTGAATTAACCAGTGCGGTCGCTGTTCCATTTACCAAAACAGTGGCTGTACCAGCAACAAGTGATGCCGCATTTACCAATACAGTTGCGCGCGCTGCGCTGTTAACCAACACAGTAGCTCTGGCAGCTCCGTTAACAAGTGCTGTGGCATTTATCGATCCATCCGGATTAAACAATGAATCAACGGATGTAATTTCAACTAAATCAGTATTGTTGACAAGTGCTGTTGCGGAGATCATGAAACTATAATTAACGAGGGCAGTTGCAGGAGCATTTACAAGGGCTGTAGCCATAGCATTTACCAAAACGGTGGCATGACTTGCCTGCAGATTTGATAAAATTTGTTCATTTACATTTTCTGGTATGACAACACCGGTGTCGCTATCGTAATTATAATCGAAATTAAACCCGGCAATGGGTTCTCCATAAACAAACGTTGTATCTTTCGGCGTGATCACAAGATCAAGTTTATTAATGGTCAACAGACCATTAACAAATACAAAGTTAAACTGGTCAAGCAATGAAATATCGAGAGAATCGGTAGCTTCCACACCGCTATTCGGATTCAGCGGGTCAGTAATATCAGGTGTGATAGCCCAAAGTCCTGAATTGGATAATTCACTAACATTAACGGTCTCAAACTGAATTCCCATAATACGGGAAAATTCTGCAGGCATTAAGCCTGCATCGGTTAGCGATACCGTGCTATCGGGGTTCACAAGTTCATAGTTAGCAGTCAATTCCGGCACAACTTCCCCGTAATACTTGCTTTTATTGTCAATTGTGATCAGGACGGTTGGTTTGTTATTAAAATATAACGGATTTGACAATCCTCCGTCTGTCCCATTCGTTTCAGGATTGGGTGGATTATAAACCTGGATTGTAGGATACAGATCGGTAAAAGGATAGATGGTAGCCGTAATGGCAGTATCACCCTGAACAGTTCCTGATTCTGCCGGTTCACCGTTAAATATGACCTGTGAACCATCGGTGAGGTAGTTGCCGGTTATTGTAATTGTAAGTGTATCGCTTCCCGGAGTCAGGGCTGTATCATAAAACAGGCCTGAAATTACAGGCGAAGGATTTGCCAGGGTGAGCAATGCAGCATCTGCCTGGATAAAGCCATTTCCGGTTGCATTATCGTATCCCGGCGAATTCATATCGATAGCCGTGGAAGTCATAATTGTGCGCAAAACATCCGGAGACAGGTTTGTTCCATAAAATTTATTTACTGCTTCTTTCAGCAGAGCTGCGACACCTGCAGCATGTGGGGCAGCCGCTGAAGTACCGAAAAAGTTAGGAAACGGATCTCCATCGATATTAACGCCTCCCAAATCAACCGTAGTATTTACACCATTAGGGGCTGTAATATCCGGTTTATCCCGGTCAATACCATTGACCATCGTTCCTCCTCTCGATGAAAAAGAAGCGATTGTGGGTGGATTAACTCCGTATTCAGGTGTATTGCTGTACAAAACAGCACCAACGGTAATAGAACCTTCTGCATTCGGATGGCCAACGATTGTTGAATTGCCTGTATTGCCATACTCATTCATTGTTACCTGTCCCCTGAAAACAATGTACTTAAATCTTACATTATCCGGTCCGGAGGCTTTGACAATCAACAGGTTGGTTTCTGCACCGCCGGGTCCTACTGTGAAAGGCAATACTTCAATCGGATTTCCACCGGTATTATCACGGTTGAATCCGAATAATGTCGAACCATTGCTATTGGCAATGTAGATATCGAGGTCGGTATTGGTATTGCCATAATCTGTCCCGTCATCCCATTGAAGCACCAGGGTATAATTACCTTCGGCAACGGAGATGCTTTGGTAAATATCATTTTCCCCCGATCCGGCAAAATTATGAGCAACCCCTGTCATTCCGTCGGGTGCAGGAGCGGCATAAAAATCATTTTCATACGAATTCGTACCATAGTTACCGGCTGCCGTAAAATATGCAACTCCCTGGCTTACTACCGAATTTACGGTTTGAGCAACAAGTCCATCCTGGAAAAAAGGCTCTGATATATAGGTAATATCATCTACAATAACATCACATCCTGCGTCTTTAAGCTCGTTAATACCTTGTGCAAAATCGAATGCATTGAGGAAACCTGTTCTGAAAGCGAGTGTTGCCTTTGGCGCAATGTCATGGACAATTTGCAGCATGGCACGTCCTTCATCCGAAGCCGTATACGGATAATCTTTAATAACATCAACTGGTGTACTGTTTTCGGGATTTGGAACGGGATTGCCATTGGCGTCGATTCCAATTCCAGGTAAATCTCCTTTAAGTATATCGTCGTTGGCCGGATTTCCTATTTTCTTATTATAGCTGTCGGAAATAACCCCAACTTTAACGCCTTCACCTCCCAACAGAAAAGCATTCCGCGCGATATCCGAACGCATGGCAATATCACCCTGAGTGGTAACGATACCGCTGTTTACCTGTGCCGGATATTCCGGACGGGCGTAATTAACTTGTGTCACAAGATTGTTTATCAACAATAAGTTATCTATGGGGAACCAACCTGTAATGGATAGCTGTCCGGGAATTCCTTTTGGGTCGGTCATTCCGTACCCCGACGAAGTGAGTGTATCAAGCAGATTACTATATTGTCCGTCCAGCGCAAACACTTTGATTAATACGGTTGAACTATCGATCTGGAAAATATTATCCGATACTGCTGTTCCGTTTGCCTGGTAAGCATTATAAAGGGATGTTAATTCGGGTCCGATCAATGAGTTTTCAAGCTTTCCTCCTGCCGGCGGTTCATAATACGGATAAATATTCGATGACAAACAATCAAGCACAGCCTGAAATTCACTGGCTGAAAAACTTGCAATTAAATCCTTTTTTCCTGCCTTTACAAGTGTTTGCTGATCTTGCAGACCACCTGACAGCGTATATGTCATTGTAAACTCCCCGGGGATACCATTTCCAAATCCTGAAGTCCCTGTAATCCGAAAGCCCTGAAAGGGATCACCTCCAAGATTCGGCCCCAGGTCAATGTTATTATAATTAAGATTACCATCAATTACCGTAACAAATACATTTGAATAGGTGCCGGGAGCGGCCTGCACTGAATAATGGGCCATCGCCTTACATGATCCGGAACAGCCATTACTTTTTACATCGAGAACAATGGTATAGGTGCCATTTCCTAAATCTACAACATTTGAAATTGCAGTTGAAAATCCCTGTCCCTGGTCTTTTTCAAGATCACATGATGATTGAGCTGTTAAACTGGAAGTTAGGATAAAAAGCAGGAATAGAATTAATAAATAGATTTGAAACAAAGGTCTAAAACTAGTATTCAGATTTTTCATGGTGTTTAGATATTGGGGGATTAAATTACATTTTGTATTTACTTATCACTTGAATGAAATGCCATTTGTTGTATGAACATCAGTTGTATTTTATTGTTCAGGAGTTATTTCTCAATATAATGAAATGATTCTGTAAAGTCTTCATCTATAATAAATAACGTCGGTAAAATTACGTTTCAAGCTGTTTAATGGTTGTTAATGAATTGTTATCGAAATGTTATAAAAGTGTTAAAACCAGTTCAAAATGATTTATTTCGTATTGAAATTTTTATAATTTTTTACAATATCCCCCGTAATTATTTATCGTTATTTTTGTAAAACATTATTTTAATCCTTCATAAAATGAAAAAAACTGGGTACATCCTGCTCCTGATATTTGCATTTATAATTCTTTCAGGTAAGTCAGGTCATTCACAAAGGTTTCTCAATAAAATTAAAAACAAGGCTGAGGACAAAGCCGTAGATAAAATGTTCGGTGAGGACAAGAATAATCAGAACAGCAATTCGGATAATTCTTCAACAAATTCAAACACTACCTATTCATCCTCGTCTACCATTTCGAACACCAGGGGAAGCGGCCTGACCAATACGGCTCCTGATGTTAACGCAAATCTGAAAGAGGCCGAATCGGCTTACAACGACAAGAAATATACCGATGCCAGGTTTGCCGTCAGAAAAGCTATTTTAGGCATTGAGTTGGAAATAGGTGACAATATACTGAAAGGTTTGCCGGAGGAAATTAATGGTCTGCCTAAAATCGGTGAAGAGGATAACGTTACCAGCTCGGGCATCGGGTTTGTAGGTATGATCATCGAACGAACTTACCGAAAAGACGATCAACAGTTAAAAATTACCATCGGAAATGATGCAGCCATGTTGTCAGCCGTCAATATGTATCTGAGTTCCGGTGCATATGCTTCGACCCAGGATCCTAACCATAAACAGGTCACCTATAAAGAATATCGCGGAATTCTGGAGTATGACGAAAGTTCGGGTTATACGCTGAGTGTTCCGTTTGGGCAGTCATCCATCCTTGTTGTTGAAGGTGTGAATTTCGAAAATGAACAGGAAATTATGGATGCAGCAGATAAAATTGATATTGAAAGTATTAAAAAAGAATTGGGGGAACAATGAAAAAGAAAAGATTTTTGATCGTTTTAATTGCAATTTTTGCGGGATTTCAGCTTTCAGCCCAGGATTTTGAAAATCAGATCAGCGAGGCTCAGTCGTCTTACAATTCAGGTGACCTCGAAAATGCCCGATTTCAACTGCAGGAAGCACTCAACAGTATCAACCAGACCATCGGGAAAGAAATCCTTGCCTTGCTGCCGGATAACTTTGCAGATATGAATAAAGAAGCTGACCAGGATAATGTGACCGGTACAAATATGGGGTTTGCCGGACTATACGTAAATCGCAGTTATAAAGGCGAAAACCGGGACGCTTCGTTTGAGATCATTAGTGATTCTCCCATGATGGCTGGAATAAATTCACTGCTGACCATGCCGGTATTCATTAATTCCGATCCGAACCAGAAACGGATCAAGGTGAAAAACTATAAAGCATTGTTAACCAAAAGCGAGGATTCTGATAACTCAGTGTCCTATTCAATTCAAATGCCGTTCGGGAATTCTATGCTGACCTTCAAGACGGATGGGATTGATGATGAAAAAGAGGTGACTGACTTGCTCAGTGGCTTGCCTATTGAAGACATCGTAAAACTTGCTCAGTAAAGGTCTTTACCGAAATAATTATAATGATGTAGTGTCTTGAATACAAATGTTTTTTCACTGCTTACTTAATCTCTTTCTTAACATTCAAGTGACCTGCTAAAAGGCAAAACACTCCAAAAAGGATAAAACTGTTGGCAAAATAAAACCAGTTGTAAAAATTGCTTACACCAAGGAATTTTCCTGTTAAAAAACCAAGGGCTCCGGCCAGTATGAAGAGTGCTCCTATAACACCTGAAATCCAGCCGATCAATGTTGCAAAACCTGATAGTTTCATACGAATTTAATTTGGTTCATATGCAAATTTACTTTTTTTATCGATCCAAAATATAATCACTATTTGTATTATTTATTTCCGCTGTCAGGTGCTTTTCTGGCTTTTCCTTCAAGGTAAGGCTTAAAAGCATTCGGGTTTTGAACGGATGAAGCTTCAAATTTAATCGTTACGCGGGTACTATCGATGGGTACATACGAAAGACGGAATACGGGGCCTTTCTCAACCGTTGTGCTCGTGAAGACAAAGGAATGTTCAGGGTAAGTAATGTCGTAATTGATCGTGTGGCCTTCATTGTCGAAATAAATCGCTTTTGAGGGTGTACCATTCCCGCCTCCGTAAATGATCATCAGGTCATCGTGGATGCGTTCAGGTTTGCCGTTATCCGAAGGGTAAACGGTATGGCTTTTTCGTATCAATACATTCTCGTCGAGGTCGGTATGAAAAGAAAAGTTACCATTTGCTGAGCCTGGTTTTCCACTACCCTCTCCTACCCAGTCGCCGATCAGGTATTTCCATTTATCCCAGCGCACATCCGGTTCCTGGCTATACGCAATATAAGAAAGCAGAAGTGTTGCGAACAGGGTTATGATTTTGATCCACCTCATGATTCAACCGTGTTTTAATTATTTATGAAATTCAGGCTGTAAAATTACGCTATTTACCGATTAAGAAATTCACTCCTGCTGTGAGGTTCACCATTCCGAATTTCTGTTCGATATTGGCCGTTTCACCGCCAAGGTTGACTTCGAATTTCGGTTTGGCACCGGTATAAGCGGCCTGGAGTGAAATCCCGATCCGGTGCGACAGATTATACCTGAAACCTGCGCCGGCCATGACAGAGAACTTTGAGGCACTGGCCCCTTCCGTACTTCTATGCTGCAAAGATGAATCGATCGCTGTGTTGTAAGTAATGGATTGTTTAGGCCATTTGGCGGCAAACCGGCCGGCAAGCAGTTTAAAGGTAAGTGCCAGGTGACCGGACAGCGGAATGTTGCCATAAATGCCGGCCATTAATGTAGTAACTTTATAAGGATCGGACGTATATGTGGCACTTACGATTCCCTGTTCCCCTGCCTTTATCCTTGATAAAGCCGATTCGTCAAGGGCATGTGTGCTGTACCCCCAGTTTGCGCCGATACCGAAATTCGGGGAAAAGAACCAGGCGCCTTCAGCAAAATAATTGAGGCCCAGCTTAGCAAAGCCGTCATTGGTCAGGTCCCTGGTGCCAGCATAGTCGCCGGTGGGAAACGACGGCCCCGCATTTACAGAAATAAACGAAGGTTTTGTTTGTGTGAATCCTGCAAGGCCTATGAACAACAGGATCACGAACATCAATATTTTTTTCATACGGCAAGTTTAATTTTCAATAAACTTAATTTTGGAAGGACCAAAGTATAAAAAAATATATGTTTGCTACCAGCTGCTTCAAAATTGTTATCACCAGAAATATAAACAATATAGTCAGGGTCTATTCGTAAATTTCAGCTTTAATCTAAATCCATTATTATTTGCAAGTTCTGCTTAATTAGGCCTGTTAATTCTCCCAAAATTCGGCTTAGGTTCAACCTAAGTCGAACATATCGCCTGAGGGTGCGGGGAAATTTGTATGCCATTTTATTCTGTTGTCCAACTAAATCAACTCCTACTAGATAGAATATGTTTCTTTTCTACTTCAAACTCTTCTTTGGTTAATACACCTTTTTCAAAAAGAGTATTTAACTTTTCAAGCTTATCAACTCTACTTTCACTTATTGTTTTCTCAGGATGAATGGTTGGTAACTTATATTGGTTTCTAACAAACTCTTTATATTCATCGGTCTCTCTCAAATAGGCCAATTCCATATTTGAATTTATTTTTTCAAAATCTTTATAGCCATCTCGAATAGAAGATGCTAAATAAACCAGGGCTCTCTCTCTATCCTTTTTTAAAGAATAAAGTCTTGATAGTTTAAAATTTGTCAAAGGAGCCTTTTCTGAGTATTTTAAAGCTTCTTCGTATTTTTCAATTGCTTGTTCTATTTTATTGTTTTTCCATAAGCTGTCACCTTCTTTTATTAATCTCACTAAAGTCGGGCTAAGTTGCTTTGATACTAATTTCTTATCAGAATTAAATGTGATAAATAATCCTAATAATGGTGATAAAAAAAGTGATAAAAAGAATGCCCCTGCGAAGCCAATCTTTCTATTATTTCCAACAGCACCCGCTACAAAGCAGAAGACAATCCAAGAAAAAATACCAATTGCCATATCGTTTAAATTTTTTTTATTCTTGAGATAAATACTATCCTAATTAATATCTAATATTGATATAGAGTTTCAAACCTACCGCCACCGGTCCCGGAATGCAAAAAAAGACGGACTTCAAAGCCCAGCCTTCTCCACACTCACTGATTCTTTTCATTCTTTATTAAATTCTTCATTGTAATTTCAGGTTTTGCTTCTTCAATTCTTTGCTTGTTTTCGTGTGGCTAATGTAACTATTTTTTGAAACAGAGAAATAGTTTTCTATTCGTTTTATTAAATCAACCGCCTCATTGCGCGAAACCTTTGAATGGCCTTGCGGGTTGGGGTTTCAAAGGAATCTGTTAACTTTAAAAGCAGGCGAGTTGGAAACGTCTCAATTGTCCTTTGAGTGACTTTGTGACATTCTTTGTGAATCTTAATGGTTGAGTTAAGAATTTGAACCACAACGGATCACAATGTTCACACCAGGGCTCACTAAGTTATAAACGAAAAAAATATCAACTTTTAAGACAACCTCTTCTCCCGCTCGAATATAGGAATCGTAAAAAACTGTGTTAAAATCCAAAATTCATTAAATAAAATTCTCTCGTACTGCTTCATAAAATTATTGCCTAATTTTGCTGCCCGAAAATTTAAACAACATTTGATGAACATTACACAGGAAAGCACAGGAAATCTGACGGCAACAATAAAAATTGAACTGTCACCGGAGGATTATAACGAAAAGGTTATGAAAAGCCTGAAAGAGCTGCAGCACAAATCTACACTGAAAGGTTTCAGGCCGGGCAAAGTTCCTTTCGGAATGATAAAGAAAATGTATGAAAAAGGCGTTCTGGCCGAAGAGGTCAATAAAATTCTTTCTGAAGCATTGAACAATTATATCGTCGAAAACAAACTGGAAATACTTGGCTATCCGTTGACCAACGAAGAAAAAAACAAGGACATCGATTTTGAGAACAGCGATCACTTTACATTTTATTTTGACATCGGACTGACACCTTCCTTCGAGCTTGAAATTTCGGATAAAACCGAAGCAGATTTTTATGATATAAAAGTTGAGGATAAGATTGTCGACAGCTATGTTGAAGAAACCAGGAAACGGCACGGCCTGCAAATCCACCCCGAAACGATCGAAGAAGAAGACATGGTAACGGGTGAATTTATCCAGCTCGATGAACAGGGTGTTGTCCTGGAAAACGGGATACAGCATCCGGGCTCATTTTTAGTGAACTTTTTGAAAGATGAAGCGATTAAGAAAGAAATTCTCGGTAAAAAACCCGGAGATAAACTGCGCTTCAATCCACTAAAGGCAACAGGGAATGTATACGACACTGCCCATATGCTCGGAATAACAAAAGAAGTAGCAGAAAAACTGGAATCGGATTTTGAATTCACGATCGGTGAAATAACCCGGACAGAGCCTGTTGCCATTGACAAAGAGCTTTTTACAAAAGTATATCCCGGTGAAGGTATCGAAACCGAAGAACAATTCAGGGAAAAATTACGCAACGAAGCAAAAAGCTATTACCAGAAAGAAAGCGAAAATTTTTTCGTTCACAATACACTCGAAAAGCTCATTCATGATACAAAAATAGACCTGCCGGATGAATTCGTGAAGCGCTGGCTGGTTGAATCGGACGAAAAGATAACTGCTGAGTCGCTGGAGAAGAACTATGCTTCCTATGCCGATTCACTCAGGCAGCAACTGGTAGTTGACAAGATTGCAAAGGACAACAACATCAAGATCGAACATGAGGATGTCAGAAATCACATCAAAGGTTATTTTTCGACACAGTATAAATTTGACACTGAAAATGAGGAAAGCTCCAAACAGCTTGATACCATTACCGATTCCATCATGAAAAACAAAGAAGAGGTGAACAAGATTTATGACGAGTTGTTTGATAAGCAAATCCGCGAACTCTTTAAAGAGAAGCTGAAGTTGAACACAAAAGAAGTAACGTACGAAGAATTTATGAAACAAGTTAATGAACACCATAAAACGCATCACCATGAACATGAATAATGAATTCAGAAAATATGCTGTAAAGCACAGAGGTCTTAACAGTCAGGGTTTAGATAGCTATATCACATCAGCGAATAATTACATTTCACCTACGATTATCGAGGAAAGGCAGTTGAACATTGCAACCATGGATGTTTTTTCGCGGCTGATGATGGACAGGATCATCTTTCTGGGTGTTCCGATCGATGATTATGTAGCCAATATCATTCAGGCCCAGCTTCTGTTCCTTGAATCTGTAGATTCCAATAAAGATATTCAGATTTACCTGAATACACCGGGCGGCGGTGTGTATGCCGGACTCGGCATTTACGATACCATGCAATACATCAATCCACATGTAGCCACAATCTGTACCGGTGTTGCCGCATCGATGGGTGCCGTATTGCTGTGTGCGGGAGAAAAGGGAAAACGAACGGCCCTCCCCCATTCGCGGATTCTTATCCACCAGCCGATGGGCGGTGTGGAAGGCCAGGCATCGGATATTGAAATTACAGCACGTGAAATTCAAAAACTGAAAAAGGAATTGTACGAGATTATCGCCAAACACAGTGGACAGACCTATAAAAAAATCTGGTCCGATTCGGATCGTGACTACTGGATGACAGCCGCCGAAGCAAAGGACTATGGAATGATCGATGAAGTGCTGGTGAGAACGGAGAAAAAGTAATTTATTTGGCAACAAAATTTTACTAACTTTGTATAATCATCATTGAATACAAGGAACTCAAATGGTAAAAAAAACTGAAAGATGTTCGTTTTGCGGACGTGAGAAAGCCCAGACCAATGTGCTGATTGCCGGCCTTGATGCACACATTTGCGATTATTGCGTGGTTCAGGCGCAAAGCATCATTAGTGAAGAGCTAACTACAAAAACTCACAGGCAATTCAGTAAAATCGATCTCCAGAAGCCGATGGAGATAAAAAAATACATCGACAACTTTGTCATCGGGCAGGATGAGGCGAAAATCATCCTTGCCGTTGCCGTTTACAATCATTACAAACGGATAACCCAACCTGTTTCAAAAGCAAAAGATGACGAGGTCGAAATTGAAAAATCAAATATCATTTTTGTGGGTGAAACAGGAACAGGAAAAACGCTGATGGCCCGCACCATTGCTAAAATGCTGAAAGTTCCTTTCTGCATTGCTGATGCAACGGTACTTACTGAGGCCGGATATGTGGGAGAAGATGTAGAAAGTATTTTGTCGCGTTTGCTTCAGGTTGCCGATTACAATGTAGCTGCCGCTGAAAAAGGAATCATATTTATTGATGAAATCGACAAGATTTCGCGGAAAAGTGATAATCCCTCGATTACACGCGATGTTTCGGGAGAAGGAGTTCAACAGGCGTTGCTGAAACTTCTTGAGGGTGCGATTGTGAATGTCCCTCCTCAGGGAGGCCGTAAACATCCCGAACAAAAAATGATACAGATCGATACGCGAAACATTCTTTTCATCGCAGGAGGTGCTTTCGACGGAATTGAAAAAATAATTGCCTCACGGCTCCGAACCAATGTAATCGGATACATGACCAGTACGGATCAGGCAAACGTCGACAAAGAAAACATCCTGCAGTATATTTCGCCTCCCGATCTTAAAAAATTCGGATTAATACCTGAAATTGTCGGAAGGATGCCGGTTGTGACTTTTTTACATCCGCTGACACGACCTATATTACGTAGAATCCTTACTGAACCGAAAAATTCGCTGATAAAACAATATACCAAATTGTTCGAAATGGATGGGATAAAACTTCAGTTTGATGAGGAGGTTCTTGAATTTATTGTTGACAAAGCCATTGAATTCAAGCTTGGTGCAAGGGGATTGCGTTCCATTGTCGAAGGAATACTGACGGATGCAATGTTCGAACTACCATCTGAAAAATCGACCCATGAACTTCACATTTCACTGACTTATGCCCGGGATAAATTCAGCAAGACAAATTTGACCAAGCTAAAAGTGGCTTGATATTCTGCCGGAAGCATACACTTTTTTATTGTTTTCTTTGTTTACATTAAAACATGCCTGTAAAAAGTTCGATTGGCATAATAATTGAATTTTCAAGCGAAAATTTTATATGAAGAAAATTCTTTTAATAGTGTTTCTTTTTGCAATGGTCTTTTCTTCGGTATATTCACAAAAACCGGTTCAATATGTTATAAAAGCCTTTGTTATCGGCGGCGATACTACGCTGATCATCGACCTGCCTGAATACGGCGTGAATGCAAAAATGACCCGGAAAATAAGAAAACAGATAAAAAGGAATGAAAGACTTGTATACAATGTAAAAAAGGTGTATCCCTATGCCAGGCTGGCCGGAATTAAGCTTAATGAATATGAAGTCCTGTTGAAAAAAGCTCAGAATGACATTGAACGGAAAAAGTTAATGAAACAGGCCGAATCGGAATTACGCGATCAGTTTGAAGGTGATATCCGTAAACTCACATTCACACAGGGAATCATTCTTATTAAACTGATCGACCGTGAAACCGGGAACTCCTCCTATTCGCTGATTCAGGAATTACGGGGTAAATTTACGGCCTTTTTCTGGCAAACCCTGGCGCGAATTTTTGATTATAACCTTAAGGAAGAATACGATCCTACCGGCAGGGATAAAGATATTGAAGAAATCGTGGTGATGATCGAACACGGGCAAATTTGATTCTTTCTTTTTTTGGAAACCGCAAAGCAATTCCTCGGAAATTATTTTCCTCTCCCCTGAATGACGATTATGATTGTGTAAATCAAAATTTTCAAATCCATGGCAAGCGACATGTTTTCGATATACAGGATATCGTACTTCAACCGTTCGATCATTTCATCCACTGTTGATGCATAGCCAAATTTAACCTGGCCCCATGATGTGATACCGGGCTTTACTTTATGCAGTAACCTGTAATGCGGGGCACGTTTCATGATCAAATCAATGTAATACTGCCTTTCGGGACGAGGTCCTACGATTGACATTTCGCCTTTCAATACTGAAAAAAACTGAGGTATTTCATCGAGCCTGACTTTACGTAAAAATTTGCCAAATGGTGTGATCCGGCTGTCATTTTCTGAAGACAATTGCGGTGTTCCATGTTCGGCATCCAAATACATCGATCTGAATTTATACATCATAAAAGGCTTGCCTCCCAAACCGATCCGCTGCTGTTTGAAGATTACAGGCCCGTTTGATGATATTTTAACGCCGATAGCCGTAAAAATATAAACCGGAGCCAGGATGATCATTGCAATTAATGAAATCAGGATATCAAGGATGCGTTTCAGGCTCATTTGCCAGGCAGGCATTAAGTCGGGTGAAATTTTTATCAAAGGAGCGTGCCAGATACCTTCCGTTTTTACTGCTCCTGTCAAAAAATCCTGCAGACTGGGAATGATCTTTATAACGACATTGGTATCTTCCAGTTCCGTGATAATGTGCTCAATTTTATTTTTCTCCGAATGCTCAACAGCGATGATTACTTCTTCAATCTTTTCATCAACAATGATATTTCTCATATCCTTGTAATATCCCAGATACGGAAGGTGATCTGCCATCGGGTAGTGATCATTCTTTGTGGCACTTATAAAGCCAATAAACTTATTTCCCGATGAAATTTTTTCATTTTCGATTTCATAATATATCTTAACCGCATTTCCGTTACTGCCGACCACAATACTGTTAAATCCAATGATACGCTTGTGGATTTTCCGGTTGGTTCGTGTAGTTATCGCCAGCCGGAACGAATAGGTGATCACAAAGTGAAGCATGAATAAAACTGCAAATGATTCATAATACGATTTATACGAGAGGATCACATCATCGAGAATAAGTGCAAAAAAGATAAAAATCACACCGAAAAAGGTAATAGAAATCGTTTGCCCAAGTTCTTTCAAACGCGATTTTCTGTAGATCTTTCGATATGTACCGATGATGACATACAACGTCAGCCAGAAAAGGGGGATGATGACAATCCCGACATAAAGTTTCTGATCGGATAAGATATCCTCAAGATGTTGAAATACTTCCGGATCGACAGAATATTTACGGTATATAAAAAAGAGTGACCAGGCTATTGCAGCTGAAAGAATATCGGCAAAAACGTATTTGGCAACTTGCAAATTCTTATTCATATACGCCACTCCTGTGGATTAGTTTAAGATTGTCAACTTTAATAACCGCCAAATCTACAGAAGAAGTTTTTTCGGCCCGGATAAATACATTAAAATAAGTGGTATTGTAATATGTACTTACCGTAGGGGTAAAATTAATGTATATTTTTTTCCATAGGCCATTGGTAGGATTGAGCACTAACACCGGATGCTGAATAATCTGTACACCAACCTCCCTCATAAACAGACCAACTACAGCGGGGACATTTGTGTTATAATCCATTTCGAGAAAAACATACTGACCTGCTTTGGGAAGATCATATCCCGGATGGTCGCTATCCCCTGTACTTACTTCAAGGATAGGCCGGTTATCATCCATATAACCAATTCCCGAAGCAAAGCCATAAACCGGGTCGGGTGGGTCATAGTTCAGTAAAGTAAGTGAAGTATCACTTGCAGCAGTGGGATGCAATGAAATGGAATTTGTTTCAAAATTTTCTGACCAGGCGAAAAAGGTGGTAGAATAATATTTTACAGAAGGATTTATCGTATCCGTAACACCGGCAACAAATTCATATTCTGTGATGATTTTAGGTTCATAAAAGGGATACGGTCCACGGGTACCCGACATACCGTTGTATTTGATGCCGGCTGCAAGTGTTAGTTTATGGGGCCCTTCACTCAATACCGGAAATGTAGCTGGAAGTTCAAAAGCCCCGACGAGATCGTCATCCACATACGCCCATACATCCTGAATATTTTTAGTTAAATTACCTTCTTCGAGCAATGGATTGTCGACAAGCCGGATACTATCGACGTGAATGTAAGCCGGAATCGTCTGGTCTCCCTCGAATTTATCGCAGGATGATACCAGTAAGATAAGCAGAATAACAATTTCGGCTGTAAAAATATATCGATTCAATTTTATGCTTGTTTTGCCGCGAAAGTATAAAAACGATCGGAAAAAATGATTATTGCGGTTAATAAATCTGCAGAACAACCTGTACGGGGGATTTATATATGACAACTATCGATCAATTACCAGTTGTATAATTCATCTTTTCCATGATCTTGTAAGCGATATTCAGTGCGGCGTAACCGTCATCAATGGAAACCAGTGGAGTTTTGTCCTTATTGATAGCTGAAGCAAAGCTTTCAAGTTCGGTTTTGATTGCATTTATCGGTTTGATTTCGGGCTTGTCGAAAATAATCTGTTTTGTACCCTTGTTCTTTCCGAGGTTAATGAGAATTGCCAGTGGATCCGCATTATCAGGGTCTGCAACATCTTCCATTCTTAAAATTTCAGCTTTTTTCTCAAGGAAATCAACAGAGATATAGGCATCATTTTGGAAGAACCGTGATTTCCGCATGTTCTTCATTGAAATCCGGCTTGCTGTTAAATTAGCAACACAACCGTTATCAAATTCAAGACGGGCGTTGGCAATATCGGGTGTGTCGCTTACTACAGCAACTCCGCTAGCATTGATTTTCCTGATGTTAGATTTTACAACACTAAGAACAATATCAATATCGTGAATCATCAGGTCGAGGATCACTGGAACATCGGTGCCCCGTGGATTGAACTGGGCCAACCGGTGTGTTTCGATAAACATGGGTTGCCTGAAAAAAGGAAGAACAGCAGTGAATGCAGGGTTGAATCGTTCGACATGACCCACCTGGATTTTAACTTTTGCCTCACTCGCCAGTGCAATCAATTGCTTTGCTTCTTCAGGAGTGTTAACAACCGGTTTTTCGATGAATACATGCTTGAACATTTTTAGTGCGATCGACGCACAATCGAAATGTGAGATGGTGGGGGTAACAATATCCACAACATCAGAAGCTTCAATAACCGACTGTATGTCCGGCAGGCACGGTATGCCGAATTCTTTTTCAACCTTTGATGCAATTGCCGAATCAGGATCATAAAACCCGATTAGTTTGAACTCCCGCGATTCGCGTATGCATTTGATATGGATTTTTCCCAAATGACCGGCTCCTAAAACACCTATTTTTAACATATTCTCCTGATTACAATAGTTAAAACTTTTACGGCAAAGATAGATGCCGATTTCTTATTTTCGCAAAAATTTTGATGCAATTATAAACTGATCCGGGTTGATAAGGTGAAAAGCCATTTATTCCGGCCACTAAATTTTAGAAGTATATCCGGGGAATTAAAATCGAATGATAGAAGACTCATACCGTCATAAAGGATTGCGCAAAAAGCTTGTTGCGTTGATAAGGGACAAAGGTATTCAGGATACAAAAGTTTTGGAGGCGATTAATAAAGTGCCCCGGCATCTGTTTATGGATTCTTCGTTTCTCGAATTTGCATACGAGGACAAGCCTTTTCCCATAGGTTCTGGACAAACCATTTCACAGCCTTTTACAGTTGCTTTCCAAACCGAATTGCTTGAAGTTAATAAGGGTGATAAAATACTCGAAGTGGGAACAGGCTCGGGTTACCAGGCTTGTGTGCTGATCGAACTCGGCGCCAGGGTTTATACCGTCGAACGACAAAAGAGTCTTTACCTAAAAACAAAAGCCCTTCTTCCAAAACTCGGTTACAGGCCAAAATTAATGACATTTGGTGATGGTTATAAAGGTTTGCCCAATGAGGCTCCATTCGATAAAATCATTGTAACTGCAGGAGCACCGTACATTCCCCAGAAACTGATCGACCAGTTATTCCCCGGTGGTGTACTTGTAATCCCTGTGGGTACCGACGTTCAAGAAATGAAAAAAATTATTAAGACAGATGAAACTGATTTTGTTGTTGAAAATCATGGCAGTTTCCGGTTTGTTCCTTTGTTGAACGATAAAGCCACCGATTAAGCAGGTAAATTTTGTGTTCAGAATATTGATCGGAATCGTTGGAGGTCCAAATTTTTAGACGAAAAAAATTCACAGAACTTATATTCCGAGAAATCCGGAATAAATTTTGTGTAAAAATGACGAGCATTAAAAACAAGTGGAAATATTGCCTACTTTTGCACAAAATATAAACTGATTATAATTTAAATATTTTATCTATGAAAAAGTTAAGTTTTATTGCCATTATTTTATTTGTAACGGGAGTTTTTTTTACATCATGTACAAAGGACGATACAAAGGATCCACCAACAATTAGTTTTTTGGGTGGAAATAATTACGTTTCAGGAGATGTTACGCTGACAGCCGGTTCGCAATTTTCATGGGGTATTGCAGCCTCAACCAATTCAGGTAAAAATTTAAACAGTTTTAAAGCTGTTCGTAAATTTGAAAATGTAATTACAATTACAGAAGTTGACAGTTCCTTCAACGCTGCTTCTTTTCAGCAGGCATATATGTCGTTTGCACAGCCGGCTGCTGGAACCGAAGACTGGACATTCACTGTTACCGATAAAGATGGGCTGAGTTCAACTATTTCCTTTACCATTACCACCGAAGTCGCAGGGCCAGACATCACTACATATACCGATAAAATTTTAGGTGCACAGGCAAACAATAGCGGGAGCTCATTTGCTTCGGTAGATGGTACTATTTATAGCCTGGCTGATGCAAAAGCAAATGCAGACAAAATCGATTGGTTGTATTTTTATGGTGCTACTAATCACGCAACCATTGCTGCACCAAATGATGTTTCGGCAGCAAGTGTTTTTAACAATGCGACCAACGGATTGCAAACATGGACCGTTTTAAATAATACGAAATTCAAGATGACAACCATTAACAGCAGTGCATTTGATGCTATCAATACTTCTGCACAAATTGCTGCAGTAGTTGCCGTTCCGGTACCCGGTGATTCAAAAGAAAATAATTTGGCTGTGGGTAATATTCTCGGTTTTACAACCGCTGATGGGAAGCTTGGCTTGATCAGGGTTGATGCAATTACAGGAACTGATTCCGGAACAATAAATATTACAGTTAAAGTTCAGTAAAATTCATTAGACCAAAATATAAAGGAGGGATATTATAAATATCCCTCTTTTTTTTATTTTTGGACTTCACAAAAACAAGACATTATGAAAAATTTCAAATTTCGTATTTCCTTCCGGCAATTATTAGGATTTATTTTATTTGCTATTAATCGTCGACTTCATTCTGGGTTCATGCTCTAAAAAAGAAACCACTGAAGAACCAGTAAAAACACCACCAAAAATTACTTTGCTGGTGCCCGATACAACGAGCATTATCCTTGAACCTAATCAGCAATTTATGGTATCGCTTGTTGCAAATTCAGATAGCAGTGCAGGAAAAACACTTACTGAATTTAAAATTTCTTCGTACCTCGAGGGTGAATTTCCGCTCGATATCTTCGATACCATACTTACAGGAAATGTATTTCACCTTAACAATTATATGTGTAAAGCAGTTTCCGGGGCAGCCTTGCAACGCTGGTTATTCAAAGTCACGGATAATGAAGGGCTGAGTGATTCCATCCTGATAAAAGCCACAATAGCAGAGTTAAATCCACTTATTTCTTTAAAAGACGGTACGAATGGAAACGGAATTGAATATGTTCACAGCGATGTAACACTCCAATTGAATTCTTCATTCCTTGTTGGATTGATGGCTAGTTCGAATCCCTATTCGGATGCCAGTCTCACGCATTTAACCATAAAAAGAATTTTTAATGTGGGTGGTGTTGTTACACCGGTTGATTCAGCAATGAATACAACGAATTTAGACGTCGATCACACGTTTTTTTGCTATTCAGTGGCAGGCAATGAAGAATGGCAGTTCATCGTAACCGATGCCGATGGTAAACAATCTCAAATTGGTTTTACAATTACGACAGCTACAGCACCATCATCGATCAAAACTTATACAAATAAAGTATTGGGTGCACAATTGTCCAGTTCAGGAGGAGCTTTTGCTAGTTCTGATGGTTCTGTATTTACAATGACTGAGGCAATGAACAGTGCAGGTTCGGTAGACTGGCTTTACATTTACGATGATGTCAACGGTGCCATCCTGGCTGCTCCGAATGATGTTTTTGCAGGGACTGTTTTTAGTGATACAATAACCGGATTACCTGTATGGCCTGTTCGGAATGCAACAAAATTTAAGATGACGACATTGAACAGTGCTGGTTATAATAGCATCACAACATCAACCCAAATTGCAGCCATTGTTGCTGTTCCGGTTCCCTCGGATACGAAAGAGATGAATATCACCGGCAATAATGTAATCGGTTTTATGACAGCTCAGGGGAAACTGGGACTGATACGGGTAAATGCAATTAGTCCTTCAACGGCAGGAATCATTTCAATTGATGTGAAAGTTCAGAATTAAAAAAAAGAGGTTGCCTTAATCAAAGCAACCTCTTTTAAAATTAAAGTTAATTTGCTTAGTCTTTAGCACCAAAGATGTAACGTACTCCGATCTGAATTCTCCATCGGGAAGCCGGATCTGAAAAATTATAAACATCAGAACGGTCTGTTCCTCCTGTATATGTAAACATCGGCGTCGTATTGTCACTTTCCAACCCTTTAATGTTGATAAGCTCATAGGCATCATAGTTTACAAACCGGTGTACACCCCACTCTTTATTTAATAAATTCGGAACGTTAAAGATATCTACAGAAATTTGGAGTGTGTGTCTTGAATTTCCCACATTCAGATAAAAATCCTGAAGGAAACGGAGATCGATATAACTTTCAAAAGGTAATCTTGAACCGTTTCTTACAGCATAATCTCCGCGATGGTTTTTCAAATATTTATCACTTTCGATAAATGAATTCAAATCATTCCACTGTTGTTCAGCTGTTTTAGTTACATTGCCATCGTTGTCGGTAATATCGACCAGGTTGATTTCTGACTGATCAGCCGGGATCCAAATAAGGGCATAGTCGTCAGAAGCTTCGCCATTAATAATTCTGGAGTTATTGTAGACATAGGAAAATCTTTTTCCTGAACTTCCGTCATATAAAAGACTGAGTGATGATGAAAAGTTCTTGGCATATTTTTTCTCATAGCCAACAAAGGCAACTACTCTTGATCCCATATCAAAATTTGAATAGGAAAGTTCAAGGTTATTTCGTCCATTTACATTTTCGACATACCTCCATTGAGATGAATTTTGAGAAGAAAGACCATCATTCATCGATTCAGTTCGTCCGTATGAATAAGCGACAGAGCCGATAAATCCTTTAACCGGAGTTTTCTGAAGTTTTGCAGTTAAATTATAGCTATATCCTTTATTTGTATTGGCTCCAAGCATAATCCTGTCGTAGCGTGATTCAATCTTATTAGTGGGAATCAGCCAGCGATTATCCGGTCCGCCTGTCATTCTCCTGTCAGCAGGGGCTGCGTTATAGTTATAATAAATAATGTTGTTAAGAGTTTTCGTATAAATCCCTTCAAGTGTACCAATCAAGCCGCCTGGCAGTTTTTTGTCAATTGCAAGGCTGGTTCTCAGAATTTGGGGATATTTGAAGTTTTCAGCGAAAAGATCAATTTGTCCACTGGGTATAGGAGCTTCTCCAGTGTAGAAATCACTGTATGTGTACTGAGTCTGGTAATTCGGATTGAATACAATTGGCATTGTGCCGTCCTGCGGATAGCGGTACCTTACACCACCAACTGTTACACCATTATTATTGTATGCTCCTCCTGGCCATACAAGCGGTAAGCGGCTTGTAAACATTCCAATACCTCCCCTGAGTTGAACTGTTTGATCTCCGTTGATATCCCAGTTGAATCCAATCCTTGGTGCCCACATGATCTGTGGTTTTGGCATCTTACCGGCTTGTGCTCCTTGCATATCATAGTTGGAACCTGATACCGGATCATACACTGATTCAATCTGACCGACGACCGTATCGTTAAATCCGGGAGCTTCACGATTAGTGGTAAGGAACATCGGAATATCGAAACGAACGCCGTAGTTAAGTTTAAATTTTTCATTAAGTCGCCATTCATCCTGCGCATAAAATCCGATCTGAGCCGTATTAAACTCAGCAGCTGCTTTTGATCCATCTCCGGTTACGTCATCAACTAAAGAATAAGAACGGTCATATTCAAACGCAGATACCTCACCAGGCGTGCCAACAGTCATGAAATCGGCTACTGAATTATAGTGGTACTCTCCGTAATTTTGACGAACAAATAAGTTGTACGTATGAGAATATTCAAAATTAGTTCCAATTGTAATTGTATGAGATCCTTTATATATACTGAAATTGTCATTTAAAGTCAGAATATTTTGGATAAGCTTGTTTGCCGTCGAGAATGGTTCGGATCCGGCATAAATTGTTCCTGTGCCGTCATTAATAATAACAGTAGGAAAATCGGCTCCAATCGGATCACGGTCATCGACGACTGAAGTATAACCGAGGATCAGGTTATTAGCTGTTTTATTCCAGTTACTTTTTAATTCGAGCGCCGACGAGTTGGTGGTACTTGGAAACTGTTGTCCTGAATTTTCAAAATAAAGTCTTTGATTGTTTGATGTATAAGGTTGGATGGCATTATTGTAAACATAACTATGCCTTATCATCAATTTATGAATTTTATTTATATTCCAATCGAGGCGGAGGAATATTTTGTTGCTTTTCAATTCGTCATTTGTTGATAACAAGCCTCCCGGGTCATATCCATAACGGTTTCTGAGCATATCTGCCAGTGCATTAACCTGAGTCAATGATGCATCACCCTGGTAATTTGAAAATTCATATGGCTTGGGTGTAGTTCTCCGCTCCAGTTCCCCGTTGAAAAAGAAGAATAGTTTGTCTTTTATAATTGGGCCTCCGATGCTCAATCCATAAATATTATCATTGAAATCAGCCAGTTTGGTACGTGCACCTTCAGGATCTTTAAGATCTTTTACACTTTCCCATGGTGTTTTACCGACAAGGTTTTGATTTTGATTAAAGAAGTATGCCGTTCCTTCAAAATTGTTTTTACCACGTTTGGTAACGGCATTGATACTTGCCCCGTTAAAACCGCTCTGTCTGACATCATAAGGAGCAAGCTGTATCTGGAACTGGTCGATGATATCCATGCTGAAAGGAGTCCCACCGGTTTGACCTCCGTTTGTTCCGCTTGCAGCTAAACCGAATACATCATTATTTACCGCACCATCAATAGATATTGCATTGAATCGATTGTTTGCACCGGCAATTGAAATGCCGCCTTCACGAAATGAGGTTTCAGGATTGATCCGTATATAATCGGAAAGGTTTCTCCCCAAAGTCGGAATTTTCTTTATACTTTGCTGGGTAATAACTGTTTCTGCCCCTGTCCTGTTCCCATCAAAAATATCGTTGCGCTGTCCTACGATTTCAACACCTTGTAACTCTGTTGAAGTTTCACTCAGTTTTACATCTATCCGAAACATCTGGCCCAACGTAAGATAAATGTTGTCTTTTTCGTATGGCTGAAAACCGACAAAAGAAACGGTTAATTTGTATGGCCCTCCCGGGTTCATGTTAGGAAGGCGATAGTACCCTTTGTCATCGCTGACAGTACCGTACTGCGAACCTGTTTCTTTTTCCACAACCAGAATTGTTGTTCCGGTCAGAGCACTACCATTAGAATCCGTTATTTTGCCGCTCAATCCAGCAGTAGTGGTCCCTTGTGAAAACACTGCCGCCGAACTTAAAAAGAAAGCAACAGTTACAATTAGTTTGTAAAATTTTTTCATAGTATTAATTTTTATTAGGTGATTAATTCAATTACTTTTCACTATGCAATTTTAGTTATTAATTAAATTTCCGGGTATAAAAGTTTTTAAACAAAACACATGATTTTTATAACAATTTAAACTTTTAAGATTCATAAAGATTTTTATTTATAGCAACATCAGCTCATAAAAACTCTCACCTGGGTTTATTGAATTGCAAAATTAGCGAGCTATTGATTCCTTAGCTTAATTTAATCTTAAGAAATGTTGAAATTTGACCTGTTAGAAAGCAGGTACTTAGGCAATTTTCTTTTAGTAAAAAAATTAGAGGATTCTTTGGATGAGGCGAAGCGTGTGGGTATATTTTTTAAGTTCATTGTTATAAATACCCTGATGATCGATGGCATCGATGCGCACTTTTCCTGATGCATGAATGATTTTGTTTTCGCCCATATAAATGCCTACATGAACAATCTTCCCTTCTTCATTATCAAAAAATATAAGATCGCCGGCATGCGCTTCACCGATAAAACCGACGGTCTCTCCCTGACTTGCCTGCTGGCTTGCATCGCGAAGAAGTTTAATGTTGTTCAGTTTGAACACAGTCTGAGTATATCCTGAACAATCGACACCGAAGGGTGTTTTTCCGCCCCATAAATAAGGGGCATTTATGAATAGCATAGCCGTTTCGAGCAGAGATGCGGGATCGATAAGTTTATCCTCTACTGAAAGGCTTCCATCAAATGAAAATGTATGAACACCGATATGAAAATGCTTCTCTTTTCCGCCATATATAGCTGAACCAAGTACCACAGGGATCAGTGAATTTTTTGTCTCATCCTGTACGACTTCCACTACATCCGTAATATACCGGGGATTTGAATTGTTCAATCGACTAAAATCCTCTTTACTCAACTCCATGATTTGTTTACTGTTCACCCAGCCTTCATAATTGTCGAAAATGATCCGAATGCTCATCCATTCATCCTGCATATCCTCCACAGCCAATAAATCCCCGAAAACAAGCTGGGTAACCATTTCTGCTTTTTCTGATGGCTCTGATCTTACTGGCACGATACTCAACAAACAAATTCCGAATTTCATAACCTTAAAATATGGCTTCAAAATTAACCCTTTTTTATTGAACTCTTTACGGATTAGTTCGGCGAATGGTCTTTTACTTTTTTGTGATACAGATTCTTCAATGACAGGGCATTTCTATGTTTACTGCAGTACAATAAAATCAGGTCGCCAGCGTAATTAATGTTGTTTCATTATCTTTGCCCAAATTAGATTTACAATGAAGATTCGTTTTTTCAGGTTTATTTCACTTCTGTTTTCCACTTTTCTTTTTATTCTGTTTTTTTTGAATTCATGCGTAAAAGATGAAGTGATTTCTACCGACCCTGCGTACAAGCTTTCATTTGCATCGGATACTGTGATCTTCGATACGGTATTTACAACAGTTGGTTCTACAACCCGCTATTTAAAGGTATTCAACAGGAACAACAACAAAATTAAAATTTCTAAAATTTATCTTGCAGGTGGTTCAAATTCTCCTTACCAGATCAATGTGGATGGTTCATCAGGCCCCGATTTTAACGACATCGAACTGAATGCCAACGACAGCTTGTTCATATTTGTTAAGGTTACCATTGATCCGAATCTTGAAACAAACCCACTGATCGTGACCGATTCAATACTTTTTCTAACCAACAATAATCTTCAGGATATCGACCTTGTCGCATGGGGTCAGGATGCCCATTTTATCGTAGGAGATTCAACTCTATCAGGATTATCTTATAAATATAAAATTGTAGCACACGAAGGCGAAACGGTCGACTGGATCGATGATAAACCGTATGTGATTTACGGCTGGGCTGTCGTAGATTCCACCGGTCGTTTGAACATTGGTCCGGGAGTGAATGTACATTTTCACCAAAATTCAGGGCTCTGGATTTATCGGGGAGGAAGCCTGCATGTAAGCGGAGAAATAGATAGTCTGGTTACTTTTCAGGGAGATCGTCTCGAACAGCAATATAAGGATTTACCTGGTTTGTGGGACAGAATTTGGATTAATGAAGGAAGCGTTGATAACGAGATCAATTATGCAGTAATAAAAAACGGATTTATAGGTATTCAGGCAGAAACGCTTGACGAAGATATGGGTAACAAACTAATCCTCCAGAATACGGTGATCGAAAACATGAGCCGGTGGGGATTGTTTACGAAAGCATACAGGGTGATTGCTGCCAACTGCCTTTTTGCTAACTGCGCCGAATATACCCTGTTTTTGTCCGTCGGCGGAGATTATGATTTCAGGCAATGCACTTTTGCAGATTACTGGACAAGCACGGTTCGAAATGATCCCTCTTTTGTGATCAGCAATAACCTTACTGTTTATGATGCCGATGGCAATCCGGTAAATTATATCGGTGATCTTCACAATGCTTATTTTGGGAATTGTATTATTTATGGGTTCAATGATGAAGAAATTCTTCTATCGCAAGATGAACAGGCTACATTTAATTATAAATTCGACCACTCCCTGCTAAAAACCCAAATGGATATTTCGGATCTCGAATATTATAGTTCATGTATACGGAATCATGATCCGCTATTTAATGATTATACGGAAAATAATTATCAGCTCGATACACTTTCGCCAGCTATTGATGCAGGTAGCCTGGAAGTGATCAATACCTCCGGTCTGGATATTACAACCGATTTGAACGGAAATTCGAGAACCACCGATGACGGACCCGATATGGGTGTTTACGAATTTGTAAGTGGGATAAAAAAAAGTAAGTAAAAAGGAATTTGGGATTGCGGGTTAAAATTATACTTCATTCAGGCTTTTACTCCTGATTTCATACAATTTTCTCATACCATAGCCAACCCCTAAAAACAACATGATAAGAAGACCTCCGCCCAGTGGGGAACCTCCTCCTACTGTAACATCTCCTGTTCCTGGCCCGCCTTCACCCGGATGAGGTGGACTTTGTGCTAAAATATTGCCTGCAAATAGAATAAATGTGTAGATGAAGCTGAGTATAAATATTTTTATACTTCCGTAGTTAAATTTCATATTCTTCGATTTTAGTGCTTTGTAAATTATGTAGTTCATCTTAGTAAAAAATTATGCCATGAATTGATATACTTGTAAAAACTTGGTCATCAACAAACTAATGTAAATGAATAGCAGGTGTACGTATATATTTACTATCCGGTTTCAAAAAACGGATACTATATTCATAAAAATCATAAAAAAATAAATAAAAGTGTCAAAGATTTGTAGTATACATCAAATAACCATCATAACCTAATTAATTATAAGCAATTTTAAAATTAACCAATATATAAGCTAAATTTTATGGAGTTTCAATCAAATTTCTTTTTTTACTTTTGTTAACAGTAAAGCAAAATATTCCTGATCTATGGACATGACATTTAACCTGGAGTGGATCGATTATGCCATCATGGGTATCTATTTCCTGTTTGTTCTTGGTATTGGCTGGGCACTCAAAAAATACATGAAGTCAGCACTTGATTTTCTTGAAGCCGGCCGTTCGATGCCAGCCTGGGTTGCTGGACTTGCTTTCATTTCAACCAATCTTGGTGCGCTGGAAGTGATGGGTATGACCGGATCGGGTGTTAAATACGGGATGTTAACTACTCATTTCTATTGGGTGGGTGCAATACCGGCAATGGTTTTTTTAGCCATTTTTATGATGCCATTTTATTATGGCTCGAAAGCAAGATCGGTACCTGAATACCTTAAACTTCGTTATGATGAAAAAACCCGTGGGCTGAATGCCATTCTTTTTGCTGTGATGACTATTCTTGCCTCAGGAATATCGATGTACGCACTGGCAATTTTGATGAAAGAAGTTTTGGGATGGAATTTTCACCTGAGCCTTGTTCTGTCTGCAGCCATTGTGCTGGGCTACACCTATCTTGGAGGACTTTCGTCAGCCATTTATAATGAAGTGCTGCAGTTTTTTATCATCGTTATCGGTTTACTGCCCATTGTTTTTTTAAGTTTAAGGGATGTGGGCGGATGGTCGGGTTTACAGGAGCATCTGGCACCCATTGTTTCTGCTAAAGGTTTTGCAGCAGACACCTGGACAACTACCTGGAAATATACGGGGAGTGCTGAGTCCAATCCGATGGGGGTCGAATGGTATAGCATCCTGGCTGGCCTCGGCTTTGTTCTCTCCTTTGGTTATTGGTGTACCAATTTTCTTATCGTACAGCGGGCTATGTCAGCAAGGTCGACTGTTGCTGCCCGTAACACACCGCTTATCGGTGCGCTTCCCAAAATGTTCATCCCGTTTTTGATAATTGTACCCGGAATAGTAGCACTTGTTCTTATGAATACACCCGGCAACGGGTTTAATTTACCGGTTAATGAAGCAGGGCAACCTATATACGATTACACCATTATTATGCTGTTGAAACATTATTTGCCTGCTGGTGCACTGGGACTGGGAATCACGGCCCTGCTGGCCTCGTTTATGTCGGGAATGGCTGGAAATGTTTCGGCTTTCAATACCGTATGGACATATGATATTTATCAAAGCTATATCCGGCCAGCCACGAATGATAAAGAAGGAGATGAACAACATTATTTAAAGGTCGGACGACTGGCTACCATATTCGGAGTACTTGTGAGCATAGCAGCTGCCTACCTTGCCAGTTTGTTCGGGAATATCATGGATTTCCTGCAAACCATTTTTTCGATGATCAATGCACCGTTGTTTGCAGTTATTTTCCTGGGTATGTTTTGGAAACGAACAACAGGACATGCGGCATTTACAGGGCTTTTAGCAGGTTTTTTAATTGCGCTGATCCATCATGGATTGACATATCCTGTAGGTGCTGATACCCTGGTGAAAGGAGGATGGATTTATCACCTTCATGCGTATCCAGTTGAGATGGCCCAGAATTTCTGGACGGCAATTTATGCGTTTGGAACCAGCGCTATTTTGACTGTTGTAATTTCCCTGATGACCATTCAGCAAAAGACAGATGCACAACTCAAAGGATTGGTTTACTCCCTTACTCCAAAAGTGTTTGAAGAAAAAGTAGCCTGGTACAAACGGTCAGAAACACTTGCAATACTTGTACTGGTAATTGCAACTATTTTGACTGTTTTATTCTGGTAAGAAATTAAAAATTTAAAATTTAAGATTATGGGTATTGACATAAGATTTCCAATCGGCCTGATGTTCTCAATTTTTGGGTTGATACTAACCATATATGGATTTTTCACCAACAGCGATTCCGGGCTTTATTCGCGATCGCTCGGAATCAACATCAACCTTTGGAGTGGCTTGGGAATGCTTATTTTCGGCGGATTTATGCTGCTTTTAGTCTGGTCGGGTAAAAAGAAAAAGAAGGTATGACGGGACAACAGAAACTACCCTAAAATCTTTAGTTTGGCATATTTAAGCAGGAGTTGTTTTTGTCCGACATTTTTAAAAAAAACAGCCGCTTTTCTGCTTGATCCCGAACCTTCCACACTGATCACTTTTCCTTTCCCAAAACGGAGATGTTCTACTTCTACACCGGGCATTATCTTTTCAAGCAAATCATTATCAAAGGCGAAATCTGTTTCTCCTGTATTTAAAGCTGATTTATTGATCTTTTTAAAATTACCTTTAATTGTTTGTATACTCTGCTTTTCAGAGTGTCCGGAACCGAATGTGCTTTTCACATTCACCTTTTTTGGAAATTCAATGAATTGTTTGTCGATTTCATCGATAAACCGGCTGGGTTCACAAAAGATAAGATTGCCCCATTTGTAACGGTTCTCGGCATAGGAAATGGTCAGTTTTTTCTGAGCACGTGTGATCGCTACATAAAACAGCCTTCTTTCTTCTTCCAGGTCGGCCCGTGAACTTAATGACTGAATGGACGGAAAAAGGTTTTCTTCCACACCGACGATGAAAACAAATGGAAATTCAAGCCCTTTGGCAGAATGAATGGTCATCAGAGATACTTTATCTCCCGAGTTCTTATCCTGGACATCTGCATCTGTCAGCAGAGCAACGTCCTGCATGAATTCATCCAGGGTTCGAACAGAAACGTCTTCCGTTGCTTCCCCTCCTGCCGGAGCCTGAGAAACTCCTTTTTCAGTAAATTCTTTTATGGCATTCAGCAATTCTTCGATATTTTCATACCTGCTGATACCTTCCGGGGTTTTATCCTCGATCAAATCTTTCATTATCCCCGAAGAAGAAGCGATGAGCCGGGCAAGGTCAAAAGCACTTTTTTTCTTCACTTGCGCACTAAAACTCTGGATCATAGTCACGAATGCACCCAGTTTTGAGATTGTACCAGAATTAAGTGCTAAATCAAATTTCTGAGGCTTTTCGATCACTTCCCACAACGATATTTTTTCCTGATCTGCCACCACAACGATTCGTTCCTGCGATGTCTTTCCAATACCTCTTGCCGGATAGTTGATCACCCGTTTAAGGGCCTCTTCATCCTTGTTATTTACAGCGAGCCGGAAATAGGCCAGCAGATCTTTCACTTCTTTCCGGTTATAAAACGAAAGTCCTCCGTAAATTCTGTAGGGTATGTTCAATCTTCTTAATGCTTCCTCGATGGATCGTGACTGTGCATTGGTTCTGTACAGAACGGCGAACGCATCATTTTGAAGTTGTAAGTTCATCTTGTTTTCAAAGATGGAATTGGCCACCAGTGCGCCTTCTTCATTGTCAGAACTTGCCTTGATCAGGTTAATCAGCACTCCCTCATCGTTTTCTGTCCAGATTTCCTTAAATATCTGATCTTTATTATTGACAATAATTGAATTGGCAGCTTTTACGATCGTTTTTGTCGAACGGTAGTTTTGTTCAAGTTTAAATTCTCTCGCATCCGGGTAGTCATGCTTAAAATTAAGAATATTCTGAATATTTGCTCCTCTGAAAGCATAAATACTTTGTGCATCATCACCCACAACACAAATATTTTCGTCATTTGCAGCCAGTTGTTTTAAAATCATATATTGTGCGTGATTTGTATCCTGGTATTCATCCACCAGTATAAATTTAAACCGGTGCTGGTATTTGAGCAGTAAATCAGGAAAATCAGCCAGAAGGTAGTAAGTGTTCATCAAGAGGTCGTCAAAATCCATGGCTGCGGCCCGATAACATCTTGCCTTATAATTTTTGTAAATTTCGCCCAGCAATGGTTTTCCCGACATTTTATCCTGTGTAAGGATTTCCTCCGATTCATTATATGCTTCTGCTGTGATCAGGTTGGTTTTTGCGGCCGAAATCCGGTGCATCACAAAATTAGCACTATAGATTTTATCGTCAAGGTTCTGTTCTTTAACAATTGATTTAATAAGTCGCTTGGTATCATCGGTATCATAAATCGAATAATTGGGAGGATAGCCGATCCGGTGAGCTTCAACACGCAAGACTCTGGCAAAAACCGAGTGAAAAGTACCCATCCAGACATTTTTAGCATCGGTACTTCCCACCAGTTTGATGATCCGGTCCTTCATCTCACGGGCAGCTTTATTTGTAAAGGTAAGTGCAAGAATATTAAACGGGTCGATCCCGAGATTTAGCAAATGAGCTACACGGAAGGTGAGAACACGTGTTTTCCCCGATCCGGCACCGGCGATTACCATAACCGGCCCTTCAACAGCTTCAACAGCATTCCTTTGCTCTTTATTTAATTTGTCAAGAATATCTGCCACGCAGTAATGTTTTTTCTATTGCTAATCTCTGTTTTGCACTATATTTTCGTGAAAGCAAAATCCACAATGGAGCGTTCGTAATTAATCCTTCGAATTATAATGTCTGTAAATATTTTAACTGTAATGTCAGGGCAAAATTATGTATAAAAGCTGCAGAAATCAGTTCTTTGGTACTTACCTGCTAAAAAGTTATTCACAGGCGTGGTTACTTAATTGTAAATAAAATAGAAGAATGTAACGTTTGTCAAGGGATAGTATTAAATCTTAAACTCAAGATTATGCGAAGCAAAATCAAGCCCGGCCATGTCTTTTATAATGACTTTTACATGTGTCGGGTGAAACGAATTTCCTTCGAGCAAATGCTTGTAATGGTTCAGATCAACGTCACACGTAATTTTTTCACCTATTTTTAATATATGGGGGAATTTGCAATGTGTATAATTCGGCTTTACCTGAAAAAGCATGGAATGCTGTGAATGACTAAACCGGACATAGGGTGAGACTAATTTTACACGTTTTTTCCCGATATTTTCAATTATAACATCCAATCTTGAAGTTTTTGACTGATCGGTATCATCACTGAATTTACAATCAACATGCAATCGTTTGGCCGGTTTGTAAAACAAAGTTACCAGGATAACGACTAAAATAACAAAACTGATTAATGAAATTGCTAATGTAATACCTGATATGTTTCCCATGGCGGTTAATTTTTGTTGAAGCCATAAAATTAAGCAATTAATCCTGTTTTTTCAAAATTATTTTACCAACACCCTTACTAACAATTTTGCCGATGATAGCGGCATTCTGAACTCCGTTATCGATCAGGGCTTTTTTAAGTGACTCTGAAAATTGGTGTGGTACTGAGATCAGCAGACCACCCGAAGTTTGTGCATCGCAAAAAAGAGCCTTATCAGAAAATGACAAATCTTCATCCCAGATGACAACTTCTTTCACAAAATCCATATTATTTACTGTTCCACCCGGTATGACATTATTGGCGGCCAGTTCGGGAGCAGGTTCGATCCACGGCAGGGTATCGAATATGATTTCGGCATCCACCTTGCTTCCTTCGGTCATTTCTTTAAGATGACCGGCCAAACCGAATCCGGTAATATCGGTACAGGCATTTACAGGGAACTCGCTCATCACTTCAGCAGCTTGCCGGTTCAAAGCACTCATTATCCGGATAACTTCCGATTCCTTTTCGGGAGAAACAAGTCCACGTTTTATTCCTGTTGAAATTATCCCTGTTCCGATCGGTTTAGTCAGGATTAGGTCATCACCGGGTTGCGCATTTGAATTCGTCAGTATTTTTTTCGGATCGATGATGCCAGAGACAGTCATGCCGAATTTTGGTTCGGTATCTTCCACTGTATGGCCCCCGAGTATGCTGATCCCTGCCTCTTTGGCTTTATCAGAAGCACCTTTCAAAATGGACCGGAGTACTTCCATAGGGAGCCGGCTATCAGGAAATCCAACTATATTCAATGCAAACAAAGGCCTCCCTCCCATTGCATAAATGTCACTGAGTGCATTGGCGGCAGCAATTGCTCCAAAGGAATAAGGATCATCAACAATAGGTGTAAAAAAATCGACAGTCTGGATCAATGCAGTTGTTTCATTTATCCTGTAGACTGCGGCATCGTCAGCCGATTCCAATGAAATTAGGACATTGGGATCATTCGGTACAGGAAAGTCTTTGAGGACTCTTTCAAGGTATTGTGGTCTAATTTTGCATGCACAACCCATTCCATGTGTGAAATGTGTGAGTTTGATCTCCGCTGGTTTTATTGCAGGTCCGGTTTTTATTTCCTTTTTACGGATTAATCTGTTGACTGCCGGAATAATATATTCTGTAGCACTCGTGATCTCTTGCCTGGTTGTATGTCTCCCGGTCGAAAACCGGATCGTTCCCATGGCAAATTCAGTTGGGACTTGCATGGCTTGTAATACGGGAGATATGTCGATGTTATCCGTGTGGCAGGCCGCGCCGGCAGAAGCAGCAACCTCAGCGAGTTCCGATAAAAGCGTATTGGCTTCGACCCCCGGAAAACTGATGCTTAATGTATTTGGGAGTTTCTTTTCAGGATGACCGTTGATCCTGGATTGTGGAAACACAGTAGCTATCTCTTTTTCGAGCAAATCACGCATTTCGCGAAAATGATGGCTGTTTTTTTCGAGATCACGGCCAGCTATTTCACATGCCATTCCCAGACCGATGATCTCAAGTACATTTTCTGTTCCGGCACGCCGGTTCATTTCGTGATCAGCACCATGGATCAGTTTCTGAATTTTTACGCCCTGCCGGATGTACAATGCGCCAATTCCTTTGGGAGCATAGATTTTATGTCCGGCTATGGATAAAAGATCCACACCAAGTTCATTCACGTCAGCCGGGATTTTGCCCAATGTTTGTGCTGCATCGGTGTGAAACAAAATTCCCTTCTTCCGGGCAATGTCCGCAATTTGCCTGATCGGCTGAATGGTACCAACTTCATTGTTGGCGTGCATGACAGAGATCAGGATGGTCTGATGTCGGATAGCTCCGGCAACATCGTCCGGATTTACCATTCCAAATTCATCAACAGGAAGATATGTTACTTCGAATCCATTTTCTTGCAGAAATTTGCAAACTTCAATTACAGCCGGGTGTTCGATGGACGTTGTGAGAATGTGGTTTCCCTTATTTTTATTGGCAAAAGCAACACCCTTGATGGCAAAATTATTTGATTCCGTTCCACCGCTGGTAAAAACGATTTCATCGGGCCGGCAATTGATCAAAGCAGCAACCTGCGAACGGGCTTTGATCACTGCTTTTTTTGCTTCGATCCCATATTCATGGCTGCTTGACGGATTACCAAATAGTTCACCTAAAAATGGCTGCATCGCTTCTGCCACTTCCTTCGCTATGGGTGTTGTCGCGTTATAATCGAGATAGATTGGGGTCATGAGAAATTATTGAATTATAGAATTGTTGAATTGTGAAATTGTATTCATGTTGTTTTTAATTGAAATATTTTATTGTAGAAGGCCGCCACTTTTTCAGCATATTTAGTATGATCCGAATCAAGTTTCAGGTAAAGTACTTCGGCAGAATTCCTTTTTTCCAAACCGGTGCGATAGGCTTTATCATAATAAACGAGTACCATTGAAACAACTTTGTTGAAATCTTTTTGATATAAGGCTTCTGTGGCCAGCTTTGCAGTCAGTCCACCCAATTTATCAGAAATTTTCAGAATAGCTTTCTCAAGTAATTTCGGATCGAAATCTGAATATTCTCTCACCAGTCTGTTTATCCTTTCTCCTTTTTCAATGTCCATAAAGATGAGCGGACTGTTTTTCATCCTGAGATAAAAAGGATCCGGAATGCTGACACATCCTACGCTTCGGCTTTCATCCTCTACCCAAACCGGTTTGGCCGGATCGAATTTCATCAATTCATACACCAGGTCATTTTCAAACTGCTCATTGGTTGGCTGATCTTCCTGTCCGATATCTCCAAATGCAGAACCCTTGTGATGAGCAAGCTGTTCAAGATCGATAATTTGGAAACCACTGAGTTTAAGGTTTTGCAATACTTCTGATTTTCCTGAACCTGTGTATCCTCCAAGGACAACAAGCTTGAACCTTTCAGTCGCTTCATTGCGGATAAAACGCCGGTAAGCTTTATAACCACCGGCTAATAATGTTACTTTAAAACCGGCCGTTTCGAGTAGCCAGGCCATTCCTGCGCTTCTCATACCACCCCGCCAGCAATGGATCAGAACTTTACGATCCGGGCTAATTTTACGTGCGGATTTCACAAAAGAAGACATTTTAGGACCTATAATATCAAGACCAAGCAATACAGAAGCTTCCTTTCCTGAATTCCGGTAAAGCGTACCCACCCTTTTTCGCTCTTCATCTGAAAATAAAGGAAAACTGACCGACAGCGGTATATGACCCTGCTGGTATTCAGCAGGCGACCTGACATCCAGTATCGTAGCTGAATCAGCAAGTTCAAGAAACCGGTCGGGTTCAATATATTGCATTCACGTAAGATTTAGCGTGCTAAATTAACATATTAACTGCAAAGTAATCGGAAGGGACAGTTGGAAGGAGATATTTGCCAAACTTCAGGTGTTGACGCATCTGCTTGCATAACTTAATGTTTAGGCTCAACATAATCGAACACTATTTCAATAAAAAAACAATGTTATAAATGAAAGATTCATACGAATAAAAATTCAAACGTGTATTTGTTTGAATGAAGTCAGTCAATTTCTATCGGATCAGATAAAGCCTATGAATATCAGGTAAATTAAATAGAGCTAATCGGTTGACACCCATAACCTTTATTATCTTTTAACATCGTCTTTTTGGCTCCTTATCATATGTACTGAAATGGCAGAGAGATAAATATAAGTGTTCAGCATAAACAGACGTTGCCATAACCCTTTATGAAGTGATAGAAATGACTTATCTGGAGCTGTATACCTTGTTAGAAAGAGGAGTATGGTCACAATTCCGCAAATGAAAATGATTTGAGAAAAGCGGTAAAAGCGGGGTAATTTGTTTTTTGGAAAGACCTTTAATGCGACCAGGGGAAGAAGCAGAATGGCTGAAACGCCTATGATTCCGAGTAGTTGATGAAAATCGCCAGTGGTCGTTAGCTTGTTCATTACCCGGTCAGCTTTAAACAAACCCGATCCAATCCCTTCACCAACGCCATAAAGTATGATCAGCCAGGAAGCCAGCCTTGTATACCTGCTGTAGGAGTTAAATGCCATCCTGAAGCCAGTTGCAAAAAATATCATCAGCAATCCCATCAGAATCCACCACAAAGAAATTTCAACCGATACAGGACTGCCCGATGTACCCAATTTGCTCATTGTATCCCGTATCTGGCTGTAGCCGGGATCAAAGGTTCCGAAAACAAAAATGGTAACAAATTCGCCGATACAAACAAAAATACAGGTCCAGGCCGATGTTATGATATAGTTTGCTGATGATTTCATTGTTTCATGGTTTAATAATATTTGAGAGTACGCCCGGAACCTTAAGCAAATCAAAATCGTGATCGTAGATAAGGTATTTATTGAACCATACCGGCTCAAATTTTTCCTTGTATTCCCTCAATCCCTTGTAATGTGAAAACGACCTGATTTTTTCATATGCAAACTTCATCGACCTTTCAGGAAAAGTTATCGGATCATTCATCCCGCTCAAAGGTGCAAATCCGATATTGATGAAATTAAAATCACAGGATTTCAGGTATCTGATCAACTCGATCAATATAAAATCCATCACCTTGGCAGGTGCGTCTTTCGTTTTTCGGATAAGATCATAGGTGGCCTCATTTTTTGCATAATCCGGAACGATATTCGCAAACGCAATGATCTTTTCTTCAGTATTTTCAACTGTAATAACTTTTTGTTGTTTGAGCTCTTCCCAGGCGAACATCCCCTGTGAAAAAATGATCTCGTCTCTGCCTGTATCCTCGAGCCATTCATCGCTGACTGATTTTAATTTTTGAAGTACACCATCTTTTACCGGTGGCTCATGAATGGTTGTTCTAAAACCCTGCTCTGTTATTTTGTTTACTGCATTGCGCATCGATTTTTTACTCCCTCCCTCAAGATTGAAAGTGGAAATGTCGACTACTCCTTCCTGCCCGAGAAACAAATCCTTTTTATGAAGCTCATGATAGATACCGAGGGATTCTTCAGGAACCCTGTAATAAAGCGTTTTTAATCCGTTTTCGTAACAAAACATATCGAATTCCTGAATGCATTTCTTCATTTCTTCAGTATTTTCTGCTACAGGGTTTTCGAGGGCTACGGCGAAACTGGCCGAGATCCGGTAAGCGATAAATGCTTTCTTGTTTTCAGAGAAGAAAAGGATTTTATCGCTATAGGTCTTAAAGTAATCGATTGCTGAAGTCCCGTGTAATCGTAAAAGTTCGCTTGCCAGGCTCGACTCTTCTTCCGAAACATTGTCTTGCGGGACATAGGTTCTTACCAGGGTATAAATCAAAAATGCAATGGACATGAAACCGCTGATATTGATTGAATAAAGAAAATTCCTGGCAAAGGCACGTGTCGGGACTAAAGCGTCGCTTCCGATCAGAAAATAATTCTGAAGGGTATAACGGATGGATTGCCCAAGACTGAAATCGATGTTGAAATATTTTTTATCCAAAAAATAAAAGCCGACAATTCCATAAACAACCGTAGCGGAAACCATAAGCAATGCTGTTTGCAGCCCGACATTCCGCAGTTTCGGGTTGTTCTTAATATAATATTCACGCCGTGTTGCAAATAGAACCACAATGACGAGCAGCGCAAAAGCAGCCTCTTCAAAATCGATGGCCTTTGTTATGTTTCCGATGAACGAGATGATACTTAAGAAAAGAGCAAACCACCAGGCCGAGCGCATTCCTTTCAGCATAAATGCTGCAGTAACAAGCGAAAACAGTCCGGCCATCATTACAAGATAATTTGATGTATGGATAACTTCCACAGGAAGGAAGTTATTTAGCAGACGCATTCTTTCGGTAATGGCGGGAGTTAATACCGAAACGACATTTACGATTCCCAGACCCATTAAAAAGAACGCCGGCAATACCCGCATCAGCAATTTATTCAGTTTCGACAAAAACGTCAGAATACCAGCGAACAGCGGAGACCAGAATTCAAAAAAGCGGTACAGAAATGTGATAGCAATAGCTTCCACATTGCTGAATCCAAACCGGACAAGAACAATCGACATCGACACTTCAACTGCACCAAGACCCCGTAAAAAAGGTGATACAATCAGGAAAATCACCGAAATAATATATCCCATCACTGCCGCAAAAAATGACGGATTAAGATCGAGAGCCACCATTGCAACGTACAGGTGAGCAATACCGATAAATTCGATCAGTACTGAAACAATAATTGTGAGGAGGAATTTCTTTCTGTCGATTTTATTGTTCATGAGATCATTCAAAAAAACCTCGGCTGCCGGGAATACTTTTATCAGCCACCTGAAAACAATTCCATTCTTCAGTACAGACTGGTAAAGTTTGTAAAACATAACCGTTAACAGGATGATTGTGCCCAATGCAAGCCATTCCCCCGATCCGACGGTTCCATGGGCAACCGAATATACAAATGCAGGCAATCCCACGATTACGACGCTGAGAATTCCTACAAAGGCATAAATGGATGAAGCAAAATGAATTTGCGATTTTTTAATTCCCTTGTTTTCGATTGTACCTGTAAAAAATACCAGCGATGAAATACCACCTGCCGGTAAAAATATGCTTATCAGGTTCCGTTTGATAAAAAGTACAGTCGAATCGAATAATGAGACCTTACTACCTGACGAAGCAAATGAAAAGACATACATCAATCCCTGAAGAAGAATATAAACGATCGTAAGGCTTAGCCCGGCAATAACCCACTGCCACTTTGCAGTCAGGAGTATATGTCTAACCTCAGTCAATTCGGCACGCTGGTGCTTGATGAACCATATTCCAATACCGATAAAGAACAGGGTGAGAATGAATTGTGCAATGATTTTTCGGTTTTCCCAAATAAATGGCTTTGCATGCTCTTTAATACGATACGACAAATATGCGATGGATAAGTTTTTCTTCATGTTTTGAAAAATGATACAAAATTAACCTTTGTAAGTCGTTTTATTTTTTCCATTCATACCACATAACAAAGATAGGTTGTCAATAAGTCAATTTTTAAAGAATTTTAACTTTCTAAAAAAGTTTAGCGTTTTTTATGACCTCCTTATAGTTTCATCCGGTTTACTATATCTGACCATTTTTAGTGGCTTATTAAGAAACTTTAACAGTTGGAAAGCATTTAATAACAGTTTATTAACAAATGTATTTTTCAAACCATCCTAACTTTGTCGCTCATAAAGTTTTTATTAAAGTGGGATTAAGCTGAAGAAACCACATTAAAAAAGACAGTAGGTACAAACATTTAAACACATAAATAATGACAACTTTAATCATTTATCATGAAGTCAATGATGGTCAGCACTGGGCCAATGCATGGAAGAAAGGGCCTAACAGCAGGCACGAATTATTTGCAAAATATGGTGTGAAGGCAAGAACCTTCCGTGATCCGGCGAATCCGAAATTTGCAGGCGTCCTTGCAGAAGTTCCGGATATAAATAAATTTAATGAAGTTTTAAAATCGGACGAGGGTAAAAAAGCTATGGCAGAAGACGGATTGAAAGCCGAAACCGTGCGCATACTGGCCGAATTCACCCCGTAAATTATTATTGCCTGCTTCAATTTCAGGCAATTTGTAATTAAATTTTAAGACACCATTCGGAATAAAGTTGTGAATGTGTGTCTTTTTTCTTTTTCCTTATTGAATTTTTTATCCCTGGATTATTTGGTTCTACAAACTTTTTTACAAGTCACTTCTACTGAGTGAATTTTTGAAATTATCCGGTAAAAAAAGCCACTTTCCATTCATGCATCCCTGCGTCATATAACATTATTTAACATTCAATTTATAGTAATTTACCATATTCTTTTGTTATACTAATGAAAATAAGGCAGATGAGCCGTTGTAAAAGAATAAATGACAGAAATAAAAAAAGAAAACGAATTAAAATCAATTAGACATGGAATTAGTTAAACCCGACGATCTTAAGAAAAAAGCAGTACAAGATCTTTACAAGGAAATGGAAACTTCATCCGAGGGATTAACAGGAGGAGAAGCAGGTAAGCGGCTGGAACAGTTTGGGAGGAACGAAATAATGGAGAAAAAAGCCCATCCCCTGCTTAAATTTCTGAAAAATTTCTGGGGACCGATCCCCTGGATGATCGAAATCGCCGCTATCCTCTCTGCAATCATTCATCACTGGGAAGATTTCTGGATCATCATTGCTCTGCTGCTGTTAAATGCAGTTGTTAGTTTCTGGCAGGAACACAAAGCCGATAATGCCATCGAACTTCTGAAAAAGAAACTTGCATTAAATGCACGAGTCTTACGGGATAAGGTGTGGAAAGAGGTCAAGGCAACAGAACTTGTTCCCGGCGACATTGTCAGGGTGCGGTTAGGCGAGGTGGTTCCGGCAGATTTGAAACTGGTTTCAGGGGATTACCTGCAGGTGGATGAATCTGCACTGACAGGAGAATCGCTGCCTGTGGATAAAAAGCAGGGTGATGTGGCCTTTTCAGGTTCAGTAATACGGCAGGGAGAAATGAACGGTCTCGTCGGTTCAACGGGGATGAATACCTTTTTCGGCCGAACCGCAAAACTGGTGGAAGATGCACAAACGCAGAGCCATTTCCAGAAGGCGGTGATCAAGATTGGGAATTATCTCATTCTGTTTGCGCTGGCATTGGTACTGCTAATCATCCTTATTGGGTTTTTCCGTAACGAAAAGTTCATGGAGATGTTCCAATTTGCCCTGGTTCTGATGGTTGCAGCCATACCAGCTGCACTGCCTGCCGTGTTATCCGTAACTATGGCCGTTGGTGCTACCGCCCTGGCTAAAAAAGAAGCCATTGTCAGCAAGCTTGCCTCTATCGAAGAAATGGCCGGTATGGATATCCTCTGTTCGGATAAAACCGGAACGATTACAAAAAATGAACTCACCGTAGCCGATGTCGTGCCTTTCAAGAATTTCAGCAGCAACGAGGTACTCCTTTTTGCTTCTCTTGCTTCGAATGAAGAAGATAAAGACCCGATTGACAATGCCATTCTCGAAAAGTCGAAAGGAATTTCGGAAATAAAGGAGTTGTTAAAAAATTATACGGTGAGTAATTTCAAACCGTTCGATCCTGTTTCGAAAAAGACGGAATCAACGGTTCAGGATAAAAATAAAAAAAGTTTCACTTTAGCTAAAGGGGCTCCGCAGGTCATCCTTAAATTGGCCGGAGATGATGATGAACTTGAAAAGAAAGTAAACAATAATGTAAACGATTTTGCAAAAAAAGGCTACAGAGCATTGGGTGTCGCAAAAAAAAGTGAACAAGGATGACTGGCAATATGTAGGGCTGATCCCGTTATACGACCCGCCACGGGAAGATTCTGCCGAAACGATAAAGAATGCACAAAATATGGGTGTGCAGGTGAAGATGGTAACGGGCGATCATACGGCTATCGCACAGGAAATAGCAGGAGAAACCGGTTTGGGTCGAAAGATCGTTCCTGCTGACAAATTGCTCGAACTCAACGACCGTAAAGCGGTAAAACTGATCGAAGATTCAAACGGCTTTGCTCAGGTTTTCCCCGAACACAAATACCACATTGTTGAATTACTCCAGGAAAAAGGACATATTGTCGGGATGACGGGTGATGGGGTAAACGATGCTCCCGCACTGAAAAAAGCGGATGCAGGGATCGCCGTTGCCGGCGCAACTGATGCAGCTAAATCAGCGGCTGCTATTGTCCTCACAAAACCCGGTTTATCCGTTATCATCGATGCCATAAGACAAAGCCGGAAGATCTTTCAGCGAATGGGTAATTATGCTATTTACAGAATCGCTGAAACCATCAGGGTGCTGCTTTTCATTACGCTCTCGATCATTACATTCCAGTTTTACCCGGTTACTGCCCTCATGATCGTTTTACTCGCCCTGCTCAACGATGCACCCATCATGACCATTGCTTACGACAATGTGAGAGTTTCTGCCTCCCCCGACCGCTGGAATATGCGGACAACCCTGGGTATTGCCACTACGCTGGGTATCATCGGGGTGTTCAGTTCGTTCGGGATCTTTTTTATCGGGAAGGAAGTATTACATCTGAACAATGAAATCCTGCAGTCGTTCATCTATCTGAAACTATCTGTTGCCGGTCAGCTTACGGTTTTTGTAGCACGAACGAAAAGCCATTTCTGGTCGGTGAAGCCTGCCAAACCACTCCTTTTTGCCGTTATAATCACCCAAACAGTAGCAACCTTTATCGTGGTTTACGGATTTCTTCTGCCTGCCATGGGCTGGAAACTGGCCGGGTTTGTTTGGGCTTATGCGTTGGTCGCTTTCTTCATCACTGACTTATTAAAAGTGCAGGTGTATAAAGTTCTGGATCACTCGAAGATAAAATTTAAAAATTAAAATCAATAAGGATATACAATGAAGACGAAGGTAGATTTTGAACAAGAATTGAAACAATACGGGTTTCCTAAACAAACAACGGAGAGGATTGTTGCGCTCCTCGAAGCGGATACCTACGAGGTGCATGCATCGGCACGGAAGGACCTTGTTAAGAATGGCGATAAAATATTGCCAGTCATGTATAAACTGATGAAATCGGAACACGAACAGATACGGAAGGAATCGGCTAAGATCGTGGAGCTGATCGCCCACGAATCATCTATACCCTATGTTGTTAAGATGTTGGATGACCGCGAAAGTGAAATCCGGTGGATAGCAGCCGAAGCACTGATCCGCATCGGACGGCCTGCCATCCGGGCGGTACTGCAGGAACTGACCGACAATGCTTCTTCCTATTACCTGCGGCAGAGTGCCCACCATGTGCTGGCAAAGTTGTTAAAGAAAACCGATAGCAGTGAGCTTAAACAGCTTGTTCACGTATTGAACAAAGGAATGGAAATTCCGGAACGGATACCGATAGATGCGACGAATGCACTGAAAAAAGGAGGGTTTTGAATAACCGAACACAGAACAATCGAAGTAACAAGGGAATTATGTGGTCGAAAATAGTGGCAGGTGTTACAAATTCATGCCAGTACTGGATTAATATTGAAAATTTTGGGTGCAAACCAAAATCAGCGCTGGGGTCTCGTTCCCCGACCACACGAAGACTTACTTATTGTGGGTAGGTGCTCTTCTTTTCAGTTTTCATTTCTCGTTTCTTATATTTTCTGAATAGGTATTCAATAATTATAGCTACCAGGAATGTAATGATACTTGCATAAAAAGCATTCTTTTGAGTATCCCATTGATATTTCATTAGTGCTGCAAAAACAAACAGAAGAATAATTAAATTAATTATAATAAGGATGCCATTCCCTCCATACTTTTTCCGTAATTTAAGATGAGAAATCAGCACAAAAATGTAAATAATAGTAAAAATCGTACTTGTTATGGCAGCAATTGCCCCTAAATTAAAAAACAAGGCAAATGCAAGACCTAATCCTGCTGTTATATACAAACCTTCGGTTGATTTAAACCATACTTTCCGCTCAAAAAATTCCGGCAGTTCTCCGTCCTTTGCTATTGAATAGGCAATATTTGCTCCACCAAAAATAGTTGCATTTAAAGCAGATGAAATTGAGAATAATGCTCCAATTGTGATAAGAATAAATCCGAAATTACCTAAAAATGGTTTTGCAGCAATAGCCAAAGCATTTTCTTGTGCTTTAATAATTTCTGGTAATGGAAGATTTCCAATGGTTACCAGAGAAATTAGTATATAGAAAACCATCACAAATAGGATACTTATAAATATGGCTAAAGGAATATTTTTCGTAGGATTTTTTATGTTTTCAGATGTGTTTGTGATAAGTCCAAAGCCCATATATGAAAGGAAAAAGATAATAGAAGCATTAAGTAAACCACTTGTGTGAACTGCATCAAAATTCGGCTTAGCCATTCCCCAATTGATTGTCATAAAGCCACCTAATATAAACACCAGTAAAATCGATAATTTTATGAACACAATATAAAATTCTACTTTCCCTACAGCTTTACTACCAAAAAAGTTTAATGCTGTGAAAAATGAAATAACGATTACTTCAACTAATCCAATGGCCAGTGTTGTAGATTCTATATGTATAAAAGGAAGTAGATAGCCCGCAAACCCTTTAATAAAAAGTGATATTGATATTACGTATGATAGCCACATCAGTATGCTTAAAGCACCTGCTACAATACTATCTCCAAGTCCTTTTAATATAAATGCAATTGGACCTGCGTTAGATATAATCTTTCCGCCTAATATAGCATATGAATAAGCCACTACTAAAGCGTAAATGCCTGAGAGAATAAATGCCTCCGGTAAATCATTTCCTGCAATTTTAGCGCCTAAACCAAAAATCGAAAAAATACTGGCACCTATCATTGTGCCTACTGCCATTGAGATTACTTCAATTAAACTTAGTTTCTTGTTTTTTCCCATTGTCTTTCCTTAAAATTTCTACAATACTCTGTTCTTCATACATTACCCCAGCGGGAGTCTGTGCAAAAATACTCAACCGTGTTATAAAAGTAATTGAATTTCATTTCTAAAAGTTATTTTAAGTCGGTATTAAAGAGCCTAACTTTAGTAAAGGAATTGTTTGGGAAAATCAAATTTGCACCTATAAGTGACCTGAATGAGCCAAATTTCCATCGAAAAAAAGAGCTTACACTTTGTTTTAAGGCGTTTCCAAATCACCCTGTCAGGCTGAAGTGTTTGGCCGCTTGTACAGTGGCTCGAAATACTTTCTCCAGGGTTTTAGGATTGTCCCTTCGAAAATTGGATATGGTGCAATGGTCAGGCTGCAAATTTTTGAGCAACCACATGAGCTCTATGTTCCGTTTACATTCTTTTTCCAGGTCACGTGATGAGCGTACCTTGTTTAGGTATCCATAGATCATGTGTTAAGCATTGCTACTTTTATGAGTTAATCTGAAATATAATACGATTAAAACATCCTATTTAATTGAATCAAATAATACTACAGGTACCTCCCAAGTTGTAGGTTCACCAACAATACCACGAGTATAACTTAATACTTCCATCCATTCAGGGGAAACTTTAATCAAAAGATAATCTTCAGTTTTGTTTGGATAGAAAGCTTCCCATTCGACTTTCCAACGCTTTTCTTTCTCCCTTTGATCATCCACTAATTGAGCTATTCCATGAATCACAACGTATCCTGAAGCGTCACTATCTACATAATATAAGGTTACATTGGGATTATTTCTAATTTGCTTTACTTTTCTGCTTTTAGGATTAGTACCAAACCAAACCGTAAAATCATTTTCAGGAATGAAAGGATCCATTAGTCTGACCATCGGAAGATCTTTTTCGTCTAAAGTAATTAATGCGCAGGTACCTGCTTCAGCTATTATTTCCCTTGCTGCGCTAATTAATTTATTATATGACGAATCTTTTTGCTCTATATTTTGACTGAAACTTCTGAAAGGTATTAGAAGAAGAATCGGGAAAATAATGCAGGTAATTTTTCTTATGTGATTCATTATGCTATTTATTTAAGTCTTGTTTTATAATTCATTTGTTCCTTTACCCTTCTGTATTTATGCAACGTCAGTTCGTCTAAAAACTCATAGAATTAATCAAAAACAGATCAAATATAAGCCTTTTTAATGAAGTGTAAAATATATGCATGCTTAAAAACAGAAATTTTTAAATAAGGGGGGAAAGAAATTTAGAACTGGTCAAAATAACGTTTTGTCATGTGCCGAAGGTCTGTTATCGGGAAAAATTATGCCCTTTCCGTGTGCGGAAGTACTATTATCGTGAAGAATTATACCCCTTCCGTATGCGGAAGACCCAATATTGTGAAAAATTATACCCCTTCCGTATACGGAAGACCCATTCTCGTGAAAAATTATGCCCCTTCCGCAGCATGAAAAGAGGGTTTTGTGAAGAATTTTGGGATTGGGAAGCGCGGATTTAGTAGGCTTGGGAGGAGAAGGTCTGAAGTTGACATATTAAAGCCACAAGTTACAAACTTGCGGCTGCGGGGGTGCGAGGAATGGTGGTGATAATTGTAGTTTTAAGAATCAGAGATTCTTACCCCAAACAGCATAGTCAGGAGACTATGCTGAGAGTGGGGGGTTTATCTTAAATGTATGCACTAAATTTTCCCATAAAACAAAGATATCAATTTTAATCATCACTGATACGATATGATTCGTTTTTATTCGATGGATATTCAATAAATAATGATACGATATGATTCTATTTTATACAATAATGATTCGTTTTCAAAATGCCTGTAACTCGTTTATAAATTCACCTCGTTTTTTTCCACCAAAATTCGTCCAACAGTTTTGAGACCGGTACGATACCTGAAATTAATTGGGTATACCCAGTTACAATCATTTATACCTGTATGGCTTTCCTTTTTCATCGGTAATTGCCGGTTTTGCTTCAGCACCTCTATGCTTGTTTTGTGTGGCTAATGTAAAGGTTTTTTTGATATCGGAGTGCTGTTTTTATTAACTTCTTCAGCGATCATCTGCATCGGTTGTACGGAAGAATATAAAAATGTTCAGGTTCATCGTGTATCATCGGCATCCGTGGGTTCATCCTCCGGGTATTTGGCGAGATTACCGATCCTGATCCCGATGCCGATTACACCTGTAAATGTATTGTGATCAATTTTAATTCCGTGAACCCTTTCCTGGGGACCGAAGAAAGTATGCCCGATACCTGCATCGATAAAAACCCTTCTCGTTGGCCCGAAACCGATCATAACACCGGCCATGGCATCGAATGCCTCCATGGTTTCTTCGAAGCTGTGACCAGGTCTTTTCTCGTTTTGTTTTGTATCGAATACACCATAGCCGGCATTGAAATAAAACCATTTCCAGCTAATCTGAAACCCGAATTCATAGCCGAACATTCCGTTGGGTGTAAGTCCCAAACCGATCAAACCACCGGAATTCTTATACCCGATCACTGATCTTTATTCCGAGGATGCCGTAATTCATTCCTGCTCCCGCCCCGATGTTCAGATACGACTCGGGCAATTTTTTTGGTCCGGCTGAAAATGCAATTGCGGAAATAAGAAGGATAAATGCAGTAAGTACGGTTTTCATAAACAGATCATTTGAGAAGAACTTTTTCAGTTGTTTCACCCTGATCCGAACTGATTCTAACGAGGTAAATCCCTTTCGGGTACCCCGTCAGATCGATCGTTTCCGGTTCGATAGCGTTCAGTACCTGTTTTCCATTCAGATTGGTAATTGTAACAGCGTATACATCATTTCCTGTGATCTTCAGTTTACCGGTAGTAGGATTTGGTGAGAGACGGACAACGTCCGGGTTTCTTTCGGTGATGTTGATTAAAAATCCGAAGCAATAGGCCGAATCCGTATAGCCCGATTCCAAAAGAGTCGAGTTGTAAACTGCATTTACATGAATATAAAAGGGCCCGCCATTGTATACAACAAAATCCTCACCGCAGTTTTCACCCCCTTCGGTGTGATAGAGTGAAGTTTCAATTTGAAATTTGTAAAAATCATTGTTACGGTAAACATTGTATCCGGCCAGTGTATCCGTTGACGGATCAGGTGGAGTCCAGCTAAGGGTGAAATAATTATTCGGCATTAAATACCAGTGGTCCCATTCCAGGTTATTTACCGGATTCAATTGTGAAAATGAGTGCAGGCAGGCGAACAAGCCAACCATCAAGGGGATTGCAAATTTTTTCATAACATCTTGTTTTTATACCGGATAATACCATGACATCTTGAGCATACGTCGATCTTTTGTTTCAATCCGTTTACAGCAATACGTTCAGGCATATCCTGTTGATTTTTTTCATCTTGAGAGAGAGACAAAGATAACGAAGAAACAGTGTTTTTCAAACAGAATTTTCGGACAGGATATTTATTTAAAAGAAATACAAATAAAGAACCCCGGAAGGCCGGGGTTCGGATCAATTATAAGTAAATTTAGCTACGCAGTACGGTGTACTGAGTATCATCATTCTGTACTGAGCTTTGTGATGACTTTATTTTCGTAAACGAATACGTGCTTGCCGTCGTTGGTAAGTGTAGTACCGGCTCCTTTGCGTGCTTTGAATTCCTTGTACGAACAGTCGGGCAGTTTGAAAGCGGCGATATCGGCTTTATCGGTCTTCATGATGACGATGTCATTGACACGGTCATCCAGCGAAGACGATTTGTATTTACCGCTGCCGATCAGTTCTCCGTCCTGAGCTTTGAAAGTGGAAACGCCTTTTTCACCGATCACCACGATAACGTCATCGCCGTATTTCAGAACCAGGCTTGCCTGTCCCACACCACCTTTGGCTACCGGTACTTCGTATTTTTCGTTGCCATTGCTTATATCAAGCGAATAGAGTGCTTTCCCGCTGCAAACGATGTGGTATTTATCGAATGAAACAGCATTGGTGATCCCTTTTTTGAAGCGCTCCGATTCCCAGGCAAGACTTCCGTCGCTTGTATTGAAAGCCTGCACACCGAATGGCTTTACTTCGGGATGGTCGACGACCCAACGATCGACGATCTGGTCGCCGCTTTTGTAATGCTGGTGAAACTGGGTTTCGACGCGGCCGCCGATCTGCAGGGCAACCTTGTCTCCGACAACCATCATTCCGGGAATGGCCCGGGCATCCTTAATTTCCGGGGAGGTCCAGAGAAGTTTACCGGTTTGCATGTCGTATTTCTTTACAAACTGGTTTTTTTTGTTCGACATGTCGAGCACGTAGATATCATTTCCGACCTTGTATGGAGTAGCAACAACACCGTAAGCCCCAAAAGTGAGGCAGTTTGCAGGTGCTTTCACGACATTGGGCGTATAATCGAAGGCAGCGGACCACAGATTGGCGCCGGTGTTGTAATCGTACACCTGTATCCCGTTCATCATGAGGATTACCTTATTATCGACAACATTCAGATCGTAAACAAAATCTTTTGTGATCACCTTGCGGTCGGCACGGCCGATGTACGTATTTTCCCAGAGGATCTCGCCGTTTTTCATGTTGATTTTCGCGATCTGGTTTTTAAAACCCGAGAACAAAGCGCCCAATCCGCTGGGGACAAAATTGACCATCACCATCGTGTGGTCGTCTTTGTTGTAAACATATTTGCCAACAACGCCCTTGAACTTTTCTGTCGACCAGAGTTCTTCCCCGGTTCTTGCCTTGATGAAGACGAGTTCTTTTTTAAGCGAAATGGCAAAGGCATTTTCTTCGGGAATGTAAACCACTACCTGTTCGGTTACGTTCTGGTATTTGTCGGTATTCCAGAGCAGGTCGCCGGTCTTCATGTCGATGCAGGCGATCTGGTCGGCACCCATTTTCCGGTCGAACAGGAATATGGTATTCGATTCCCAGAAGGCTAGCAGTTCGTCGATCTTGCGCAGCTTTGGCGCGATTTCCTTGAAAGCTTTCGTCCAGATGGTACTGCCGTCGCTGTTTTTAAATACCGTCAGTTCCTTGTCGGAAGCTGCAAAACTGTATGAATCCGGCTTGTCTGATTTATCAGTGCCATAATAATCGATCTTATGACCGAGCTTGGTTTCCCATACTGTAGGCATATCGTCCTGTGCCCACACGTACTGAAAGGCAGATGCGATGATAAGAATAATAAGTACTTTTTTCATGACATATTAATTAAAATTAAACACATAATTGAATTTGTATTTTTTGCCTTTCGGCATCTTAAATTCGAATTTCATAGCCTTTACAAAATCTTTCAGCTTGTTTTGGGACAGAATACTGCCGCCTTCCCGGTTGTTGACGAATACTGTTGCAACGAGCCCTTTTTCATAAAGTGTAATGTCGAAATCATATGTTCCGGTAATCTTATATTTTTGTGTAAAAAGGTAAAGATCACCTTCAGGCGGTTGCATCGATACTTCAATTTCGTGGATCGCTTCTTTTACGATATCATCTTTATTCTCTATAAATACCTTTTTCTGGCTGAATACGATGATCGATGTGAAGAAAAACAGCAGGATAAACAGTAAAAATTTCATAGATTATTCATTTAAATTTAAATTCCATTTTATCAGTCGGTTTCCCATCGTCATAATGACTGACTGGTCGTCCGGGAGGAAAACAAATGAACTGCGCGCATCGGCTGCTATTATTTCGCCTTCATTTTTCTCGAAGAGACGGTATGATTCTTCAAAACGCTTTAGCATCGTGCCTGTATTAAAATCATAAATATGCAGCTCCATATACCGGTTTCCCTTCGATACGATACCAAACAATTTTCCGTTATGGCTCAGTTTAAAATCTGGTTCATACGGAGCCGTAGAAGTAAACCCCATACGCAGAGGTTCATAATTTGCAGCATCAATCGTTTCAACATACGTAGTCCTTTGCTGTGCCGATTGGGCTTTAACATGCGGTATCTCCAGCACGAACAGCTTACTGCCATCGGGACTGTATTCGAGACGGTAAACAATATCATAAAATTGAGCTACGGTTTTAAGCATATCAAATGTAGCAGCATCGAAAATGCTTACCTGTTGTTTGTATTTCTCTGTTGTTTTTAATAGAGTCTTGTTTTTTTTGAACCGGGGGTTCTTCTTCAGTGCATCTCCGTCGACATGATGGGATACAGCGATCGATTTGCCGTCAGGACTTACAGCAATGCCATTGGAAGCCATAGGAACAGAAAAAGATTTATCCATTGAACCGGAAGTCAGGTTCCATAATTCTACGGTTTCGCCTGACAAGGCAAGGATATATTTATCATCTGGTGTAAACACAACTGCGTGCTTCGCATCGAAATGTTTGATCTTTTTGCCTGAGGAAGATTCAACCACATCAAAAGAAACCTCTTTATCTTTATTCGGAGCCCAGTCGATCAGGTTTGTTTGCTGAAGAACCATGTATTTTCCAGCGGGAGAATACCGGACTATCGATCCGGCAACTGTCATATCGCCGACGTCCAGTTCAGCCGTGATCTCTCTTTTCTCCCAATCGTAAAGGATAAGCGGATTTTTCTGAACACTACTTATGGCAATTGTTTTCTGGTCAGGAGATAGGTCGAGGCCTACTAGTAAATGGTACTTATCGCCCACACTGAAACGTTCGTAATCGTTTTCGTGTCCCCTGTGCATGCAGTAGATTCGTAATAGCAAAAAAACATGCAACAATCGGAAATGATAATACCGTCTTAATGTTTGGATACATGAAAGGCATTTCTACTTTAAAAAAAACGAGATGGTTTCATTTTGTACAAAAAAATATCCTTAGTAAAAGCTTAAACAAAACCCTCCTGAATATGTTTAACGCTTTCCAATTTATTCTGAAATTTTTATTCTGTAAATGTGATTGTACAAGGGGTTTACAGTATTTTGTAAACTTAAAGTCAAGAAAGGAAAACTAAAGAATTTTTAATAATTGTACTGTGCCAGGCTGCCAACATTTATTTTCCCGTTGACAAGGGTTTTGTCATTTTTTTTGATGGAGTAAAAATAGGTTCCGAGTTCCAGGTCGTTTGTTCTGATCTTTATTCTCAGTTCATCAGTGAATAAACGTACATGCGATCGTTTGATTATCACATTTTTCCCGTATCGGTTGTACAATTCAATTCCCAACTCCTCTTTATCCTGTATATCTGCATTGTATACAAAAATTTCAGTCATTGTTGTCCGGCTATTGGGCACAGCCATTGTATATGGAGGATCTGTGTATTTCTGTTCCCCTGCGACTGGTTCTGAATACGTAATATTATTTTCATCGTACAGATGGAGAATTGTACCTTCCCGTCCAACAAAGTAGCCGTTGCGGTTATCGGTAAACCACATACTGAGAAGCGAATTCCTGGTGGGAGGTGTAAGGATCATGAACGATTCACCGAGGTCGATGGTTTTAATTATCTGAGAAACTCCATCCACAAGGCTGGTAAAATAGCCCGAATACCTGTCGATAAACCATGAACCCGAATAAAGTTCCTGATGGTTATAATAATTTTTATGCTGAACCGGTTTAAAATTTTTGATCCGGTAATCGCTGATGAACAGATAGCTTTGGCCACGTCCCGAGTTTACAACGGCATAGGCGTCATGTATTGTCAGAAAATTAAGGGCAACGACTTCGCTTCCGTAATTCCATTCGTCGTAAGGTGTTTGTGGTGATATATTGATGAATGATTCGCCACCATCGGTTGTTTTGCAAACAAAAGGATGTTTGCCGGTTTTATAATTAAAGCTATAACCGCCAAGTAATCCCTCTTTTTCATTTAGAAATGACAAATTCATCAGATAAAGATCGTCACAATCGATAGCCGGAGTATAATTTCCTTTGGTTTTGTCGCAGTTTTCATTTATCAGCTTACTCGTCCAGGTTTGGCCTTTATCGGTAGTCCTCACAAAAACTCCTCCTTCGATGCTATGGCCGGTAATGAATCCCGTTTTTCTATCGATAAAATTAATGGCTGTGAGATCGGCGCGAACAGGCAATTCAATTTTTTCCCAGGATATTCCTCCATTAACCGTTTTTTCGAGCAATCCGTTTTCTCCAACAATAAACCCCGTATCCGGATGAATGAAATATACACCCAACAATCGTTCATTCGTTTTCGTCTCTATTTTTCCCCAATGCCTTCCTTCATCGCTGGTCATGACAAGTACTCCGCTATCCCCGACGGCATACCCGGTTTTAGTATTTAAAAAATATACCGCATTCAGGTCTTTATCCGTACCCGAGTTCATCAGTTCGAACTGACCGAAAGACAGGGTATGGCCAAGAAGGATTAAAATTGCTACGAGTGTAATCTGCTGGTAAATCTTTTGCATATACTTTCTTTCTAAACAAAACTGTTTCAGATCAAAGTGTCAATATCAATACCAATTGAGGTAGTGCAGAAAGTCATTTTAAATGAATAGATGCAGATACTTCCGGAAAATAATTATATGTCGTTGATCGAATTGTCATTACATAATGTTTTATCAAGTACTTTCACCTCCTGCGATCATAAATTATTTTACATTCCTGTAAAACCGGGAGCACACTTTTTTTCCCATATTGAACCGTTAACTCCCATAAAAAGATGATTTCCCAAAATCTAATAATACCGTCCGCGCGACCGCTTTATAATAAAACAAATAAGACGCGAAATTGTTCTTTTCAAGTCGATTAGGTTTATTCATTTAAATTATAAATTTATATAGTCGAATTGTCCTCAAAGAAAGCAAAAAGAAAAATTTTACATCGTAGGTTTCATTGGTGACAGGTGTTTTGCTAAACTTAAACTATTATTTCATAAGATCTTCATTGAAGCCATTTTTGTATTTTTACACCTTTGTTTCAAACTTTGTATCAAAATATGCTTAAAAATATAGGTTTTATACTGTACTTCATTTTTGTTCCTTTTGCAATTATTAAAGGACAAAACTTAAACGACAGTGTTAATTCCGATTATAATGATTCGATTGAAAAGTACCGCATTGGGAAAAATATCAAACTTCTCTATTCTGATCCTACACCGCTCACCTCTGAAGAACTTAAAAATTTCAAAGGTCTGAATTACTTTCAGCCAGATATACATTACAGGGTGCAAGCCACTCTTATTAAGGATGAACAACCTGAGACGGTTTTTATGAAAACCTCTACTGAACGTCTGCCTGAATATATTAAATATGGTTCTGTTCTGTTCAAAATTGATACGTTGAATCTCAAATTATTTGTTTATCAAAATAAAAAATTGGGAAAAGTCGTCAAGCAAGATAAAACGCTTTTTATCCCTTTCCGCGATGCTACTTCGGGAAATGAAACATATGGCGGCGGACGTTATGTTGATTGTGAAATTCCGGATACCGGTAGCACCGTAACCATCGATTTCAACAAAGCCTACAATCCTTATTGCGCATACAACCACAAGTATTCGTGTGTAATCCCACCTGATGAGAACCGTTTACCTTTAAGGATTGAAGCAGGAGAAAAAAGTTTTGAAGAATGATAATTCAAATGCGTACACCAAAGGAGGCAACTTTAGACTGAAACTTTATAAGCTACTGTTTTAAAAAAAAATTCGCTTATTTCTATTATCGCTTACCTTTTTATTACCGTGTTTTTAAAAGTTCATTTATGATGAAGGACGGCACCTTCAATTGCTGCTTCTGAACCTACCCAGCGAAATCCATCCAATGAAAACATCACAACCTACCGTTCGGTTTTTGTGCCTATTTTCTTTTTCGGTAATCTGCATGAAGCTAGAACAAAAAGGAATATTAATACTTACCAGCCATTTTTTTAATATTATTTTTTTACAAAATTAGTTGGGAAGATTCAATGCGATAGATATTTATAACAGTCTTCTTTCACTTTTACTGAAATAAAAGGTCAGGGTCGTTAAAACATTTTAAAGCTTTTAATGTTAAAAAGATGTTAAAATGGTCGTTACCTATACGATATTTATGCATTACAATTGCAAACTTAGTTTGTCTTCAAAATAAAAAAATGAAATCATTTAAACTCTCTTATAATGAATATTAAATTTACTTCACTCTTGTATTTGCTGTTCTCTGCAACAATTATAGTCACTGCTCAGCAACCGGCCCAAAAGCAAAAAGCAACCCTCGTTACGAAAGCATCCTATATGCTCAAGATTCCCTCTATTGCATCGCAAATAAAAGCAGGGACATTTAAAGAAGCTGATAACGAAGCAAAAGAGTACAATCCGAAACACAGGGATGCCAATAAAGCAGTTCCCGGGAAAGGGCTACCTAAAGGGAATGACCCTTTATGGCAGGAACAGCTAAAAGCAAGTAAGATACAGGGCAAGGAACCCATTCTCACATTTCAGGCTGCTGCAGCCAGTGCCACACCTACTGATCCAACCGGTGCTGTGGGTCCGAATCACTTTGTTAATGCCTGGAATTCCTCGTTTAGAATTTGGGATAAGGAGGGCAATCCGCTCACACCGGCGGCTTCTCTTTCCACCATATTTCCGGGCCAAACGCTTGGGGATCCCATTGTGATGTACGACCAGATTGCTGATCGCTTCATCATTACTGAACTATCAAATGGTAGCGGATTCCTCTTTGCCATCAGCCAGGGATCAGATCCTGTAAACAGCGGGTGGTACACCTATTTATTCCCGACCAATTCATTTCCTGATTACCCGAAATTTTCGCTTTGGTCCGATGGATACTATATAACGGCCAACAAGAATTCTGGTTCGGCCGGATTCAGCCAGGTGGTATTTGCAATTGAACGTGATCAAATTCTTCTTGGAAACCCGAATGCGCAAATGATTGGGTTCCCTTTACCCGGCATCGTCACAAGCGGGTTTTACAGTCCACTTGGATTTAATGTAACCGGAAATACCATGCCTCCACCGGGAAATGCACCCATCGTTTACATGCAGGATGATGTCTGGAGCGGTGTCTCAATTGATCATCTGAAAGTATGGACAATAAATGTGGATTGGGATACACCCAATAATTCCACGATTTCGGATCCGCAGGTCATCAATACGGCTCCTTTTGACGGATTATTCGATGGCGGCTCTTTTTCTAACCTTCCACAACCTTCGGGAGCAGATATCGATGCTTTACAAGCAACCATTATGTATATGGCACAATATCGACGATTTGATGATCATAATTCTGTTGTTTTCAATTTTGTGGTCGATCTGGATGGAAATGATAACCATTCAGGTATTCGCTGGTACGAATTACGCCAAACCAATGATGGTGATCCATGGTCTATTTATCAGGAAGGCACTTACTCACAACCCGACGGGCACTGCGCATCTTCAGGTGCGATGTGTATGGATGCCTACGGAAATATAGCACTTTCTTATACAATCGTAAGCCAGACGCATTATCCTTCATTACGTTACACTGGAAGATACGCAACCGATCCCCTCAATGTAATGACACTTTCAGAAGAAAGCTTCGCTGAAGGAACGGTATCGGATCCCTCAAGTCGGTATGGAGATTATGCACAGATGACGATCGATCCAACGGATGACCTTACGTTTTGGGCAATAGGAGAATATTTTAATGGTGGCCCAAGGAAAAACGAAGTCTGTGTGTTTAAGCTGACTCCTGAATTGTCAAGTGATGTGGGGATCACAAGTATTGATGCACCAATAAATGGTTCTTTAACAAATGCTGAACCGGTGACAGTCACCATCCGAAATTATGGTGTCGATACACAGGTTTCTATTCCGGTTAGCTATCAAATCGATGACGGGCCAGTAGTCAGCGAAACCTTCACAGGTTCGCTGGCGAGCAATGAGGATGTGCAATATACCTTCTCAACGCCCGGCGATTTTTCAATAGAAGGAGCGAGCTATCTGGTCAAAACATCTACCGTGCTTGGATCAGATCTGAATATTGGAAATGATACTCTTTCGAAACAAGTTACCCATTTGTATACCAACGACCTTGGAGTAAATGCGCTTCTTGCTCCTGTTTCAGGAACCTACATGACATCTGATGAACCTGTGACGATTACCATAGAAAACTTCGGTGCAGCAACCCAATCAAATTTTGATGTTACCTTTATAGTTGATGGTGGAACGCCGGTAACCGAAGAAGTCAGCGGACCGCTTGCCATGGGATCGACAATGGATTACACATTCACAGCCACAGCCGATCTTTCGGTGATCGGATACCATGAATTAAAAGCAACGACATCACTGGTTGGAGATGGAAATAACGTGAATGATACGGTGACGGCAACAATTATCAACAGCTTGTGCCAGCCTGAACTGATATGTGATCAGGGTGTTGGTATCTTTGCTTTTCAGCTTGGAACGATCAACAACACTACTGGTTGTGATCCCAACGGGTATGGAAATTACACCAACCTTTCTACAGATCTGCCTACGGGTGCTATCTATGACCTGACGATCACAACCGGATATGGCGATGTTTATGTCAAGGTTTGGATCGACCTAAACGATAATTTTTCATTCGAGAATGATGAGGTCATTGTAAATGATTATGTAATCGCCCCCGGACAAACTGCCGGTACTTACACTGAAACGATACCGTTTCCGATAACCAGCGTTTTGAATCCCGGTGAACATCTGCTCAGGATAAAGACGAATTACCAGGCTTCTGTACCTTCTGATCCCTGTGCGACGACTACATTCGGCGAAACAGAGGATTATACCGTTAATCTCACAACCAATACGGGTATTGGTCAAAATGCCGAAGAACCAAACGACCTTAAATTGATCAATACAGGCAATAACCATTTTGAGTTGAGCTTCCGTGCAAAACATATTAGCGAAACCATGATTGCATCTGTCCATAATATTCAGGGGCAGACCGTGATTCAAAACCTTGTTCCGAATGTAAACGGCACCTATCACTTCGATTTTGATATGTCGTATGCTCCAAAAGGAGTTTACCTTATCCGGCTCGGAACTGAAAATTTTGGAAAAGTAAAACGCTTCATTGTGCAATAACAGCGATTCTAAAAATAAGCTCTATTACATTGATTACAATAATAACAAGGCAGGCTGCACGTATCCGTTGCAGCCTGTTCCATTGATACCCGTCGTTTAAGCTCAGACCAATTGTAATGATATTGGTTATTTGCTTCATTCGGTCATTTGTAATTTTATGTCATGCTATTTGCCAGGCTCTCCATAAATTGCAACCGCCCATAAATCAATATGTTAAAATTGTGTTAAAGCTTTATTGCGTATGATTATTAACACGAATTTTGCAAATAATTAAATTATTCACCAACAAAATCTTAAAGCTAATGAAAACATATTCACGAATTTTTGCAGTTATTCTGTTCTTTTCTTTTGCAATATTAACGACAGTTTCAGCACAGGAAAGACCAAAGTTTTTGACTGTTACCACCATTCACTGGAACCTGAATTACAAGAATTTTAATATGGATGAATGGAAGGCAATGGAAAAAAAGTATTTTGATAATGTGACAATGAAAAATGAGTTCATCAATAATTCATTGGTACTCCTTCACTATTTTACAGCCGATAATTCGGAAATTAAAATTGTTACTGGATACAAATCTTGGGAAGACATTGAAAAAGCTGAACAACGTTCGGATGAACTCGAAAAAGCAACCTGGCCTGATGAACAGGTGCGCAAGGATTTCTTTAAAAAGCGTTCAGCATATTATGGACCCTCACATTCTGATGAAATCTATTCTACGCTCGATGGAGCGAAAGTCCTGGCTAAAAAATCTGCTGACCCGCTTGTTTATTATATTCGGGATATACATACAGCGTGGCCCGAAGATGGCAAAACGGAAGAAATTGAAGGTATGGTCAAGGAATTCAACGAAAATGTTACGTTCAAGAACAAATACATCAAGGCCTACTATCCGTCGCGTCATGCCTGGGGTTCTGACGGACGTGACCTGATTGAAGCAATTGTTGTGGGGTCGCTGGCGGATCTGGAGAATGGACTTCAGGAAAACCAGAATTTAATAAAAGCACACTGGCCTGATGAAACCAAACGAAAAGCTTTTTTTGCAAGAATGAACGAATACAATGACGGCTGGCATGGTGATTTTATTTATCACAATGTTCCTGAACTCACAAAAAATTAAAAAAAGGTAAATAGATTATGTGAAAAGCACAGTCCGCAGGCTGTGCTTTTTTTTGTCGTCCCTTTTTCTTAAAAATTCCATTGACATCCGGGTGATTCCCGAATGGGTTAATAAAAATTTGTCAGTCAGACGCAACTATGGGTTTGATTTTTCCATCTTTTAACTAATCAAACGAAAAAATAGCGTATAGCAAATCTCCTACAAATCCATTTAGTATTTACTAAAAATTTGATACGTTATGAAATCCTCTGTAATTGCATTTCTCAGTGCTTTTATAAGCATTGCCCATTTTGCCCAATGCCAGAATTCTGTATTGTCGGAAGGCAATTGGTATAAGCTTGCTGTTGAACAAACCGGCATTTATCGCATTGATTACAACGATCTCGTAAGTTATGGGATAGATCCAACGCAGATCAATCCGGTGAACATCCGTTTATATGGCAATGGTAGCGGTATGCTGCCTGAAGATCCGGATGCATTCCGGTATGACGACCTTCAGGAAAATGCCATTTTCGTTTTTGGTGAGGAGGATGAAACCTTCGATCCGGGTGATTACATCCTTTTTTATGGCGAAGCACCGACAGAATGGGCATTGAATAGTGCAACAGGCTTTTTTGAACATCAGGTAAACCTTTACTCCGATTACACTTTCTATTTTCTAAATTTTGATCTGGGTCAGGGGAAACGCATACAGGATCAATATTCGACGATTATCCCGCCAAATTACCTTTGTACTTCATTTGACGATCATTTTTATCACGAAGCAGAACTTGAAAATCTAATTCATTCAGGTAAAAAATGGTATGGTGAAAGGTTTGAGGATGTGACTCAACATTCATTTCCTGTCAGCTTTTCCGAACTCGTTCAGGACGAACAGGTATATATGAAAGTTTCTGCTGCTGCACGATCTTATATAACAAGTAATCTTATCCTAAGCATCGATAATCAGGATATGCTAACATTAAGTTTTTCGCCTGTTTCAGGTAGTTCATTATCTTCTGATTTTGCAAAATACCGCATAGATACTCTTCTTTTTTATGCAGGTCAATCAAATTTTACGGTTAAGTTGACCTACGACAAGCCAATGGATTCTTCGATTGCATGGCTCGATTATTTAACGTTGAATGCCCGAAGAAAACTCGCTTATGAAAACGGGCAGCTTTCTTTCAGGGATAAGGAATCCGCAGGATCCGGAAAGGTCACAACCTTTCAGATAACAACATCAAATTCAAATTTTGAACTCTGGAACATTACCGACCCGTTAAATCCTGCCTATGTCCACTATTTATCAACTGATACAACGGCAATTTTTACACTTGAAACCGACAGCCTGCTTGAGTTTATCGCTTTTGATGCAAATACGTATATTTCTCCTTTATTTATCGGTGAAACTGAAAATCAAAATCTGCATGGGCTTAACCCGGTTGATCTTATCATTATAACGGATGACGATTTCAAGCCATCGGCCCAGCAACTCGCATCATTCAGGGAAAACCACGACGGATTATCCACCTTCGTAACTACACCCGGTAAAATTTACAACGAATTCTCTTCAGGCACTAAGGATATCACGGCTATCAGGGATTTTATAAAATTCATTGTACAATAAATCGAATGGTGAAAAACCTGAGTACGTGCTGTTCTTTGGCGACGCGACTTATGATTATAAAAACATAACAAATACCGAAGTAAATTTCATTCCGGTATGGGAATCCGAAGAATCCCTGAATCTTGTTAGTTCATACTGTTCGGATGATTATTTCGGGGAGTTTAACGATTCCAAAAAAACAGGTTTACTAAGTGTTGCATTGGGCCGTCTACCCGTAAAAACAATTGAGGAAGCGAATGCCGTTGTTCAAAAGATCATATCTTATTCATCGTCTGAAAATGCCTACGGTTCATGGAGAAATGATTTCTGTTGTATTGCAGATGATGAAGACGGAAATTTACACTTTTTGCAATCTGAACAAATATCCGAATTAGTTGATACAACCGATCAGAATTTCAATATTTCGAAAATTTACCTCGATGCCTATGAGCAGATTTCGGATACCAATGGCCAGTTTTATCCAGATGTCAATCAGGTAATTACGAACAGAATAAATACGGGCGTAAGTATCATTAATTATATCGGTCATGGGTTTTACAATGGTTTGGCGCATGAAAAGATCCTGACTGAAAATGATATTGATAACTGGGAGAATTTTAATTTTTATCCGCTGATGTTTACCGCGACTTGCGAATTTGGTCGTTTTGACGATCCGGATCGGTACGGGTTAGCGGAAAAAGCCATTTTGCTGCAAGGAAAAGGTATGGCGGCAATAATTGCACCTTCAAGAGCCACCTACTCAAATGGAAACTCAGACTTCCAAAATAATTTTTATTCGGTTTTATTGAATCAGACTGAAACCACACTTGGCAAAGCGGTCCAATTTGCCAAACAGCAAACCGGTGGTTATGAAAATGCCAGAAAGTACTTTTTATTCGGTGATCCTTCGATGAAGCTGGCAATTCCAGCATACACAATCGTTACCGAAGCCATTAACGGAATGTCTGTTGCAAATCCATTGGATACTATCCACCCCGGCGAACCGGTCATTGTATCAGGTTTCATTACTGACATATCAGGAGAGCCTGTCTACAATTTCAATGGACCGATGGAAGTTCGGGTTTTTGACCGGAAAGATACACTTTATACGCTGGCGAACGATCCTGTCAGTTCAGTTGCAGAATTTACAGTAAGAGACAGCATATTAGTGACCCTGAACACAGATATTCTCAATGGGCAATTTGCATTTTCTTTCAACATGCCATATAACATAAATGATGAATATGGCACGGTGAAATTCAGCTATTATGCCATAGATTACCCGGAAGATGCTAGCGGACAATTCTCAGGCCTTGTGGCAGGAGGTATTTATAATGCTATTTCGGAAAATGTAAGCGTGGTAGACAACATCGCTGTTTATCCGACCATCGTTGCTTCCGAACTCTGGTGCCTGGCAAAACAAGATATCTCTGATCTTAAACTGGACATTTATGATCCGGGTGGAAGGAAAATCCTTTCTGTTTCCGAAAAAAACATGACAGCAGGAAGCCGGAGAAGTATAGATGTTACTGTGCTGAATCCGGGTTTGTATATAGTACGACTAAATGCCGATAATCGATTCACTCCGTTTAAAATCATCAAACGGTAAAGTAATCCTGTTCATCCGATGATTTGAAATCATCGGATGAATACGCTGCTTATTCGTATTCTGCCCCATCGGCACTTTCAATTTCAAGTACACCCGGCGTTGTTGAACTTTGCTCGGGGTAAATGAGAATAAAACTCCGGTCGTTAAAAATATGCACAAGCTTATCGGTTATCGACTTAAATACAGGTCGCCAGGAGAGCCTGCCCTGCCTTGCACTTACAACCAACAAAAGATCATCCGGATCGAGCTTTTCCCGAATTCCTGAAAAGTGATTCCAGTCATCGAAATTTGCGGTTTTAAGTTCAAATCCGGGATTTATTTCAGTGCTTACCTTTGTCAGGACACTGCTTGTTTCAGAAGAGGAATAAAACGTAATTCCCTCTCCGATTTGTGTCGAAAGAAACATGATCTTGCCAAGCATATTTTTAAACCCTAATTCATATTCTGCTGCCCGGGGAATGAGTACCATGATATTTTTAAGGGTATTCAGGGGTTGTTGTATCCGGCTTACCCAAAGCATTTGATTACACTTGTTCACAATATTAGAAAGGATAGTCCCGAAGAGAAGGATGGAGCCTTTGGGCTTTTCGGTCCAGCCCATGATGATACAGGAGACCATAAGTTCACGGGCAGTACGCGATATACCGATCGAAACATTTTCATCGATGCGGGTGATGACTTCCACATGCTGATCGACTGCCGATGCATGCAATATTGCTTTCTCCAGCATTTTTTTTCCGGCGACGACCCGTTGTTTTGCTTCCTCATTATCATGGACGATGGTCAGAGTATAGATCGATTCGGTTGAAGATTTTGATTTCAGGAACAACGCCAGATCCATCAGGTTTTCAATCGTATCGGTATTGTAAATAGATACCAGTATTTTATCGCTTTCGTCAGGTAACAGATCCGATTGATCACTTTCAATACGGGCAATATTGCGTGCTGCTTTCTGCGTAACAAAAGAAGACACAAGGCAGGTAATAAAAACGATCATTATGGTTCCATTCAGGATGTTGATGCTGACCAGCCCCAGGTTATAGCCAATGGTTATTACAGCCAGAGTCGCAGCCGCACGGGAACTACTGAGTCCATAAATCAGTCGGCGATGATCGGGCGATAGCCTGAAAGCAAGTTGTGTAACCAATGCAGCCAGCCATTTCCCTGCCAGAGCAATAATTGTCATAACAATGATAAAAATGATTGTCAGATTCCCCAGAAATAAAATCCTCAGGTCGACCAACATCCCCACACTGATCAGGAAAAAAGGGATAAAAAGGGCGTTGCCAACAAACTCGATACGGTTCATTAATGCAGAAGTGTGAGGGATGAACCTGCTCAGCGCTATACCTGCCACAAAAGCGCCAAGGATCGGCTCGATACCGGCAACTTTTGACAAATATGCCGCAATAAATAGCAAGGTCATTACAAATACATATTGCAGGGTTTTTTCGCTGTCCATATTTTTCAAGAACCAGCGGGCAATTTTCGGAAAGCCCCAAAAGATGATAATTCCATACAGGAAGAGTGAAACAACAAGTTGTATCCAGAAAGCAGTATTCAATTCTCCTTCGTGCGTTTTTATCGTTACGGCAAGGATCAGCAGAACAATGGTATCGGCAATAATGGTACCCCCTACCGTTACCATCACTGTTTCGGTGCGTGAAATCCCCATGCGGGTAACGATGGGATAAGCGATCAGTGTATGGGTCGAGATCATAATGGCAACAAGCATCGATGCGATAAAACCCAGGTTGAACCCGTAATAACTGATCAGTAATCCCATGATGAAAGGGATCGCAAAAGTGAACAGACCGAAAAAGATACTCTTATACCTGTTTTTTTTGAACTCATCCATGTCGAGATCGAGGCCAACCAAAAACATGATATAGATCAGCCCCACAGTAGAGAAAAGCACGACAGCCTCATCATGCTCCAGGATGTTAAGCCCGAATGGACCAACCACCATGCCGGCTACGATAAATCCCACGATACCGGGCGTCTTTAGTTTTCGCAGAACCAAAGGAACAACCAGGATGATCAGCATCACGATCGTAAATACCAGAACCGGGTCGGTGACAGGTAGCATAAAATCTGAAATAAATTCCATTTACGTCAACATGTTATACTCTAAAGTGTGCTAAGTATGTTTTATTAATTTCTTTATCCTGAATACCCTGAATCTTAAAAAATTACAACCTGTAATTAAAACTATTAATTAAAGGTAGTTCAGGGGTCTATTTTAAAAAGGGAATAGTGCTTTTTGTTCTTTACTCCCCGAAAATTGGTGAATAAAAATAATAAAATTTAAGTTATCACCATTGATAAATGCAAATTATAGGATAGAAAATTCCCTTTTATTCGCATCCCTTCTCTTCCTGAAAGGTAATTAAACTGTTGAATACAACCTTTACAATTCTGTGCCCCGTGGGTTTTAACATTTATTAGGATTTAAAACCTTCAAAAGACGTTTTAATCCAGAATCTCTACAGAATCCGAATCTAATTTTGCTGCTTAAAAATCGTTTTAAAATTTTAACTAAATTATTTAATCCTATGAAAACATTATTTGCAATCGTAGCATTGGTCGCCTTCACAGTACTGGGTGTAAATGCACAAACAAAATCAATGGTAAAAATTGCTGATTTACCGAAAGCGATTACCGAAAACCTGAGCGCTCAGCACAAGGATTGGAAACCTGCAGAAGCGTTTAAAGTTGATACGAAAGGGATTGTTTCGTATGAGGTGATAGTAAAAAAGGGAACTGCCGAAGAAAAGCTGCTGTACGACAAAAACGGCAAACTTACAAAAACAGAACCGATAGCGATGCGGTCAGCTCCAAAAAGGCAAATGTCGACCGTAAAACACAATCCAACACGGTCAACAACAGTAAAACCGGTGTCATCCAAATCGGTTTCTCATCGAACATCAGCAACAACAGGTACGACTGCTAAACCAGTGAAAAAGTAACATTTGATAAGTCAAAGTATAAAGAACCCGGACGAGATTCCGGGTTCTTTTGTTATAAGGTTGATAAAATTGAAAAACTTTTCAGAAAACTTCAGACTTTGATAACGAGTACAACATGTTTAGGAACTGTTGGAGTGGATAGATTTTAATCATTATCGTGTAAAGTCACCCACTATGCCCGGTGTTTTGAATTTCCAGTGAATGACCGGAACCAGCGGGATGATCATCAGGACAATGGCAAATACCAATACCAGATATGTAAGAGGCAGCTTTAGATCTGAAAATAATTCCATGCCGTAAAAATTATGTTCCCATTGAAACAAAGATTTCAATGCATTCATATTAAGTAATTTTGGATATCAGGAACCGGTTAAATTAACAACCTGCATTAAGAACTTGAAGTTACAGTTTATTCAGAGGTTTTCATTACTAACTAAGAATCTAAAAATGTAACTGCTTACTGGCACATTTTAAGGTTTATAATCGTTACTGAAAGGCTGAAATATATATAGGATCAAGATAAGAAGGTTTTCGGTGTTTCGGGAGAAAGCTATTTTTAGGAAAAAAATCCAAACAATAAAATTTTAATGATTTATAAATAGTAAATCTAAAATTTTTCATATTTTTATGGCCAAATTTTAGCCAAAAAATTGGTTTTAGTATTAACAAAACAATTAATTCTATGAAAAATTTTACATCATTATTGCTCGGCGGAGTGATCTTACTGTCAGCAGTATTCGTAGTTTCTTCGTGTAAAAAAGAAGATAAAAACGGTATTCCGTCGGTTGCATCTGTTACTGTAACACCCAATACAGTTGCTGCAAACGGTGTGGTAGCTGTTTCTGTAGTTGCATCTGATCCGGACGGGGATGCCCTTACTTACTCCTATACGGTTACTGGTGGAGCAGTTGTACCTTCAGGAAATACGGCCACATGGACCGCACCAAGTACACCTGGTGCACAATCAGTAACAGTAACAGTTTCAGATGGCAATGGTGGTACTGCAAGCGGCAATGGTTCTCTGACAGTCACCAATCCAATCACCCAGATTACTGGTGTAGTACATTTCCCAGCAGGAACTTCAGGAGATCTGGCAAATTCCAAAGTAAGCATCTATACAAGTTGGGATAATTGGTATAGCAATCAGCCTATCAAGTATGGAGCTGTAACCGGCTCAGGTGCCAGTGCCACGTTCACATTATCGGATGTTAATCCTGGTAATTATTATCTTGATGTTTGGAAAGATCTTGATAATGACGGTAACTGGTCAGTTGGCGATTATGTCGGTTGGTACGGTTCCGGCGGATTGGGAAGTCCAAGTCTCACTGAATTTCAGATTTCTACCGGGGAGACTGTCACAGTTGATGTGCCAATGTATATTGTTGCTAAATAAGCAATCGAGTCAGGCTTGATTATTCATTGTACAAAACATAGTGTTATCAAACCTTGCGGTTGATGACAGGAAGAGAAAAGAACCCCGAAAATAGTCAAGAAAAAGCTAAATTCGGGGTTTTTCTTTATACTTAAATCCTTTCAACAGGACTGAAACCTTTATAAAAATTAAGCATAATTAATTTTATTCTCCCCGTGCTGTTTCAAATCTTCTGGTAAAGGAAAGTGGGTAAGCAGGACTTGGAACGTATAAAATCAAACCTTTAAACTATTTTCAAGAATCCTCTTCGCTAAACCAACCTTCTCCTCCATAGCCAACTTCCCGTCAATCCAATGGATTTTAAATCCTTCCCGTTCCATCTTTCTGAACCAGGTCATTTGGCGTTTAGCAAACTGGTGGATGGCAGTATTCAGCAACCTGAACATTTCATCGTTAGTGATTTCCCCTTCGATGTATTGTGTGAGGTATTTGTATTCGAGACCGTAAAATTTGAGCTGTTCAGGTTTCAGTCCTTTGTTCAGCAACATCTTCACTTCTTCAATCATTCCATTGTCAAGCCGTCGTTTCAGCCGTTCGGTGATTTGCTCACGAATGATTTCCCGCTCAAAATGAATACCGAAGATGATGGAACTGAATTTATGGAACGAATGATCTAATTCAGGATGATCGTTGTAAAAGCGTTGTATTTCAATTGCCCGGATCAGCCTCTTCCGGTCGCCGGTATCGGTAACATTGTGAGGCGTTTTAAAGGAATTCAGTAAGTGAATGAGTTCGTCATGGGGTTTGCCTTCTAGTTCTGCATGCAATTCATCGTTCACAGGCACCCTGATAAGCCGGTATCCATTAAGGACCGCTTCGATGTACATTCCTGTTCCGCCGCAAAGAACCGGTGTCTTCCCTCTTTCCATAATGTCCTCATAGGCTGATATAAAATCTTTCTGAAATTCATACACATTGTATTCGTAACCCGGATCGACAATATCCACAAGGTGATAAGGGATATTCAGCCCTTCCACAAAATAATCAATATAATCCTTTCCTGTACCCTGATCCATCCCGCGGTAAACCTGACGCGAATCGGCA
>CAVXTE010000103.1:0-61588 GCA_963764475.1 uncultured Bacteroidales bacterium
AACATCTACAAGACCTGAGCCGTAAGCTTTAGCCGAATGATTGTCGGCTACGGTGATTTCTTTTCGGTGTTTAATACCAACCGGAATTTTGATTTCCACTGGATCAATAATTGAATATAATCGTTTTTTTTAAATCCGGATGAAGGCTTAGATATACCGGGCATGTAAAAGCTGCACGCTCGATCATTTTCTTTTCCTTTGCCGAATAATTGTTTTTAGGGAAGGTGAGTTCAACCCTTATTTCTCCGACACGTCTTGGATTTTCATCCATAATTTTCCAAATTTTTACCTGTGTTCTATCTATATCAAACCCATGCTCACGAGCAGCAATGCCCATAATGGTTAGCATACAGCTTCCAAAAGCAGTTGCTAATAAATCAGTGGGTGAAAAGGATTCTCCTTTACCCTTATTATCAGGAGGTGCATCTGTGAACAATTTGTTTTTGGATCGAACATGTGTCGCTTCCGTCCTTAAATTGCTGATATAAATCGTATTAATCGTTTCCTGCATTGAATAACCGTTTATACAAAAATAAAAAAATCCCGGTTCAGTACTAAACCGAACCGGGATCAAAAACAAGAGGTTATCAATTTACTTTTTATCAGGATTGTCTTTTTTAGTATCAGTAGTTGTAGTACTTGTAGATTTTTCTTTCATAGCCTCTTTATCTTTACTGTCCATTTTACTTGCTTTTTTGGTGTCGGTACAAGTTCCGCTGCAATGTTTCATGTCGCTTGGACTGCAACAGGATTTCTTGCTTTTTACTTCTTTCTTGGGAGGATCATCATATAATCTGCCTGCTACAACAGATTCGATTGTCAAAGAACCGATCCATAAAAACGAAACAACTCCCATTGTAAACATTAATTTTTTCATACCTTTAATCTATTAATTTATGAATATCTTTATTATCGTAATCGAAGCAAATGTACTGCTAAATTACGACTGTTACTGTTAATGAGTTGTTAAATACTGTTAATTATTTGTTAAAAAAAACAGGTTGTCTCGATTAAAATTAATTTTGAAATATGAAACAGCGGGTGATCATCTTTATTATCGTATTGACGACCATTTCACTCATTGCAGCTTTAATCACACAGCTTTTGTGGGTTCGTGGTGCATGGCTGCTAAAAGAAGATCAATTTACCAATTCGGTCGATGTAGCATTAAAAAGTGTAGTCAATCAATTATTGTCTTCGGAAAACAGTTTGCCAATAAATAGGGAAAAAGTTGACCCGATTCTTTATCAAAATCACATTGAAATATTTTCGTCCGTAAACCCAGATCAGCTTGATTCATTGATAAGGGCGGAATTCGGTAGTCTGCGTATAAACCGGGATTTTAAGTATGGTGTATATAATGTCACTGACGGAACATTTATAATGGGTAATTATGATGGTTTTCAGCAACAATTACTCGATTCACCGCATTGGCGTTCGCTTACCTGTCTGTGTCAGGCTGAAAGTTATAACCTGGCCGTATATTTTCCACGAAAATCCTTGATAATAACTAATCAAATGATCGTTTTGCCTGTGATGTCAGGTATATTTCTTTTAATCCTGGTTTTTAGTTTCTTCTTTACCATCTATTCGTTGCTTCGCCAGAAAAAGCTGGATGATGTAAAAACTGATTTTGTGAATAACATGACGCATGAATTCAAAACCCCCATCTCCACCATCTCTATTTCCAGTGAAATGCTGATGAAAGAGGAGGTTATTAGTTCACCGGAAAAAATAAAAAAATATGCCAGTATTATTTTCGATGAAAATACCCGACTTAAAAGCCAGGTAGAAAGAGTTCTTCAAATTGCCATTCTCGACAGAGAAGATTTTAACGTTAAACTGACAGCGCTCGATGTTCATGACCTTATCAACAATTGCATTGATAATTTCAGGGTGGTCGTCAACGAAAGAAAGGGCACTTTATCGACACATTTAAATGCTCAGTATCACACTATTTCTGCCGATAAGGAACATGTGATCAATATTTTCAATAACCTGCTCGATAATGCCAATAAATATTCACCTGAAAATCCGACAATAACTGTGAATACATCCAACGTTGATGGCTGGATCAAAATATCGGTCGAAGACAATGGGATCGGCATCAGAAAAGACAGTCAGCATGAAATATTTAAGAAATTCCAACGGCTTCAGACAGGTGACATTCATGACGTAAAAGGATTTGGTATAGGCTTGTTTTATGTTAAAACAATGGTTGAAAAAATGGGCGGAACAATTGATATAAAAAGTGAAAGAAATAAGGGCAGTCAATTTATTATTTCGTTTCCAGTTTAATATATGGTATAAATTATATATCTTTGACGTTAGATAAAATTAATCCAGGAATCTTGAAAGCAAAAAAAACCCCATTAGCGAAAATTTTATTAGTTGAGGATGATCCGAATCTCAGCCTTGTTGTAAAAGATTATCTCGAACTCCTCGATTATGAAACATGTCTTTGTAAAGACGGCGAAGAAGGTTTGGCTGAGTTTCTAAACGGCCATTACGATCTCGTAGTTTTGGATATTATGCTTCCAAAAAAAGACGGTTTTTCGGTTGCAGAAGATATCCGAAAAGTGGATCAATTGATCCCGATTATTTTCCTGACTGCAAAATCGCTAAACGAAGATAAAATTAAAGGCTTCTTGGCAGGCTGTGATGATTATATCGTGAAACCTTTCAGCACGGAAGAACTCAGTATGCGGATTAAAGCCATCCTGAAAAGATGCTTTGCGAATCAGTTAGGTAACATGGATGATGATCAGAAGATTTTCAGGATCGGTAGATTCACATTTGATTATGAAAATATGCAGCTTGAAAATGGTGAATCTGCCCATTCCTTGACACGTAAAGAAGCTGCATTGCTGAAGCTCCTGTGTATTTACGAAAACAAACTTTTATCGCGTGAAACGGCTTTAAAATCGGTTTGGGGTGATGACGATTATTTTATCGGCAGAAGCATGGATGTATTTATCACCAAATTAAGAAAATACCTGAAAGACGACCCGTCGATTTCCATAACAAATATTCACGGCAGCGGTTTTAAACTGGAAATAAAATAGTCAAAATTACTGCAAATACCTTATTTAACCGTATCATTTTCTTCATCCCATTTGATAATAAAATCCTTTGTCCGCGCTTTTTTGGGAGATGTTGATTTTATTTGATCCGCTTTTTGTACAGTGTTTACAGTAGTGTCACTTTTATCTTCGTCCCATGTAATAACAAAACCCTTTTTCGATTCTGTTTTTGAATCGGGAAGCCGGCTTGAAGCAGATTCGACTTCATTGTTATTTGCTGAACCTTTAAATTCTTTTTGAAAAACCGATTTTAGGTTTTGTTTTTCTGTTTTAAAGTCGGAAGCAATTTTGTCTTGAACCGCTTTTGTATCGTAGCTGATTTCCGGGTCATCAACATTGCCTGTCATTTTTAAAAAGACTGTGGTCCTTCCCAGACCGTCATCTTGAGTGAATGTGCCCTCAATTGGTTCCTCATTCTTTTTTTTCTTTGATAACAGGTCGGCGAGAAGAATGCGGACGTGGTAGTCTATATCATTATCAAAGGTGTGTTTACCACTGAGTTGTAAATTGAGCGTGCTGGATTCAATGTTCATATCCGGAATATAAACTGTGCTGTTCTTGATTTGAATCTGGTTTTTTAAAGTTGAAAAATAAATGTGCTCCAGTTCTTTTTTCTTAATAAACTTTGACAATCGATAGAGTGGCGTATAATGGATCAGCTCTCCGTTGCTGACCACAAGATCTCCGTATGAATTGACAGAATTGGTTTTTACGCTCAGATCAGGGTTAAAAAGGAACTGGAAAAAAATATGTGCATTCACAATACCTGATAAGTTTTCATCAGTAATGTTATCCTGACCGAAATTTCCGAATTCATAAAACATCTTGCGAATATCGACATCGCTGACATCCGCATCGCATTTTAACAAGAACTTACCGCTTTCCGTTCCGTCGATAATTCCTGATAGATTCGTTTTTCCGTCCATCGAGTGAAATGAAGAATTTGTGACAAACAATTTTTTATCCTTCATTTTAACTTGCCCCGACAGGTTTTCAGCCGTAAATTTTCTGAATTTTAACTGACCGATATTTACATCGAGGTCGAAATCTTCGTTATTAGAAAAATTTAAATTATAAACCGTATCTTCCTTATTCGTTTTGTATTGAATAAAGTCATCGAGATTTAAATAATTCGAGGACAGATTTGCCCGGATGGTAATTTTTTCATGCGGCAGAAAAGCATAGGCAAGAATATTATCGAAGGTTCCGGTCATCTGAAAATCACTTCCCGCCACATTACCCGAGAAATTTTTAACAACAAGGTCGTGGTTATTGAAATTGAATGTACCATTCAGGTTTTTATAAACAACATGATCATCCTTTAGGTTTAAGCCAATATTTTTGATTTGTAGGGTACCGGTCGTCCGACTCGACGAAAAATCCTTTAATGTAAATGTCCTGAAACTCTTTAACCGATTTTTGAATTCAAGGTTTATATTCAGCGATCCGGTGGCCGACTCTATTCGTTCAATATTGAACAAGTCTTTTACTTCTCTAGCTTCAATGGAAGAATTAATCAACACGTCGATTTCCGGTCGTTCGAAATTTGAAACACTAAGCCTGCCAGTTATAAAACCCGATTTTAAAGTTGCCTTAAAATTATTCAGCTTGATTACAAACGACCGGGGAGACTTTGATTTCCCATTGCTGAACGTCCCGTCAAAACTGACTTTATTGAGAACGACTCCAGATTTCGGTTGGCTGAATTTGCCTTGTTTTACGTTATAATCAAAAGTTATCAGGGGTAAATTGTTCCCCGAAAAATCACCAGTTATTTTTGCTTTAAAAGAGAATCTACCTTTCAGTTCAGCTTCACTGACAGGAATCCGGTATTCGTCAGGAATTTCATTCATAAACGAACCCAAATCCGCTTCGGCTCCGGTTATAGAGAGATCAAGATACCTGTTTGCCAGTTCGGATTTTATGGTACCCGTTACGTCAAATGAAAGACCCGATAATGCCAGCTTGCTATCTTTTATGGTATATATTCCGGAATCCTTGTCCACAAGCATTTTCAGGCTCATATCAACCTGTTTATCTTTTAGCAAAATAGTTTTTCCGGACCGAATGTAATTGGTATAAAAATTTCCCTGGACTGACAAGGAATAATTTGACGAAAGGAATTGCCCGCTCACATTCCCGTTTTCAGTTCTGAAAAAATATTCCTGATCTGCCGGATAGTTGATATACAAGACTTCAACATTTTGTAAAATCACTTCCTGAAGATCAATATCGATTTTTGAAGAAGTGGATTGGCCCGTTTTTTTAAGAATGGTAAAATTGTTTGAACCGTCTTCGTGGATTACGATGTTAAAAAGTGCGTCTTTCAGGATGATCTTTTCAATCCGGTATTCCCCGTTGAAAATATCGTAAATATTAAAAAGCAGATATAACGAACCTGCTTTAAGCAGCGGATTTGACCCGTTCATTATTTTTTCTTTAGTCTGAAGATTGGTGAACTTCAGCGATGCATTGGGAAAATTTTTAAACAACGAAAGGTCGACATCCGATATAGAAATTTCCATGTTCAGGTGTTTATTGAGCTCACTCACGACGGATTGTTCGACTTTATCAGAATAAAAATAACCGATGATAAAAAGGCTGCCAGTCACGATCATCAAAATAATGAGAATAGCAAGGAAAAAACGCCTGACGATTTTAATAGCTGATTTCATTTTGCCTGATGGACTGTTGATTTGATGCAATAATTAGTAACGGTTTGTTTTTCCTAATATTTAATTAAATGTAAAAATAATGTATATTATTATCCTATTTTTGCAAACGATATTGGAATGTTAATCAAAAATTTTAAATCATGAAAAAAATTAATTTCGGAATTGCAGCTATTGCTTTTTTAAGTCTCATCCTTTTATTGGGAAGCTGCACAAACACACCTAAAGCACCTATGAAAGCACAACAACTACCGCTGGAGGATTTTTTTAAGAATCCTGAAAAAAGCCGCTACCAAATTTCTCCTGATGGGAAGTACTTTTCGTACATGGCACCCTATGAAAGCCGGATGAATATATTCATTCAGGAAAGAGGAAATGACACAGCCGTCAGACTTACAAGTGAAACAGATCGGGACATTGCTGGCTACTTCTGGCCAAACAATGAACAAATACTTTATTTAAAAGACAATGGCGGTGATGAAAATTACAAATTGTACGGAGTCAACATCGATGGTACCAACCCTATCTGCTTTACCGATTTTGATAAAGTAAGAACACAAATTATCGACGACCTCGAAGATATCGATGATCAGGTCATCATCGGGATGAATAAACGGAATCCACAGGTTTTTGATCCTTACAGACTGAATATTAAAACCGGTGAGATGACAATGCTTGCGGAAAATCCGGGCAATATTCAGGGATGGATGTTCGATCACGATGGTAAACTGAGGGTAGCTTTTGCCATTGAGGATGGTGTGAACACAAGTATTCTGTATCGCGATAAAGAAAGCGATGATTGGAAAAATGTTCTGACTACGAGCTTTAAGGATAATATGTCGCCTTATTTCTTCACTTCGGACAACAAGAATGTGATCGGAACTTCAAATCTGGGCCGTGATAAGAGCGCAGTTGTTGAGTTTGATATTGCCAATGGCAAAGAGATCAGTGTTCTTTACGAAAATCCCGATTATGATGTGGAAGGCGTTTATTATTCGCACAAACGCAAAGTTATTACTTCTGCTTCCTATACTTCATGGAAAAATGAGAGGTACTTCTTTGATGATGAAACAAAAGCTTTGTTCGACAGGCTGAATAAGGATCTTGGCCAATACGAGATCGGGATAAGTGGTTACAATAAAGACGAAACAGTATATATTATTCGTACATACAGCGACCGTTCGCTTGGCGCGTATTATATTTATGATAAGAACACAGATAAGCTTGATAAAATCGTCGATGTCAGCCCATGGATCGATGAAAATGAAATGGCCGCTGTAACGCCTGTAAAATACCAAACCCGTGATGGCTTGACCATTAATGGTTATTTGACGCTTCCAAAAGGGTATACCATGGAAACAGCAAAGAACCTTCCGGTTGTTGTGAACCCTCACGGCGGTCCCTGGGCCAGAGATAGCTGGGGCTTTAATCCCGAAATTCAGTTTCTGGCGAACCGTGGTTATGCAGTTTTTCAAATGAATTTTAGAGGTTCTACCGGATATGGAAAAACTTTTTGGGAAAGCTCCTTCAAAAAGTGGGGACGTGAAATGCAGGATGACATTACCGATGGGACCAACTGGCTTATTACACAGGGCATCGCTGATCCCAAACGGATTGCCATTTATGGAGGAAGCTACGGCGGTTATGCAACGCTGATGGGATTGGTAAGAGAACCCAAACTTTATGCAGCCGGGGTAGATTATGTTGGAGTTTCGAATATGTTTACATTTATGCAAACCATACCTCCTTACTGGAAACCTATGCTCGATATGTTTCATGAAATGGTTGGTGATCCGAAAGCTGACAGCCTTATGTTGAGGGAAGTTTCGCCCGTATATCAGGCGGACAAAATTGTTGCTCCATTATTTGTTGCACAAGGGAAGAATGACCCCAGGGTAAATATCGACGAATCAGATCAAATGGTGAAAGCAATGAAAGCACGTGGCATTGACGTCGAATACATGGTTAAGGATAACGAAGGTCATGGTTTCCACAATGAAGAAAACAGGTTTGATTTTTACAGGACAATGGAAACTTTTCTCGGGAAGCATATTTAAAAGGTGTTAATCGCATTAAAAAAAACCGGCCGGATACGCCGGTTTTTTTTGTCTTATAAAAACTTTTATACTGAACGTCTTCGCACACATTTGTTATATTTTGGACAGCAAATAAATATTAAATGTACAATAGCTTCGTTATAATTTGTTGAATATCAAAGTCAATAATCTATTGGCATGAAAATCGTTCCAAACCTTACCGAAGATATGCATTGGCTTTAAAATCTAAACAAAAAAATTACGAGTGAATGATTCAGCTAAAAGGGTTACATAAAACATATGTCACAGGAAATAACAGCCTGCATGTCCTAAAAGGCATCGATCTTGAAATCGGGCAGGGTGAATTGGTCTCAATCATGGGTTCATCGGGGTCGGGTAAATCCACTCTATTGAATATTCTCGGCATTCTTGATAATTACGATCAGGGTGAATACTTGCTGAATGGTGAATTGATCCGCAATATGAGTGAAAAGAAAGCAGCGCATTACCGAAATAAATACATCGGTTTTGTATTTCAGTCGTTCAATCTGATTTCATTTAAAAATGCGATGGAAAATGTAGCTTTGCCGCTCTATTACCAGAAAGTAAGCAGGAAAAAAAGGAATATCAAAGCAATGGAATTTCTCGACCGGTTAGGTATGCGCGATTGGGCTGAACATCTTCCGAATGAGCTTTCGGGTGGACAGAAGCAGCGGCTGGCAATAGCACGGGCGATGATCTCCGAACCCAAGATGATCCTTGCCGATGAACCGACCGGAGCGCTGGATTCACAGACTTCCATGGAAATGATGGATCTGTTCCAGGAAATCAACGACATGGGAATTACCATTTTGATTGTGACACATGAACGCGATATTGCTGCGAAAACCCAACGCATAATCAGGCTGCGGGACGGTGTCATCGATTCGATCGTTACGAACGGTGAACGGAAGAAATGGCTGGCCGATCAGTTGATGGCATGATGTAATTTGCGGTTTATATTTTAAAAAGGAATAAAGAAGATTCAAAAGAATGAACGCTACTTATTGTAATTAGAATTTCAGATGTTTGATCTCGATAAATGGCAGGAAATATACAGTACGATAAAGAAGAATAAACTTCGTACGATCCTTACAGGGTTCAGTGTAGCCTGGGGTATTTTTATGCTGATCATTCTGCTGGGTTCTGGCTATGGACTCGAGAATGGCGTGAAAAAAGAATTTGAAGATGATGCAACGAATACACTTTGGGTGAACCAGGGTATTACCAGTACAAATTACAAAGGTTATAAACCAGGCAGGTTTATCCGGTTTACTGATGAGGATTACGATAATGCTAAAAAAGAGCGGGATGTTGAAGATGTCTCGGGGCGTTTTACCGTTCGGGAGACCAACGTGCTTTCCTATAAAAAAGAATACGGCAGTTTTGACATTATATGTATTCATCCGGCTTATGGAACTGTCGAAAAGTTAACCCCGATAAAAGGGCGGTTTTTGAATACGATCGATGTGGATGAATACAGAAAAGTAACCTCCATTGGAAGGCTTGTGGAAGAGGCACTTTTCAAAGGTGGTGAAAATCCAATCGGAAAGTACATTCGTGTTGGAGGAATTCCTTTTAAAGTAGTCGGTGTATTTGATGATCCCGGCGGCGATCGGGATGTATCCAGGATTTATATTCCAATTACGACTGCTCAAATGGTTTTTCATTACACAAATCGGGTGGGAACGCTCGCGATGACCGTAAATGCTTCGCTTGACAGAAGCAAAGAAATGGTGGGCGAAATAAAAAACGACTTTGCCCAGCGGCATCATTTCGATCCGGATGATTCGAGGGCAATTTTTATTTGGAACAATGTTGAAAATTATACCCGGTTCATGCGATTGTTTGCTAATATCCGGCTATTTATCTGGGTGATCGGGATCGGAACGATCATTGCCGGCATTGTAGGTGTTAGTAACATCATGATGATCGTAGTAAAAGAAAGGACGAAAGAGATCGGTATCCGTAAATCTATGGGTGCAACTCCCGGTTCTATTATCGGTCTTGTTTTGCAGGAATCGGTGTTGATTACTGCATTTGCGGGTTATATAGGTCTTGTCCTTGGCGTAGGTTTGCTCGAGCTTATCTCGAAAAACCTGCCAAGTACAGATTATTTTGCAAATCCGGAAGTGAATTTCAATGTAGCTATTGGGGCCACGCTCATTTTGATAATAGCAGGAGCTATCGCCGGGTTTGTTCCAGCACGTAAAGCTGCATCAGTAAAGCCCGTTGTTGCGTTAAGGGATGAGTAAGAATACAGAAAAGAATCAAATGATACGAACCTGAAAAATAATGAGAATCTTTGATCTTGACAAATGGCACGAAATCTACTTCGCTTTGAGGAAAAACCCCTGGCGGACTTTCTTCACTGCCTTTGGTGTTTTTTGGGGGATTTTTATGCTCATCATCATGATGGGAGCAGGTGAAGGTCTTTATAACGGTGCCTCGAGTGACCTGGGTGATATGGCAACGAACAGTCTTTTCATGTGGACGCAGCGAACCACAATGCCCTACAAAGGTTTTCCACGGGGAAGGTCTTACCATTTTAACAATAGCGACACTAAGGCTTTAAAGGACAATATACCGGAGATCGCATACATTGCACCACGGCTTCAGGGTTGGGGAGGAGAAGGGAGCAACAATGTTATCAGGGGCGATAAGACAGGTGCTTTTACAATTCAGGGTGACTATCCGGAGATCAACATCATTGATCCGGTAGATATTACAAAGGGCCGGTTTATAAATTATAATGATATCGATGATAAACGGAAAATAGCAGTTATAGGCGTTCGTCCTTATGAAGAGCTTTTTAAACCTGATGAGAACCCGATTGGCCAGTATATTGAAATACAGGGTGTTTATTTCCAGGTTGTTGGACTGTTCCAGTCGAAAAAAAGCGACCAGCAGGCTACACGGGATAACCAGCAGATTTTTATCCCTTTTTCTACATTGCAAAAAGTCTATAATTATGGAGATATGGTCGGCTGGTATTCCATAACTGCGAAAGATAATGTTAGGGCTTCGGTAGTTGAAAAAAAAGCAAAACAGTTATTGATGCAACGTCATTCGATTCATCCGGATGATGACAGAGCAGTAGGTTCATTTAACCTGGACAAGCAATGGAGCAAAATGACAAACTTATTTACCGGCATACGCTGGCTGGTGTGGATCGTAGGATTGGGAACGCTGCTTGCCGGTGTGATAGGCGTTAGCAATATTATGCTGATCGTTGTGAAAGAAAGGACTAAAGAGATTGGTGTACAGCGTGCTATCGGTGCACCACCCATGAGTATTGTAACACAAATAATAAGCGAATCAGTTTTATTGACTGCTTTTGCAGGATATTTTGGCCTGGCATTGGGGGTCGGATTGCTGGAATTGATCAATTACATACTCCAATCGAGTGGTTCCGATGGTTCAATGTTTAATAACCCTGAAGTTGATTTCAGCAAAGCGATGACCGCTTTGATAATTTTGGTTATTTCAGGAATATTTGCAGGTTTAATTCCGGCACAGAGGGCAGTCAGTATTAAACCGATCGATGCATTGCGGGAGGAATTATAAAAGTGACAGTAAAAAATTAATACACTATGAAAACATTTTTTAAAGTATTTATTCTGATTGTGATTTTGGGAATATTCGTATTTACGATTTATTTTCTCTATAATAAATCGCAAGCGAAACCTATCGTATTCGAAACAACCACACCATTTGTAACGAATATTATAAAGAAAACAGTTGCTACAGGTTCAGTAGTACCCAGGAAAGAAATAGAAATAAAACCCAAAGTCTCTGGTATTATTAAAGAACTATATGTGCAGGAAGGACAGATCATTCATAAAGGCGATCTGATCGCTAAAGTCCGGATCATACCGAACATGGTGAACCTTAATAATGCGGAATCGCGGCTCGCAAAAGCAAAACTCGCACTCGACAATGTGACGATTACTTTCGACCGGCAGAAAGAACTCTACAAAAAAAATGTTATTGCAAAGTCGGCATTCGAAGCTGCAGAACTCGATTACAAAAATGCCCAGGAAGAACTGGAATCAGCTGAAAATAATCTGGAACTTATCAAGGAGGGCCAAACCAAAGATTCAGGTTCGAACACCAATACAAATATATACAGTACGATTGATGGCATGATACTCGATATTCCAATCGAAGTCGGAAAGTCTGTTATCGAAAGCAATACATTTAATGACGGAACTACGGTTGCAACAGTGGCCGATATGGGTGAAATGGTTTTCGAAGGGAAAGTAGATGAGAGTGAAGTCGGAAAAATCAAAGAAGGCATGGATTTATTGCTGACAATAGGGGCTATAAACGACACTAAGTTCCATGCAAATCTCGAACACATCTCACCTAAGGGAGTTTCGGAAAATGGTGCCATCCAGTTTGAAGTAAAAGCTGCTGTCGATCTTATCGATACTGTATTCGTGAGAGCAGGCTATAGTGCAAATGCAGATATTGTGCTGGATAAAAGGGATAGTGTGCTTGCTATAAGTGAAGCGCAGCTTCAGTTTGAAAACGATTCAGCGTATGTTGAAATTGAAACTCAGCCACAAACATTTGAAAAACGGTTCATAAAAACCGGCCTGTCTGATGGCATCAACATCGAAGTGCTGTCGGGTTTAACAAAGGATGATAAGATAAAGAAACTGAACTAACCACAGACTATATCTTTGGTGAAAATCTGCAGGACCTGACTTCAGGACATTATATTTTCGTTAAAAAAATAAAATAAAAAAATTGTCATTTGCAATAATTAACTAAGTTTGTAGTTATAGAACTATATTTATAGTTAAACATGCTGGAACTCACAAAAGCCGAAGAGCAAGTAATGCAGATCCTTTGGAAAATGGAAGAAGGTTTTGTAAATGATGTGCTCGACTATTTCCCTGACCCCAAACCTGCTTACAATACGGTTTCAACCATCATAAGAATTCTTGAAAAGAAGGGGTTTGTCAGCCATAAATCATTCGGTAAAACACATCAGTATTTTCCTCTGGTTTCAAAAAAGGATTATACCAACAATTATTTCAAACGCGTGATGAAGAATTATTTTAGCGATTCCTACAAGGCATTGGCTTCTTTTCTGGCGAACGATGAAAATGTCAGTCTTCAGGAACTTGAAGAAATGAAGAAACAGATGGAAGAAGAAATTAACAAACAAAAATCGGGAGATGAATAATTTTTTGATTTACCTGCTTCAGTCAGGCATAAACCTGTCAGTTTTGTATATGATCTACTGGTTGTTCATGCGAAAAGATACCTTTTTTAAATTAAACAGGTATTATTTGCTTTTGTCGGCTGGTATATCTCTGCTTTTACCACTTATTAATATTAAGCTGACGGTTGATCCGGAGGAGACTACTTACTTATATCTGCTCAATCCGGTTATTGTTACACCCGATAAAGTAGCTCATTCTATTTCCGGAAGTCTTAATTTATCTCAAATTTTATTAATTCTTTACCTGACTGTTTTAAGTGTTTTACTATTCAGGTTTTTATACCAATGCTCCAGGATTCTGCTTCTGATCCGTAAATTTGGTATCCAAAAGCATAACGGATTAAACATTGTCTTTACAAATTCTGATTATTCTCCTTTTTCGTTTTTTAATCTGATATTTCTGAGTGATGCGATTGCGGACTCTGAGCAGCTTGATCAAATCATTACCCACGAGAAAATACATATTAAGCAAAGACATACAATTGATTTAGTAATTCTTGAAATGATTTCAATGTTGCAATGGTTCAATCCGGTTGTCTGGTTTTACCGAAGGACAATCCGCCACATTCACGAATTTCTTGCTGATGAAGGAGTCCTTGCTAAGGGAGTCAAAAAAATTGATTATCAGAAAATGCTTGTAAATCAAATATTCGGCATGCAGGTAAATTATCTTTCAAACAATTTTAATCATTCACAATTAAAAAGGAGGTTATCCATGATGTCAAGAACTAAAACAAACCGGTTAGCATTGCTTAAAATGGCATTTGTTGTGCCTTTGGCTGTTACATTGACTTTTATGTTTTCTGTTTCAATAACTGAGCGGATCATTGCACAGGAAAAAACCGATAAAGTTGAACAAAAAACCACCCAAAACAATTCAGAGAAGCAGAAAGATTCTGTTTATGTTGTTGTTAAAGATATGCCTTCATTCCCGGGAGGAGATGCAGCAAGAATGAAGTTTTTAACCGAAAATATTAAATATCCGGAACTTGCTCGAAAAAAGGGAATACAGGGAAGGGTATTTGTTACGTTTGTTGTAGAAAAGGATGGGCAAATAAGTAACATTAAGGTCTTAAGAGGAATTGGAGGTGGTTGCGATGAGGAAGCAGTTCGGGTAATCTCAATGATGCCGAAATGGAAGCCAGGAATAGATAATGGTAAACCTGTCAGGTTCCAGTTCAACCTGCCTATTAAGTTTTCTTTGGATAACAATAAAAAGAAAATCAATAAGTCGGATCAACCCAAAGGAACTGTCGCACCCATTCCTCAAAAATCGAAGTAACAATAGGAAGAAGTATGAAAGGAGCATTCACTTTTTGTTTCGCTATTCTTTTTACTTTTTCTTATGGTCAACTCTTCAGGAAGGAGATCAACCGGTATGATTCTTCAGGTAAACGAACCGGCTTGTGGATCAACTATTGGGATACAACCGGGAAAATCCTTATGTCCAAAGCCCGGTTTAAAGAAGGCTATGAAAAAGGAGTAAGCAAGGAATATTATCAGAATGGCATCGTCCGTCTGAAATTCAGATATTATAAAAACCGCATCAGGACAAAATATTATTTTGAAAGCGGAAAACTGGATCAAAAAGGCTGGTCGAAAATAGAATGGGCCGGAGCCGCTACACATTATTACTGGCAAGGACGATGGAAATTTTTTGACGAACACCGGAAACTGATCCGGAAAGCCTGGTTCCTGAATGGCCGGGAACTAACCCTTGAAAAGTGATTTGATCAACTACCGACCTATTGAAAGGATTTTCATTTTAGGTCAGTGTGATTTATTGAAATTTCCGGACGGAAATAACCCAATCGAAATATTCTTATATTTGCAAATAGTTTCATACTGGGAATATACATCCCGATAAGAAACGGATAACAAATTCGTAAAAAATCATAAATAGCAGATTGATAGTGTTTTATCTTGATGGCATAATGTTGGAAAAGCTTCACGACAAGCAAATCAAGTGTAAAATGTTAAAAATTAAAATTATGAAATCAATCTGCATTACCCTCGTAAGCGTGTTCATGTCAGTAGCTGTTTTTTCCCAAATATCAAGTGATACAGCGTATTCAAAACAATGGAACAATAAAAATGATCAGTGGGAAAATTTCGACAGAACAATTTCTACTTATAACAATGGACTTATTGCATCCGAACTGATTCAGGTTTATGAATCTGACAGTTGGGTGAATTACAATTTGAAAGATTACTATTATAATAACGGCCAGTTGATTGAGGAATTCGAACAATACTGGAACGAATCGAAGGAAAGATGGCTCGACAATTACCGTAAATTGTATTCATATGATCAGGAAGGGAGACTTGCACAAATCACCCATCAGGAAATCTATAACGGAAATTATGTCAACTCATCGCGTGAAATAATGGAATATTCGGAAGGCGGAAAGCTTCAGAATAAAGTGGTTCAAAAATACGATGAAGCCTGGACTAATTTTCTGAAATATGAGTATTATTACCTTGCCAACGATCTGTTAACAGAAGAAAACCTCGCATACTGGGACAATGATAATTGGACAAAACCCGGTATAGCAGTCAGGTATTCTTATGATTCAAACGGTAATCTTACCGAAAAAACCAAAGGTTAGGATTTCTGGCACAAAGGAAAAAAATATCTCCCAGGAAGAATTTAATTATAGTTCAGGTAAAAAACTGGAAACCTACTGCATTTCAACCTGGAATTCGGGAAAGAAAGAATGGGTGAATGAAACCCGTGCATTGTATGAAAATTCTTTGAATGGTTATGTTCTTACAATGTTAAGCCAGGGTAAAAAGAAAAAAGAGTGGGTAAACAGTTATTTCACTGAGTTTGCCGGAAATATTGAAGCATTCTCAGGAGAAGACATGGCAAACCGAATGGCCTTTACGATCTACCCTACAAATTTTGGTGAACAGGCTCGTTTCGAATTTACCAATCCGTACAGCGAAGTTTATCACATCCGGATCGTCAATGAAAACGGAAAACTGGTTGCTTCAGCAGTTACCGACAAACAAGAAATATCTTTGGATGCAAGAAATCTGAATAAGGGTTTATACTTTGTAGAATTGCAGGGTAGTAATTTATATTCAGGTAAATTCTCAGTTGAATAGGACACCTTACCATGTAGATTACCTTACCTTGATTTGCTTAGCCACCCGATTTTCGGGTGGCTAAATTTTTTTATAGCCAAAAATTTTGTGAATTAATAATCTCGACAATTGATCATTTCTCCTGGTAAACAACTGTTAACAGTGTCTGCCCAACGACCTTTAGTGTGTTTTTATCAATTACGCTCATGTTATCACCGGTTGTATGCCAGTATTGGAAGAAAGTACCGTTGGATGAGGAAGTATCAAGATGGATAATATCGATCGTTGGTATTTTGAGGATTTCATTGATAAATGTATGATCATCTGTAATACCACCGGTTTTTTCATAAATAAAATAATTGTAATAGCCTAACTGCCGTGCAGTATCCCAGATTTTTTTGCATATGCCGGGAGCATAGTACATCGAGTATGCTTCCATGTAAAACTTAGCATCTTTAGCACCAACCATATCCAGCAGGACACCAAATCTTGCCGTATAATATGGATTATGCGGATTTTTTGCCCAATATTGAGCTCCAAGTCCCCAATATTCTTCACCTTCAATGTTCGAATCCTGGGGCGGGCCGTAATCTTCATCGTCGAAGAAAATAATATCCAGTCCGATCGTTGGTTTGGAAGCATGAATCTGCCTTGCTATTTCAAGAAGTACACCTACCCCGCTGGCTCCGTCATTCGCCCCGTCAATGGGTGTCTTATGTTTTGATGGGTCAGGGTCGTGATCGGCAAAGGGACGTGAATCCCAGTGAGAACAGTAAAAGATTCTGTTTTTTGAATCAGGATTAAATGAACCAATAATATTTTCGCCGTTCAGGGTAGTTCCGTCAAATGCACGGGTCTTGAACGATTGCATGATCGTGGTATCTGCGAATTTTTTCAACTCCCTATACAAGTATTCGGCACATTGTGCATGTTGAGGTGTGTTTGGTACACGTGGTCCGAAATCAACCTGCGTTTTTACATACAAGTAAGCAGAATCGGAGTTGAATTCAGGAATTTGAACATTTTGTTCTGCTGTTTTCGGCTGCTTTGTTTTATCTCTTTCATTCCCAGTATTGCATGCATAACAGGTTGCTGCAATAAGTAAGAAAAGTACGACCTTCGTTTTCGAAAAATTCATCTCAGACGTTATAAATTGTAGTAAATTATTTTCTCCGGATTTTCTCATTTCAATTTAAATTAAAATATCAATGTAAAAGCAGTTCCTTCATCAGGCTTTGATTTTACTGAAATCGAACCTTTGTGAAGCAGCATGATTTGTCTCGAAAGACTTAACCCGATTCCCGAACCGTCTTTTTTTGAAGTGAAAAACGGCATAAATATCTTGTCGATAATATCCGGTTTAATTCCTGTACCATTATCGGCAACTTCAATGGTTGTCCGGTTGCTTTGATTGTTATAGGCAACCAGTGAAACCCGGGGTTTTTCTTTTGATTTCACAGCATCCATTGCATTGAGCACAAGGTTTATGATCACCTGGTCGAGAAGGTCAGGGTCAGCAGTAAGCATCAAATCTTCCGGAAATACTTTGCAATTGCATTCGATTGAATATTTTTCAAGTTTCGGATTCAACAACAGTTCGATCCTGTCAAAAGCTTCTTTCACTTTGAAATATCTGAAATTCGGCTTAGGTATCCGGGTCAGATTCCTGTAAATATCTACAAAATTCAAAAGGCCCTGGCTCCTGTTTTTAATTGTATCAAGCGCTTGTTCTACATTTTCTATGTCTTCATTCTCTAACGATCTTAATGAATGTGTATCTTCAGTGGTATCGAAAAGCATCTCATTCACCGTTGAAGCCAGAGATGAAATGGGAGTGATGGAATTCATGATTTCATGCGTTAAAACCCGGATAAGCTTTTGCCACGACTCGATTTCCTTTTCCTCCAGTTCGGCGTGGATATCGTGAAAAGCAACCAGAATATAATCTTCACCCCGCATTCTGAATTCAGTAGCATACAGTGACAATTGCCTTAGTTCGTCATCAGCAAATATTTTTACCAGCGTCTTATCACCAGCTTTCAACTTAAAAAGTATTTCGGGAAGTTCGGCTTTTACATCCTTTAAATCCTTGATATTTCGAAGAAGGTTCTTTTTAAAAAGGTGTTTTGCTGCATTGTTATACATGTCGACTTGCCCATCCGAGTTGTAACAGACGATGCCAATATTTACATGCTGAACAACAGTTTGAAGGTAATTGTAATGCTCTTCCTTTTCCGCCCTGTTCTTTTTAAACTCATCAATGACCTGGTTGAACGAATTACTAAGCTGCTCGAAACTTTTACCCAGTTTTTTATCCGAAAATGTCGTTGAAAAATCGGCATGGCGGATGCTCTCGAAAAACTGAGCAAGCCTGATATTTACACGGTTCACATAAAGGATAAGCCAATAGACCTGAAAAATAATAAACACTCCTAGGATAACACTGCTAACTGCATGTGCCGCAACAGTAGTAAGGTACACGAACAGAAAAAAGCTTGCCAGTATAACAAGTAACCTTAAAATAACGATGATGTAGAATCGCTTATAAACCATATTTTTCTATTCTTCTGTATAAGGAAGCTCGGGTCAACCCTAGTTCCTTGGCCGCTTTACTGATGTTACCGCCGTATTTGTCGATTACCTTCCTGATCAGGATTTTTTCGGTTTCCTCCAGATTGAGGTTTGTCGTATCGATTTCGTTCGTCTTGTTCTCGTCAATTTGTGAAAGGAAAAAATCATTGGGTTCCAGAACTGTAGCTTCGCTCATTATCACTGCCCTTTCGACTGCGTGCTGAAGTTCCCTGATGTTCCCCGGCCAGGTATGTTTTTCAAGCCGTTTAATGGTTGAAGTCCCAAGCCGTTTTAGTGGCATGTTGTATTTTTTGCAATAGATCTTCAAAAAATGATCGATCAGTTCAGGAAGGTCTTCGAGCCGCTCACGCAACGAAGGCACTTTTATCTCGACAGTATTAATTCTGTATAGCAAGTCCTGCCTGAATTTATTTTCATTTACCATTTGGTAAAGCGGCATGTTGGTCGCACAGATCAGCCTCACATCGATCGGAATTTCCTTGTTTGTCCCCAGCCTGATCACTTTCCGGTTTTGCAGTACACTCAGGAGTTTGGACTGAAGGTTAAGGGTAAGGTTTCCGATTTCATCGAGGAAGATGGTTCCTTTGTTGGCAGCTTCGAATCTTCCGGCACGGTCTTCTTTGGCGTCTGTGAAAGCACCTTTCTTGAAACCGAACAATTCACTCTCGAACAATGATTCACTGATGGCTCCCAGGTCGACACTTATAAAAACTTCATTTTTTCGTGCGGAAGCTTTATGGACGGCCCGGGCGATGAGTTCCTTTCCGGTTCCGTTTTCTCCGAGAATTAGAACATTGGCATCGGTTACAGCCACTTTTTGTGCTGCAATCAGTGACTGATTCATGACTTGCGAGCTTCCGATGATTTCAGCATACGACAGGTCCTGGTCAGCGATGAGTATTTTTTGTTTTGAACGCAGATCCTCCAATTCTTTCTTCGATTCACGGACTTTAAGATTTGCAGTTATGGTTGCAAGCAACTTTTTATTCTCCCAGGGTTTAAGCAGGAAATTGGTCGCTCCTTCCTTGATCCCCTGAACGGCAAGCTCGATGTCACCATAACCGGTAATGAAAATAACAACAGCTGCCGGATCGATCTCAAGGATGACATTTAACCAGTGAAAGCCTTCTTTCCCGCTTGTAGCATCTTTCGAGAAATTCATATCCAATAGAATAATATCGTAATTTTCGTTAGCAAAAAGCCCGGGAATATTCTCCGGGTTCTTTTCGGAATGAACAACGTTAAAATGTTGTTTTAAAAAGAGTTTTGCAGCAAGCAGAACATCTTCATCATCATCAACAATTAAAATTTTAGCATTAATCTTATCCATTTTGTATCAATTGATATACCTGATTATTTTCTAACGACAAATGTAGGGAATTGTACGATTTCGAACAATTGTTTTTTTACAATAATTCATTCGCAAGGTTCGCCAGTTCCGACCGCTCACCTTTTTCAAGCCTGATATGAGCATAAATCTCATGGTGCTTTATCTTGTCGATAAGATAAGAAAGGCCGTTACTCTGGGAATCGAGATAAGGGGTATCGATCTGATAAATATCACCAGTAAAAATAATTTTAGTTCCTTCACCAGCGCGGGTTATAATCGTCTTTACTTCATGAGGTGTCAGGTTTTGGGCTTCATCTACAATAAAGCAGACATTCGAAATGCTCCTGCCCCGGATATAGGCCAGTGGCTGGATCACCAGCTTTTCACTTTCAAGCGCTTCGGTAATTTTTTTGTACTCTTTGTCTTTTTCGTTGTACTGGTTTTGGATGAACTTGAGATTATCCCAAAGTGGCTCCATGTAGGGATTCAGCTTCGATTTGATATCTCCGGGCAAATAACCGATGTCTTTATTGCTCAGTGGAACAATCGGCCTTGCCAGGTAAACCTGTTTGAAATTTCTTTTCTGATCCAGAGCACCCGCAAGCGCCAGCAGGGTTTTTCCTGTTCCCGCCACACCTTGCAACGTCACAAGTTTAATGTTGTCATTCATTATCGCATGCAACGCAAAGACCTGTTCGGCATTTCGCGGCATGATGCGATAGGCAGGCCTTTTCTCTACGCGTTCAATTTTATTTAAAGAGGGATTGTAATAGGTCAGCGCCGATGATTTGTCGTTCCTTAAAATAAAATAATGATTGGGAATCGGTTTCGAAATACCAATATCGGAAACATCGCAAAGCCCGTCCCGGTAAATTTTATCGATCCCTTCCGGATTAACATTTTCAATTAACGTGATACCTGAATAGAGTGAATCGACGTCTTTAATTTTTCCGGTTTCAAAATCCTCCGAAGGGATATTTAACGATTTTGCTTTAATCCTCAGGTTGATATCTTTTGTTACCAAAATTACTTTATAACCCTTTTTTTCTTCACTCAACTTAATTGCAGCATTCAGAATTCTATGGTCGGGCTTATTTTCCCCGAAAATTTTTATGGCATTTACACCATCCACAGGGTTTTCATCCATCTGAACCCTGAACATCCCTGCATTTGGAAACTCCAGCGGGATCCAGTTTTGTAATGAACCATGCGCTGAAAGCCTGTCCATGATCCGAATGAATTCCCGGGCTTCAAAATTTTTTGTCTCATTGCCTTTTTTGAAATTATCCAGTTCTTCAAGCACTGTGATTGGAATTACTACATCATTATCAACAAAGCTGTTTAGCGCTTTATGATTATATAGTATGACGGAAGTGTCGAGTACAAATATCTTCTTTGATTGCTTTTTCGGAGGCATAAATCCCTGTTATTAGATGGTTGTAAAGTTATGAATAATAATCCATGAAAAGAGAAATGGCAAATCCTGAAAATTGTCAAATTTTCGTTTCGGCTTGACAAATATGTCCGCAATTACTATATTTGCACTTTCACGCTTAGTTGCGGTTCAACCATTTAAGGAATATCCAAATTAGCTTTTTTGAAATACTTGTTTGAGGATAAATTCAAGTTAAACGCTATAAAATTAACCGACATGAAAAAATTCTATTTATTAATGCTTGTCATCCTTATTGGGATGATATCAACATTTTCACAAACACCACAGGCATTCAAATATCAGTCAGTGGTCAGGGATAATGCAGGGGATATCGTTGCTAATCAGGCAGTATCATTTCGAATCACCATTCACCAAGGGACAGCTGGTGGTACTATTGTATACCAGGAAACTCATTCAGCCTCGACGAATAGTTTTGGGGTGGTAAATTTTAATATTGGTGAAGGAACTGTAGTTTCGAGTGTGTTCAATAATATTGACTGGTCAGGCTCGGAAATGTTCATGGAAGTAGAACTTGATCCGGCAGGAGGTTCTGCCTATATTTCAATGGGTACTACACAGCTTCTTTCTGTACCGTATGCGTTATATGCGGATAAAAGTGGAAGTGCCCCGGCTAATCACTGATTCGGACAATGACACCTATCTGGAAGTCGAGGCTACACCGGACGATGACGTAATCAGGATGTATGTTGCCGGATTGGAAAAATACAGATTTAACGGGAAAAATATTCAATCCTTTGATCCCGATTTTAACGAGTTACTTGGAGTGGCAGCCGGTGTCAATCTGGTTACCGGAACTGGTGTGAGAAATACTATTGTCGGTTATCAGGCCGGAGCTTTAGTTACAGAAGGGGAACACAATTCTCTTTTCGGGTACAAAAGCGGTTATAATATTTCGACAGGAAAATGGAATACATTTTATGGGTACATGACCGGATTTGATAACACAACCGGGGAAAGAAATACATTTATCGGTTATCAGGCCGGCTACAACAATGCTGAAGCTGATTTCAATACTTTTGTCGGTTATAAAGCCGGAAACTACAATACCACAGGAGAACAAAATACTTTTATCGGGGACCGTGCAGGATTGCAAAACACGGAAGGGAGCGGGAATACATTTACAGGTTTTTATGCTGGATATGCAAATTCTACCGGCGAGCATAACACATTTTATGGCTATTCAGCAGGGTCATCAAATCAAACAGCATCCCGTAATACCTTAATTGGCTATTTATCAGGCAATAATATTCAAACAGGTAACGAAAATGTTTTTGTCGGTGCGTATTCTGGATTCGGTACACAGGTACATCAGTATAACACTTTTATGGGATATTATGCCGGATACAATACCACAGCCGATGGAAATGTATTTATTGGACATAATGCAGGAAGCAATAATACACTTGGCGGTGCAAATGTATTTATCGGCAAGGATGCCGGACTAAACAACCTGGACCAACCAAATAATACATTTATTGGCTATGGAGCTGGCTACAATAACACGGCTAGTAGCAACACTTTTATTGGAAGTTTTGCCGGATCACAAAATACTTCCGGTTCAGAAAATGTATTTGTTGGTAAAGATGCTGGAATCAGCAATATGGATCAACCTCATAATACCTTCGTAGGATATGGTGCAGGATATAATAATACAGGCAGGAAGTAATACATTTTATGGGTTGTGCAGCAGGTTCACAAAATACATTTGGGTCTGAGAATGTTTTTGTTGGCCGGGAAGCAGGATTCAACAACCAGGATCAGGGCCAAAATACCTTTGTGGGCTTCGGTGCCGGATATACAAACACTGCAGGAAGCAACACTTTTATTGGCTGTGCGGCTGGTTCACAAAATACCCTTGGAGGAGAGAATGTATTTATTGGCCGTGAAGCGGGATTTAATAACCAGGATCAGGGCCAGAATACTTTTGTTGGATTTGGAGCCGGATATAATAATACAGCCGGAAATAATACATTTATAGGTTGTGCAGCAGGTTCACAAAACACCATAGGAGGAGAGAATGTATTTATAGGCCGTGAAGCCGGATTTAATAATCTGGATCAGAGCCAGAATACCTTTGTGGGATTTGGAGCTGGATATAATAATACAGCAGGAAGTAATACATTTATAGGTTGTGCTTCTGGTTCTCAAAATACAACAGGAGTTGAAAATGTATTTGTGGGTCGCGAAGCCGGTTACTGGAATCAGGATCAACCCCACAATACATTTGTCGGTTTTGGTGCTGGGTATAATAATACGGCCGGTAGTAATACTTTTATAGGCTGTTCTGCAGGTTCTCAAAATATAGATGGGACAGAAAATTTATATTTAGGAAGAGAATCGGGGTACAATAACAATGGGAACCTCAATACTATTATCGGAACAGGAGCTGGTTATAACATGACTGATGGGTATTATAATGTAATGATAGGCTACAATGCCGGATTTAATGAAATGGGATCAAATAAATTATACATTTCCAATTCAAATACTGATACCCCGCTGATATACGGTGAATTTGATAATGGTAAAGTGACTATTAACGATGTGCTGAAACTCGCTCCGCGGTCATCGGCACCATCTCCGGCAGAAAAGGGAATGATCTATTATGATGATACTACCGATGCCCTGTATTATTTTAACGGAACATCCTGGATCCCTTTATAATTTTGAAATTCAATTACTGAAATACAGAGGTGCATTTTTCTAAGTGCACCTCTTTTCTTTTTTGTCGCAACTATTCTCTTCACTTTTGGTTATTTTTGTTGAATAACAATATAAAAGTATGTCTGAACCGAAAAAACTCTTTCTGCTCGATGCAATGGCGTTAATTTATCGTGCCTACTTTGCGTTCAGTAAAAATCCAAGGATCAATTCAAAAGGTCTAAATACATCGGCTGTTTTTGGTTTTGCAAATTCGTTGTATGATGTCATTAAAAATGAAAAACCAACCCACATGGGTGTAGCTTTCGATACACAAGCCCCAACAGTCAGACATACGGAATTTACTGAATACAAGGCTAACCGGGAGCGGATTCCTGAGGACATTGCTCTGGCAATACCGTTGGTCAAAAAGCTTCTTGAGGGATTTAATATTCCTGTTCTGTTTGTTGATGGATACGAAGCTGATGATGTAATAGGAACATTGGCAAAACAAGCCGAAAAGCAAGGATTTACAACTTATATGATGACACCCGACAAGGACTTCGGACAGCTTGTTTCAGATAAAATCCTTATTTATAAACCCGCCAGAATGGGAAATAAAGCTGAAATTATGGGGGTAAAGGAAGTATGCGAAAAATTTGAAATTGAACACCCTGAACAGGTCATTGATATTCTTGGTCTTTGGGGAGATGCTTCGGATAATATTCCGGGCATTCCGGGTATTGGCGAAAAAAGAGCAAAAGAATTGATTTCTGAGTTTGGGAGCCTTGAAAATGTGCTTGCTAATACTGAAAAATTAAAAGGAAAGATCAAAGAAAATCTCGAAGCCTTCAAAGACCAGGGTTTGCAATCCAAATCACTGGCAACAATAATTCTGGATGTTCCGGTTGAATTTAATGAAGAGAACCTGAAATTGTCAGAACCCGATATGCAGTCATTAAAAGAGTTGTTTGATGAGTTGGAATTCAGGGGCTTTGCCCAGCGCGTCTTTACCGATTTGTCATTGAAAGAAGGCTCACCTTTACCGGTTCAGGGTACATTATTCAGTGAAGAACCAAATGCTGCTTCATCCGGTTTGAAAACGGCAGAAAATACAAATCATACTTATCATTTGATCGATGATGAGCAAAAAAGAAGGCAACTCATCAAACTACTCCAAAAAGTAGAATCTTTTTGTTTTGATACGGAAACGACAGGCATCGATGCTCAAAATGCCGAGCTGGTTGGGATGTCATTTGCCATAAAACCCGGTGAAGCCTGGTTTGTCAGCCTGCCTGATAATTACAATGAGTGTCATAAAATCGTACACGAATTTAAATCGTTGTTTGAAAATCCTGAAATTGCTAAGATCGGACAAAACCTAAAATACGACATTGCTATGTTGAAATGGTATGAAGTAGAGGTAAAAGGTGAACTCTTTGATACCATGATCGCCCATTACCTTCTTCAGCCGGATATGCGGCACAACATGGATGTTCTTGCCGAAACCTATTTGAATTACAAGACGATCAGTTACGACGAACTAACCGGGAAAAGTCGGTCTGGTCAGCTTACAACCCGTGATGTTCAAAAAGAAAAAATTGAAAAACTTGTCGAATATGCGTGTGAAGATGCAGATATCACACTGCAGCTAAAAAATATTTTTGCCCCTGAATTGGAAATAACAAAAACCAAAAAATTATTTGATCAAATTGAAGTGCCGCTGGTCCCGGTACTTGCTTCCATGGAAAAAGAAGGTGTAAAAGTTGATATTCAGGCATTGCATGATTATTCAAAACAGCTTGAAAGTGAAATAAAAGAAATTGAATCGGAAATTTATAAGCAGGCCGATATGAAATTTAATATCGCCTCACCAAAACAACTTGGTGGAGTTCTTTTCGACAAGCTTAAAATTACTGAAAATCCAAAAAAAACAAAGACCAAACAATATTCTACCAGTGAGGATGTATTGCAGAAAATGATCAACAAGCATCCGATTGTCCAGTCCATATTGGATTACCGTTCGCTTTCAAAACTAAAATCTACGTATGTTGATACATTGCCTGATATGGTCAATCCGCGGACAGGACGAATCCATACTTCTTACAATCAGGCTGTTGCTGCAACAGGACGATTAAGCTCCAACAATCCGAATCTGCAGAACATACCGATACGAACTGAAAGAGGACGCGAAATCAGGAAAGCCTTTGTCCCCAGAAATGAAAAGTACACGTTGCTTTCTGCCGATTATTCGCAAATCGAGCTTAGGATCATTGCTGAATTGAGCGGCGACGAAGGAATGATTGAAGCATTCAAACAAGGAGTTGACATTCACACAGCCACGGCTTCAAAGGTCTATGGTGTTTCCTTCGAGGAAGTCGACAGGGATATGCGCCGCAATGCGAAAATGGTCAATTTCGGGATCGTTTATGGCATCTCGGCATTTGGCCTTTCTGAAAGATTGAATATTCCGAGGAGCGAGGCAAAACACATCATCGATCAGTATTTCGAAAAATATCCCGGGATAAAAACCTTTATGCAAATGACGATTGAAAATGCGAGGAAAAACGGGTACGTTGAGACTATGAAAGGCCGTAGACGGTATCTGCGCGATATCAATTCAAACAATGCTGTTGTCCGCGGTTTTGCCGAACGCAATGCCATCAATGCACCAATACAGGGCTCGTCGGCTGACATGATAAAAATCGCCATGATCAACATCCATAACGAGCTTACCGAAAAGAATTTCAGGACAAAAATGATCCTGCAGGTTCATGACGAACTGGTTTTTGATACTCATAAAGATGAATTGGAATCTGTTAAACCGATCATTAAAAATCTGATGTCAACAGCCATTCCGATGAAAGTTCCCATTGTTGTTGAAATGGATATCGGCGATAATTGGCTCGAAGCACACTAACCAGTAAAATGACATGTATCATTCCGATACTGTACATTGCTATAAAGTCTGATTCTTTTCTTTTGAAATTATTATCGATTTCTGAGGATGTGTCTTTTTTAAATATTTGGCACACTCCTTGGAATAAATCAAACGGGCGCCCAATTTTAGAAACCAGTAAAATTTAAAACGATGAAACGGTTCGATAAAAAAATTGGGAAAAGGATCGCAAAAAAGAGTGAAGAAGAAGTAGCTCGCACAAGGGTCCAAAAAGTAATAGCAGTTCTTTTAATACTGAGTTTGACAGCTTGTGAAAAAGCATGGTACGGTCGTGATGGAAGGCCTGGTGATGCTTACCTGGCTTTGACATGGCAGGTAACCGAACCCGATTACATTGATGCCGGAACAGGTGCTATCCCACGTGTTTTTTACTGGGGTGACTACTACCGGATCAACCCCGGATATTACGATCTGTATTACGAGGGTAGTTATTGGACAGGAATGTACTGGGCAACCTACGCATGGGATGTGACCTATGAAATTTGGGAAGTTTCCGGTGAAAAGGGCGACTGGTACTACAATGGTTCGGATGGTCCCGATAACTATTTCACGATTGAATGCAATCCTTACGGTCCTTATTTCGGCGGAAGCTATAAAAGTGCTGAAATTGACAAAAAATATGAAGTCGTCGAAGAAACACCGAATATGATAGTCGTGAAACAGAAAGGCGAAGGAGTCGAAATGAAAATTACTTATACAAAGGCTGAACCTAAACACATATCGGATAAAAAAACAAAAGAGGCAAATTAATGATTTTTACCTCAATATATTTTCACCAGCCGGTTCTCATCGGCTGGTTTTTTTATTTTCAGGAATCCAATATTTAGTCTAAAAAACCCTTAATTCAAGAGGTTTTCGGCATACTTCAAATCGCTTTGCCGTGTAATTTTAATGTTTTCAGGATTTCCCTCAACCATATTAATAGTAACACCAAGTGATTCTACGACCGTTGCATCGTCAGTAAATTCATTCCTGTATTCCTGCTCATACGCTTTTTTGAGGAGACCGGCTTCAAATACCTGGGGTGTTTGAATAAGCCTGTAATCATCCCGAAATACAGTCTTACTTGAATTTTCGGAAAGTTTTCGCATTGTTTCAGTAATCGGTATGACGGGGATTGCATTTCCTTCGTTTTCAGCTTTAATAAAAACCCTGTGCAGTGTTTCAGAACTTACCAATGGCCTGACCCCATCATGCACCGCCACAAGTCCGGGTTCAGTAATGAGTTTTAGACCATTTTTAACGGAATGGAACCGCATTTCCCCACCGCTTGTCAATTCGTGTTTAAGTGTAATTGCCTTTTCCATTACAAGCGATTTCCAGTAATCCATATAATATTCCGGCAGTACAATGATGATCCTGATTTTAGTAGAATACCGGATGAAACATTCCATTGTATGAAGGAGGATCGGTTTTCCTGAAATATTCAGAAATTGTTTCGGAATGTCGGATTCCATTCTCTTTCCTATTCCTCCGGCAACGATAATGACAGATTTTTCCATTTGAAAAGTTCGGCAATGAAGATACAAAAAACCCCTCTTCCGAGGGGCTGATTTTATAAAGCATGTTTATAGAATGAGCATAGCATCCCCGTAAGTAAAGAACTTATATTTCTGTTCGATTGCTTCTTTATAGGCCTTCATCAGAAAATCGAAATCAGCAAAAGCGGCAACTGCCATCATAACGGATGATGTAGGTAGGTGAAGGTTTGTAATCATTGCATCTGCAACGCTGAATTCATAGGGGGGAAAAATAAATTTATTAGTCCATCCCTTATAAGGTTTTACCATACCACTGATTGAAACTGCCGTTTCGAGTGCTTTCATGGAAGTAGTCCCGACTGAACAGATCTTATTTTTATTTTCTTTGGCTTTATTGATGATTGCTGCCTGATCTTCTTCGATGATCATCTCTTCAGAATCCATTTTATGTTTAGTAAGATCCTCAACTTCGATGTCTCTGAAATTGCCCAACCCTGCATGCAGTGTAATTTCAGCAAAACTAACACCCTGTAATTCGAGTCGTTTCATAAGTTCGCGACTAAAATGAAAGCCTGCACTTGGGGCTGCAACGGCACCTTCGTGTTTCGCATAAATGGTCTGATAACGCTCTTCATCTTCAGGTAAAACATCTCTTTTATGAATTTTAGGTAAAGGTGTTTCACCTAAATTCTGAAGGATCTTCTTGAATTCCTCATAAGGTCCGTCGAATAAGAAACGAAGCGTTCTACCCCTGGAAGTAGTGTTGTCAATGACTTCTGCAACCAATTCACCGTCTTCGCCAAAATAAAGTTTGTTTCCAATCCTTATCTTTCGTGCGGGGTCAACGAGGACATCCCAAAGCAAGCTATCCCTGTTGAGCTCTCTTAAAAGAAAAACCTCGATACGTGCCCCGGTCTTTTCTTTCTCGCCGTATAACCGCGCAGGGAATACTTTTGTATTGTTTATAACAAATACATCTCCATCCTTGAAATAATCAAGGATGTCTTTAAAATTTTTATGCTCGATTGTTTGAGTTTTTCTGTGCAAAACAATTAACCTTGAATCATCACGATTTTTTGGGGGATTGTCAGCAATTAATTCTTCGGGAAGATAAAACTTGAACTGAGATAATTTCATATAAATTTACAATTATTAAATAACACAGCCCGTGAAAAGGGGGGCAAAGGTATTTCTTTTTATACCCGATGTCAAGCATTTAACCATATAAATTTTTAATGCTCTGGATTCGAATGATTTAACTCGTGTTCGAATTGCTCGATGGTAATGGCCTTTTTCAATGAATACTCTCCGATTTTCGTTCGGGTTAATTGTGTAAGGTAAGCTCCTGATTTCAATGCATGACCAAAATCGCGAGCCAAAGCACGGATATAGGTACCTTTGCTGCAGACCACCCGGAATGTCAAAACGGGTAAATCAATTGAAGTAAGCTCGAATTCTTTGATCGTGATTTTCCTTGGAGTTAGTTTTACACTTTCTCTCCTTCTGGCCTTGAGATAGGCTCTTTCGCCTTCAACCTTAACAGCAGAAAATAAAGGCGGTTCCTGATCTTGTGTTCCAATAAATGACCGGGCCGTAATGATAAGTAATTCGTCAGTTAAATGAGCTGTTTCGTGACGGTTGTCAATTTCCGTTTCGGAATCGAAGGAAGGAGTGGTAGCACCAAGCCGGAATTCTCCGGTATATTCCTTATCCAGGTTCTGAAACTCATGAATGCGTTTGGTGAATTTGCCTGTGCACACAATCAATAATCCGGTGGCTAACGGATCAAGGGTACCCGCATGCCCAACCTTTATCTTTCCGGATGTTGTTTTATGTGAGATGATTCGACGGATTTTGTTTACAACATCAAACGATGTCCATGTAAGGGGTTTATCGATTAAAAGAATTTCGCCGTTGTTAAAATCGAATTCCATCAACTGATTGTCAAATCGAACCCAAAGGCAATAAAAATGAGTATCAGTAAACCGACTACGATCCTGTAATAGCCGAATACCCTGAATCCATATTTGGCAAGATAGTTAATAAACGATTTGATTGCAATCATTGCAACAACAAATGCAATAACATTTCCAACCAGTAAAATTTTTATATTTTCTGCCGTAATGTATTCATAGCTTTCATAAAGCTTCAGGCAGGAAGCTGCAAACATGGTCGGTACGGCCAGGAAAAATGAAAATTCAGCAGCGGTCTTTCGTGTAAGTTTTTGTGACATCCCTCCAACAATTGTCGCTGCAGCCCTCGAAGTACCAGGAATCATTGCCAGGCACTGGTATAATCCGATCTTGAAAGCAGATGAATAACTGATGGATTGATCCTCTGATGGTTTGTTAAATAGTTTATCGATAAAGAGCAGAAAAACACCTCCGATAATCAGCATGATAGCGACGACGATGACATTTTCAAGAAGCATGTCAATATATTTATTGAACGTCAACCCAATGACAGCAGCAGGCAGGAAAGCCACAAAGAGCTTATAATAAAAATTCAGTGTTTGAAAAAAGCGTTTCCAGTAAAGAACAATAACAGACAAAATGGCTCCAAACTGAATACTAATAATAAATATTTTTACGAATTCATCGCTTTGCATTCCGAGAATGCCTTCTGCAAGGATCATGTGACCGGTAGACGAAATAGGAAGGAATTCGGTGATGCCTTCGATAATTGAAATAATTAACGCTTCAAACCAATTCATGGACAATACCAGTATTAAATTAAAAAATCAGAAAAATCAACTTGTCCGTACACTCAAATTTACAAAAGAAAGTTTTTGAATTTAATTTTTGGTTAATCGTTCAATCTTTGGCTTTTTTCATGATCGCAAATATTTCTACCACATAACCTGTCAAAATCAGGAGAGGTGCAAGAGTAAGCCTTCTAAAATCAAATATTTTATAGCTGAATACCTTCGGATCATCTGAACCACCACCGATCATAAGAATAAAGCCCACGAAAATCAATGCAAGACCGACGTATAACAATTTATAGCTTTGTTTGCCAAAAGCAAAATCCGTTGTTCCGGTCGCATCCAACTTTTGCTTTTTTGCATCCCCAGAAGGCTTCTTAACTTCTTTTTGTTTCATTTTCTTATAATTGGATTGCTTTATAAAACGCCAAAAATAATAATAATATCATCAATAATAAATATAATCAGACTTTATACGAATGTATTTTCTCACAGCAAAATAGTTGGAAAGCCATGAAATAATGATGCCAAGCAGTATCTCGATCCCAAATAATGATAGGAACAGGTTGATGTCCTGCAAATCTACCAGCTCCGGGATTTCGCGTTGTGAGATATAAATTATTCCCGACAAAAGAATGATGGCGATCAGTGCGGCGATGATGCCCTGAAAAATCCCGGCCCAAATAAAAGGTCTGCTGATAAACTGCCGGGTAGCACCTACAAGCTGCATGCTCCGGATGATTAACCGTTTTGAATAAACTGCCAACCGGATGGTGTTATTGATTAGCGCGAAAGCAATTATTAAAAGCATTCCGCTGAACCCCAAAATAATGATACCGATCCGCCGCACATTTTTATTTACAACATCCACCAGCGATTCCTGGTAAAAGACTTCCTTGACATTGTTGTTGGCCAGAATTTTATCTTTGATAATGGTCAGGCTGTCGTTGTTGGCATAATCGGCTTTAAATTTTACTTCAATCGTCGGCAACAGTGGATTGTATCCCAGAAAACTAGTGAAATCTTCACCCAGCTCTTTTTCAAATTCTTTTGCAGCTTCTTCTTTGGTAATGTATTTCGTCGATTTTACATATTCAGTGGCGTCAAGGATTTTTTGCAATTGGATGATCCCCGATTCTTTAACATTGGCCTTCATAATGATTGAAAAACCGATGTTCTCTTTCACATAATCCGATAATTTTTTTGTATGAAGAATGATCAGACCAAGTAATCCCAGCATAAATAAAACTAGGGTAATACTTACAACAGTAGTGACATACGAACTTTGTAAACGCCTTTTGTAATATTTTTCTTCAGCTTTTGCCATAGAATTAATTATGCGAAATTAGCAATTTTAGGAGTTTCATGATGGACACCATTGTTAAATAGTGCAAAATTTACAGTTCTCTTTAAATTTGCATCCAGTAATTAGCTGTCATGAATACCTATCTTTGCAATAAAAGCAGAACAATTGATGATAAAAGTTGTAAGATTTGATGTTGAGAATAAAGCACTGCAGAAAATTTCCAATGGAATCCGAATGCAGGTTTTTGTAAAAGAACAAAATGTTGATCCTGTGCTTGAATACGAACACGAGGAAGAAAGCCATTTTTATCTTCTTTATCTCGATACTGTTCCAGTAGCAACGGCTCGCTGGCGTGAAACGGACAAAGGAATTAAGCTGGAAAGGTTCGCCATGCTGAAAGAATTCCGGAATAAAGGATTGGGAACCATTTTACTAAATGAAGTTTTGGCCGATGTAAAATCTTCAAATAAGCCAATATACCTCCACTCACAGATAAAAGCGGTGAATTTTTATAAAAGAGTTGGATTTATTGAAAAAGATGGACATTTCATTGAAGCCGGAATTGAGCATAGCAGGATGGAATATAGAAAAATGTAGACAATTAAATTTTTTGCAATTTTCTATTTTTTCCTTCGAACCAAACCAACTCCTTATAACCTATATCCTTCAACATATCCAACGCTTCCGCGAAATATTTATCCAGTTCATCCGGATGATGCGCATCCGAGTTTAATGTAATGGGGATTTTCAGATGATGAACTTGTTCAAGAATTTCGGGTGAAGGGAAATAAGTTTCTGTCCGTTTTTTATACAGTCCGCGTGTGTTTACTTCAATGATACATTTGGTTTCGGAAGCAATGAATTTAAGGGTTTTCCAAACCAAATCTTTATACCAGTTTTCTTCTTCTGAAAAATAGCGGTTCTTGTTGTGCATTTTGATCTTGTCGATATGAGCGATAATATCCGGTTTTTGAGTTGATATCATTTCAAGAACCTGATTATAGTAGGTTTCAACACCTTTACGGATATTACTGTTAAACAATTTTTGAAGTCCTGCATCATAGGTTTCATGCTTTGGGCCGTCGATAAACCAGAGTTCTTTTTTTTCTTTATTCCGAACCAGATGAACTCCACCGATGGTGTAGTCCAGGTTTCCGGCATTTTTAAATTCAGCAAAGTCTTTCGTAATCTCAGGAATGAAATCAATCTCCAGTGAGAGTAAAATCTGAATCAGGCTCTTATATTTGTCCTTTAATCCCTGGATAGTTTGGAAATACTCCTCCAGTCGCTCTTCCCTGATGGCAAATGTGTTTTCAAAAGGCACCGGTGCATGACTCGAAAATCCAAGGGTATGAAATCCCAGATCAATGGCCCGTTTTACATATTCTTCGGGTGCTTCTTTGCCATCGCAAAAGTGGCTGTGGGTATGGAGGTTGAAGTAGTTTGTCATTTCAAAATGAAAAATTCAATTTCGCTCTTAAATCAATATCATAAAGTTTTTTTGTTCAGCCATTTCCAGGCCGGTTCGATGTTTATCTTTGATTCACCTTCCGTGATCGTATCTTCCTGGTCGAACGTAATAATCGATGCTTCCTGAAGGCCAAACATCTGCATGACTTCTTTACAACCAGCGACCTCTCGTTTCAGGTTGCCATCATTCAATTCATAACATACCTGGATGGCTTTTGTTATTTTGTCTTTCTCATACACAACAAAATCGCATTCGTTTTTTTCCTTAAAATAAAAGATTGACGAATATTTTCTTCGAAGGTGCAGAAATACAATATTTTCAAGTAATCTTCCCCTGTCTTCAGAAAACCGTGTGGTATTCACTTTGATCATTCCGGTATCAATGGCATAAATTTTTTTCGCGTTTGTTGATTGTTTTTTCAGCGACCAGGCAAATTTCGGGATTGTAAAAACCAGGTACGAATCTTCAAAATAGGCAATAAAATCCTTCACAGTGTTGACTGATCCGAATTGAAAACTTTTCTGCAAACTGTTCAGTGAAAATGGTTTTCCCGTATTAGTAAGCAAAAAAAGAATGAGTTCATTCAGTTGTTTTACATTCCGGATATTATTTCTGACAGCTATGTCACGGTTCAGAATATCATTAAGTAATTGCTGAAGAATCTGTATCCGGTCGATTCGGATGAACTCGGGAAATCCGCCTGTTTCGATATATTGATTCAGCGACTCTGTTGAAGCAGTTTTGTCCGTAAATGTCAAAAATTCAACGTAGGAAAAAGGAAACAATTCATATCTCAGGTGTCTGCCTGTCAGTCGTGAACCCATTTCCCTGCTAAGCAATGATGAATTGGATCCGGTAAGGATCACATGTTTATTCCGATCGATTAGCGAGCGTATATACATTTCCCATTTGTCTACATTCTGGATTTCATCAAAAAAATAAAGATCAGATTTTTTTTCTCTTTCTTCAAATATTTTTTCAACTCGTTCAAAATCGCTGATCTCAAAATTCACCAGACGCAGGTCCTCAAAATTCAGGTAATTTAAGCTTCCGAATTTATTCAGCAATTGAAACAACAAAGTGCTTTTACCGCTTCTCCGAATACCGGAAAGGACAATGGCAAAAGGTATGAATGGATCAATCTCATCCCGTAGAGATCTCACCACCAGATTTTCAGGGATTCGAATGGACGCTAATTGAGAGTCTATAATTAACTTAAGATCAGATGACAAAAGCATGTTAAACAAATTTATTCATTAGTAATGCACAAATTTATTCATTACTAATGAATAAAACAAAATTAATTTTCAAATTTCTTATCCACGATCTTATAAACTTTATCTCCTCTTCGTACCAGATCTTTTACAGGAATAGAACAATCTTCACCTTTAACGGTTTTCTCCACCGGTTTTAATTCTACTCTGATCTCCGACACATGGTCTTCATAAACACCCGTTGTAGGGCCAATTATTTTTATTTCATCCCCGACATTCAGATCCTGGGTTTCCATTTTGATCTCGGCCACATTCAAATTAGTGAAAAAGTTGGTGACTTTGCCGACATAAATTTTTCGTTTGGTCGCCTGCGAACCGTATTGCTCGGTCCATTCACCCATCTTCCGGCCGAGGTAATAGCCATCCCAAAAACTGCGGTTGTAAACGGTTCCAAGTTTCATATTCCAGGTTTCAAGTTTGTCCTTCGTAAAGTTTCCTTCGAACCAGGCATTGACTGCGTCCCTGTATACCCGGGTCACGGTTTTAACATAATCAGCAGAACGTCCGCGACCCTCAATTTTTAAAACACGTACACCAGCATCAAGAATTTTATCTAAAAAATCGAGTGTTTTCAAGTCTTTAGGCGACATGATATATTCATTATCAACAACCAGCTCAATTCCATCATCATCGGTTACATGATAGGGCCGGCGGCATTGCTGCAGACATTCACCACGATTCGCAGAGGAATTGAGATTATCGAGACTCAGGTAGCATTTCCCGGAAACCGCCATGCAAAGTGCGCCGTGGGCAAATACTTCGATTTGCACAAGTTTACCTGATGGCCCTTTGATCTGCTGTTCTTCGATTTTTTGAATGATTGCCCTTACCTGATCAAGATTCAGCTCACGTGCCGTCACCATCACGTCGGCAAACTGTGACCAGTAGTTGACAGCAGCAATGTTTGTAATGTTGGTTTGGGTACTCATGTGTACTTCCATTCCAACTGAATTTGCATATTGAATAACCGACTGATCGGAAGCGATGATGGCTGTAATCTGATTTTTCCTGGCTGCGTCAACGATATTTTGAACCTCTTCGATTTCATCATCGAAAATCACTGTATTGAGTGTTATATAGGTCCTGAGGTTATGGCTCTTTGCAATTTTCGAGATTTTCCCCAGATCATCGAGGGTGAAATTCTGGCTCGATTTCGACCGCATATTCAAATGTCCGATTCCAAAATAGACCGAATTGGCACCTCCCTGAATGGCAGCCATCAACGATTCGTATGAACCGACGGGGGACATTATTTCTATTTCAGATGCAGTCATTTTCTATTAAAGATAAAAAAGATTGCAAAATTAACGTTTATCTGAAAGAATCATTTTCTGAAATTATTTGGTAAATGAGGACTTGACTAACAAAAATGCAACTAACAAATTTGTTGGTTGCACTTTTGTTACATGAATCTGTATCACATCAGTTAGTTATTGAGGTCAGCCTTATTTTATGATCTTCAACTTTAATTCATCCAACTGCATTTGAGAAATTTCCGAAGGTGAATCGATCATCACATCCCTTCCGGCATTGTTTTTCGGGAAAGCAATAAAATCACGGATGGAATCGGAGCCACCGAACAAAGCGACTAAACGATCAAAGCCAAGCGCAATACCACCATGGGGTGGAGCGCCGTATTCGAAAGCATTCATCAGGAAGCCAAATTGATTTTGTGCCTCTTCGTCAGTGAATCCGAGAACACGGAACATTTTTTTCTGCAATTCTTTACTATGGATACGGATGGAACCCCCGCCGATCTCCACACCATTGATCACCAAATCATAGGCATTGGCTCTGACTTTACCCGGATCGGTCTCAAGTAAGGGAATATCTTCAGGTTTGGGAGAAGTGAACGGATGGTGCATGGCATAAAATCGATTTGTTTCCTCGTCCCATTCAAGCAAAGGGAAATCGGTGACCCAAATCGGTTTGAAAACTTTCGTATCCCTTAATCCCAGACGGCTACCCATTTCGAGCCTTAATTCATTCAAAGCTTTTCGGGTCTTTGTTTTTTCACCGGCAAGAATTAAAACCAGATCGCTATCTTTCGCTCCAAATTTTATTTTCCAGCTTCCCAATGTTTCTGCATCAAAAAATTTATCAATTGTCGATTTAACGGTGCCATCGTTGTTGTACTTAATATAAACCAGGCCTTTGGCACCGATCTGTGGTTTCCTCACAAATTCCGTAAGTTCATCGAGCTGCTTGCGGGAATAATCCGCACAACCTTCGGCACAAATCCCAACAACAAGCTCAGCATCATCAAACACTCCGAATCCTTTTCCTTTAGCCGCATCATTCAATTCCACGAATTTCATCCCGAACCTGAGATCCGGCTTGTCGCTTCCGTAAGTTTTCATGGCTTCATCGAATGACATCCGTGGAAAGTTATCAAATTCCAAACCTTTTACATTTTTGAAAAGATGTTTCGCCATTCCTTCAAATGTATTTAAGATATCTTCCTGGGAAATGAAAGACATTTCGCAGTCGATCTGAGTAAATTCGGGTTGTCGGTCGGCCCGCAAATCTTCATCTCTGAAACAACGAACAATCTGAAAATAGCGGTCGTACCCAGCCACCATCAATATTTGTTTGAATGTTTGGGGCGACTGGGGTAATGCATAAAACTGGCCTTCATTCATTCGGGAAGGGACGACAAAATCACGGGCACCTTCGGGTGTGGATTTGATAAGGAAAGGAGTTTCGATTTCGAAAAATCCCTGCGAATCGAGATAATTCCTTGTTTCCATTGCCATCTTGTGCCGAAGTGCCATGTTTTTTTTCAATGGGTTTCTGCGAAGGTCGAGATAACGGTATTTCATGCGTAGTTCATCACCGCCGTCCGAGTTATCTTCAATTGTAAACGGAGGAGTTGCCGATGAATTGAGCACTTCAAGCTTATCGACGAGAATCTCGATCTCACCTGTGGGCATTTTTGGATTTTTATTGCTTCGTTCAGCTACTTTACCGGAGGCATGAATAACGAATTCCCTTCCCAGTTTCCTTGCTTTTTCACAAAGGTCAGGGCGTGTTTCCATGTTGAAAACAAGCTGGGTAATCCCATAACGATCACGCAGATCGATAAAGGTCATCCCGCCAAGATCTCTTGATTTTTGAACCCAGCCGGCTAGTGTGACATTTTCATTGACATTAAGCAAATTAAGCTCTCCGCAAGTATGTGTTCGAAGCATGATTTTGTTATTTTTGTTGTACTATTTTTGCAGCGAAATTAGGAATAAATAAAATCATCTTACTGACTTATTCGGTTTTAAGTGGGAATAACAATTCATTTCAAAGGCAGGATTAACAGTATTGATCAGGTTGATGGTATGGTCAAAGAGTTATCTGATATTTCAAATGAACTGAATTGGAAATCAAAAATAATCGACGTTAACAAATCGGAGAAATGTTATAAAGGTATCATAATAAGACCACATGAAAAATCAGAAACGCTTTCGTTTATATTTAACCCTAAGGGCAGTTTAATCAACCCTGCAATTTTGATGTTTGATGATTTCTCCCAAAAATATGTTTACTATGTAAGTATCAAAACACAATTTGCGCCCATCGAAATTCACATTGCGGTAATAAAACTTCTCAAGTATCTGAAAAATGTTTTTATCAAGAATCTTGAAGTCCTTGATGAGGGTGGTTATTGGGAAACGCTGGACGAGCGTATTCTTGAAAACAAAATGAGATTCCTCGCTTCAAAAATCGAATTACTGGGTGAAATTTTTGAGGCTCAACATGAGGAACTTTCCCAAACAAAAAATACAAATGAATTAATTGGAAAAGTTGAAAATATTTTACGACGACTTGGTTTTGAAGGTTCAAATTAATTAGAAGCGAATGTTATTTATCGATAAAGACCAGGCTCCCACCATCAAACAAAGGCCCGTCGTACAATTCTACGATTTTGTAATGAAGATGCATCAGCAAGTTTTTTACCTTTCCCCCGTCTTTAAATTTTGACAGGTTTCCAATTATAAATACTTTGTCACCTGTTATTCCGCAGCATCCGCCAAAAAATCCATGATTATGTCCCGGAAGCTGAATGTCATCCGCATCAACAAGCAAGGATTTAAGTTTATAAGCTTGCAAAACCTTTGAAATCTCTTTGTCCGAAGTAATGAATTGATTATTTTTAAGTGGAAGCATATTACAGCGGACATAACCCTGGCTGACATGGATCAGATCAAGATCATCGTTCGTAGTTGTTATTACCGAGTCGGTATACCTGAAGTTATGGATCAGATAGTTATGCGTTCCTGTGACATTATAGCGGGCTGTTAAAGGATACTTTGAGCCTACAGGCAATTCCCCTTCCATGAAAGGGATTGAATTTTTTGCCAGAATATTTTTGAAAATTACCGGAAGATTCGGAGCGACAATCAGCTTGCCATCAACCTGTGCAAAAAAAATATCAGGATGGCCTGAAATCGATTCATATGCAATTCCTTCTGTGGAAAAAGGAATTACTTCTGCATATTTTTGAAGGTTTTTCTTAGCCTCTTTAGGTATCCGGGTATCGGTAATACAAAACATTTATTTTTTGAATTTAAATATGACCTGAAGAATTACAAATTAATAAAACTTTTTCCGGAATTTTACAACCTGTTATCATTTAAAATCAACAAAATTATGCCGCATATAAACTTACAGTATTCCGAAAATATCAAGCCACCTGATTTTAAGACACTTTTCTCAGCTATTCACAGGATAATGAACAGGATAGCGAATATTGAAATAAATAATTGCAAAAGCCGTGCAATAGGATGTTCTGAATACTTTATAGGAGAAGGCGAACCTGCTGGTGCGTTTGTTCACCTTGAAGTGAAAATGCTCGAAGGCAGAACCAGTAAAATGAAATCCGATTTAGGGAAAACATTGCTCAGAGAGTTGGAAAATTCTTTTTTAAAGCGGGGAGACAATCCGGATTTGCAGCTTACTGTTGAAATAGGAGATATTAAAAACGATGCCTATTTTAAATTTCCGTCACACTGAGATTATTCCAGACAAAGTCATTTGACTGACGAATATAGATTTTATTTTTTTCTTCCTTTAACTTTGTGCGTTCATATTGTTAAAAAACATGTGACTTGAACATTAGGAAAGCGAATACTTAATAGAGATGCAGTTAAACTTTAACATAAGCAAATTCAGGACCATGATCCGGGCTTTACACCACCGGAATTTCAGCCTGTTTTTTATGGGACAGAGTATTTCGCTGGTCGGCACCTGGATGCAACGTATGGCTTTGAGCTGGCTCGTTTACCGGATGACAAATTCGCCATTTTTGCTCGGTGTTGTCGGTTTTTCAGGTCAGATCGCTTCCTTTTTCCTGGCACCCTATGCCGGTGTAATGGCCGACAGGCTGAACCGCCATAAAGTTTTGATCATCACACAAGCGACAGCTATGGTTCAGGCTCTGATACTCGCAATCCTTGTACTTACCGGCAGTATTCATATCTGGCAAATCATTGCCCTAAGTGTTTTATTGGGAATGATAAACGGGTTTGATATTCCTACCCGGCAGTCGTTCATGATCCAGATGGTGGAGGATAAGAACGATTTAGGGAATGCCATTGCACTTAATTCATCGATGTTTAACGGGGCGAGGTTAATCGGACCATCATTGGCCGGTATTCTGATCGCTGTTTTCGGTGAAGGAATGTGTTTTCTGCTTAATGCTCTTTCGTATATTGCTGTGATCTGGTCTCTGCTTGCTATGAAAATAAATAAGGTTCCTGCGCGGCATAAAAAAAAGAAAGTATGGTATGAAATGAAGGAAGGATTCAGATATGCTGCCGGATTTGCACCCATCCGGGCGCTTTTGCTAATGCTTGCTTTAGTGAGCCTGATGGGAATGCCTTATGTTATTCTGATGCCGGTATTCGCGAAAGATATCCTCCACGGCGGACCAGATGCCCTTGGATTTCTGATGGGGAGCACAGGTATCGGAGCTCTTGTAGGTGCTGTATATCTTGCATCCCGAAACAGTGTGCTCGGACTTGGTAAATTAATACCCATTTCAGTCATCATCCTGGGACTGGGTCTATGTTCTTTCTCACTCTCAAATATTTTACTGCTTTCGTTGTTCTTAATGCTATTTACCGGATTGGGTCAGATGGTGCAGATGGCAACAAGTAATACACTACTGCAAACCCTCGCCGATGAAGATAAGCGAGGAAGGGTCATGAGTTTTTATGCAATGGCATTCATGGGTGCCTCTACACTGGGAAGCCTAATAGCAGGTGTGATGGCTCAAGTGATTGGTGTACAATGGACAGTTTTTATCGGGGGGCTCGCTTGTATCGGGGGTGCTATCGTTTTTGCAAGAAAGCTTCCTGCATTGAGGGAAAAGGTTCATCCCATTTATGTCCGGATGGGCATCATTCCTGAAATAGCCAATGGAATTCAGCGTGCTACAGAAATGTCGGCTACAGATTATGAATCCGACCGTCCGAAAAAAGAATTTTGATGATTTTTAAATTTAAGAAAGCAATACAGATAATTTATTCATGACATGTTGCGATGGTACTGCGGTATCAAGCAGCTGGCGAATACAGTGTTGTTATAGAAAGAAGAGCATTGCCTTTTGGTTCCTATTTTTATCAGTTACGATCCGGGAATGAAATTGTCGGAACGAAAAAAATGACTGTGGCCAGATAAATTGTCAAATCAGGACTGATATTTCAATCATTGCAAGTAAATGTGAATTCCATTTTGGTTAAATCAGGATCAGCGTTAAATCGGATGTTATTATAATATTTGTATAACGACTTTTTGTTTTTGCCATGATAACCAACGGCATAGTTCACTTGATCAGGAGCGACATTTATTTCAATTCTTTTTCCGCTTAGTTTCGTTAGTGGTTGAAACAACTCCGACCAAATTTCCGTGAGCACTAATTCACGGAATGACGGATGAAACGGACCGGCAACAAGGTCTTTTCCTGATAACAAGCCTTCGGAAGGATGAAGCCCGATACGGAGGACTGTTACGTTTCCTGCATTAAAAATTTTCAGAAGTTTCTGTGTCCAGTGAACTGCCTCATCCAACGTCAATGGCATATACTTTTTTTGATAATACAATTCTTCCAGCTTTGTCTCTCTGATAACAAGAGCCGGATAGATACGTGTATTATCTGCTCCCAGCCGGATGATCTCATTTGCTGTGAACACTGACTTTTCAAGCGTATCGCCGGGTAATCCTATCATCATTTGCAGTCCAAGTGAAAAACCTGCTTCACTGATAAGACTGCTTGCATTCACCGTATCTTCCGCCGTATGGCCACGTTTTGAAAGTTTAAGTACGTTATCATCCATCGATTGCGCACCCAGTTCGAGGGTTCTTACATGATATGCTTTTAGCAGGGCTAAGATTTCACTATTTATGTAATCAGGCCTTGTGGATACTCTGATTCCTGAGATTCTGCCGTTGGCAATATAGGGTTGTACCTGCTTCAGGTATTTTTCCTGGTCCTTGAGATCCAGACCTGTGAAACTCCCGCCGAAAAAAGCAACTTCAACATCTGTACCATATGTAAAGACAGTGGACAAGTATTCATCAATGATCCTGTTAATTTCTTTGGGTTTAGGTACCTTAAATTGTCCTGATATTTTTCGCTGGTTGCAATAGATGCATTGAAACGGGCAAGCCAGTTCGGGTATGAAAATCGGTATGTTGATATGTTTTTTTATCATCGAAAAATCAGGCACTAAAATTAAATAACTTTGCGATGAATATAAAAATTACAGCACTTCGTTCGTTGTACTATCGAATTAGAAGTTCAATCAGTTAATTAATCAATTAAAACGAAAATATTATGAGAAGTTATTATGCAACAAGGGTAATTCCCAAGTTATTCTTTCTGCTTCTGATTACGGGAATCGCTTTCAGTGCAGGTGGATGCAAGAACAAGAAAAAACTGGCGCAGGAAGCTGCGGCTAAAGAATATGCTGAGAAAGTGGCCAAAGCAAAAGCAGAATTACAGGCCATTCTGGATGATAACGGTACCATGCCGGTTTCGGAAATGGAACGGAGGCTCAATACTATCAAATCAGAAAATCTAAACGATCCTGAAGTAAATGACCTGATCATGAAGGTGGAAGCCAAGATTGCCAATTTAAAGGAAATGCAGAAAAAGAAGGATATGGAAGAACAGGCAAAAAAGAAAAAAGAAGAGAAGATGAGTACCTACGATTATATTGATGACTATTTCCATCAAATTGCCGGTTCTAAGGATGTTGCCACGGCAAATGCAAAAATCAGCGAAGCCATGAAGCTTTTTTCAAACAAGGATGTTCCGGTTCTGATCATCATCAGCGAATCAGGAGGAATTACGGATTACGACAAACCGACCACCATCGAGAAATACCTGAATTACCTGAAAGATCAGAAAAAATATTCCAATACGATCAAAGATGTGAAAATGGATGAGTACGGACAGATCACCGAGTTAGAATTAATCAAAAAATAGGAAATTATGAGAACAAGAATAGCATTTATAGCGATCATTATAACCTCTTTTGCAGTTTCAGCCATTGCACAAGACAACATCAGCCCCGAAAGAAAACAGGCTATCGACAGCCTCGCTCTCGAAAAAGTCCGCGACCTTAGCAAATATATCAGTCTTATCGGTGATAAAAAAACCGATTTTTCGGAAGCCAACAGAGTGATCGACCGGGCCGTTGAATTATTTATGGACGATGCGGAGGTAGGTGTATCCTCGCTTTACCATCCCGATATCAGTTACTTCCCGGTACGTAAATACCTCGAAAGGCTGATGCAGTTGAATTACAGTAAGGTTGATATTGAATGGTATAAGATCGAATACGTGAGCGATCTTGAACGCCAGCCTGACGGTACCTATGTCGGTGTCATAACGGTTTTCCAGAAATTTTCAGGCTACGACAAAGAAGGCGAACTCATATACCAGGATGTGACGAAGAAAGATATTACGGTTTATGTGAAACGCAAGGAAACACAGATAGCCGGTAAACTCATCGGATTCTGGGATGTATTGCTGGGCGACATCCGGGTGAAGGAAACATCGAGAGAATAGCCACGCTTTTTAAAGAATCCGGCTTATGAATCAGGCCTGTTATGGCTTTCCGTTTAAAGGAAAATCTTTACTTTTTTATAAATCGGAACGCAATTTTCTGTAAATTTTAATTTAATTTTAAAAATTCGTGTTGAAAAATATTCGAATATTTTTGGCTGTTTGTTTAGTTGTTTTATTAGCGGTGCCGGTGTTTTCCCAAAATAATCTTGGAAACCTCACCGGCGACGAAAGTACATTGTACGCTCAAACCAAGCAGGTCAATCAGTTTTTCAGACGGTTTAACAATGAGGAAGACCGGTATGGAAACCGTTACTATCCGGGCGATAGTCTATACCGGGATACGACTTTCAGGAAGACATATCTAAACATGGTGTTCGACAATCAAAGCCCGTTTATCGACAAGGACCTGAAAAAGGAATTTATTGAACGCGTTTCCGATAAAGATCATCCGGTTTATCTTGAGTTTCATGGCGGTAACTGGTTTGCCGAAGTTCCGGCGACGTTTACTTATTATGGAAATAAGGAAAATTTGCTTCTTTTTCTTGAGCTCGAAGATGAAAACCTGGGTTCGAAATGGGTTTTGACCAATGTCTATTTCGATAAGTTCCTGAAAATGTTTTATAAAGGTGAACACGATATAATTAAAAAATCTTTTCTTCACCCAATGAGCCATGAGCTCGATTTTATGGACATTTACAAAGTGTTCAGGGATAACAAATATGTTGAGTATTATGCCAGAAAGTCGTTTAAACCCGATTATTTAACCCTGCTTTTTTATGAAGTGAAGCGGGGAAATATGGTCTACCAGAGTGTTGGCCCCATCAAATTTCATTTTTTTCAGGTTGATGGTTGGTATTTTGAGCTATCCTATGTAAATCGTCCAGGATACAATTCGGGCTGGCTCATTACAAAGCTTTACAGGATCGATCCTCAGGAAAAGGACGAATTAATTAAATTTTACCTGCCTTGAGAAAATTTATACAAACCGGTATTCTTCTTGTTTTGATTTTCCTGACCCGTATTGCAGCTTTTTCGCAGCAAAAGGAAAAACCATCCAATCAGGAGATCGATCAATATAAAGTTCAGGTTACCAATCTTGTAAAATACCTTGAAAGCACGATGAACTTTCTTGGTGATCCCAAAGAAGTCTATAAGGAAAAAGAGGTCATTATCAACAACAGTTACCTTAAAATTTTTAAAGACGATAAAGTTCAGATCGAAGACGACCTTGATGATAAACGGAAAGTGCCTTTGCATAAGGATGTGCAGGCTTACCTGAAAGACATTCAGTTTTTCTTTAAGCAGGTTAAGTTCCGGTTCGACATTTCTGATATTTCTTATTTTGATACTGGTAACGGTCTCAGTTATTTCCGCGTAACGATCAACAGAATGCTGGACGGGATCACGGTGGAAGGGGATACCGTAAGTTCCAAAAAAATCCGCTACATTGAAATAAACCTCAATGTGGCCAACAACGACATGAAAATTGCCAGCATTTATACGACTAAACTAAATGAGCGGGAAGAAGCCCGCAACTGGTGGAACAACCTTACGGCTGTTTGGAGGAAAATATTCGCTGGTAATACCAGGGTAAACGATACCATAAAACTGTCTGATATTGCTTATTTCGGAGATAATTTTGTAGTCAGGGCAGAACCGTTGGCTACAACAGATACGGCAGCGGCTACCGGTTATGATGTCACACTTCCTGAACAAGCGACAACTGTTTCTAACGGTTCAACGGCTTTCGATACGCTTCATTTCGATACGCAGATCATCTATTCAATGGTCGGCAGTATTCTTAAACTGCAGAAAATGGATGTCTCCGGCAACCAGCAGATACGAAATCTCGACCCACTCAATGAACTGAGTGAACTCAAAGATATCGATTGTTCCGGAACGGTGATCAGCAACATTTTTCCGATCCGGAATTTGAATCATCTCGAATCCGTTAATTTTTCAAATACTCCGGTTGAGGATATTTCACCGCTTCATTTTGCATCTTCGATAAAGGAACTCAATTGCAGCTATACACTCATTACCGACATGTCACCCATATCAGGTCTTACGAATCTTGAAAAGCTGAATTGTGCCGGATTGCGGATTTCAACACTTTATTTTGTCGAAAACTTGCTTAATCTGGATGCATTCGATTGCAGCGAAACTTCCGTGCAGGATATCGAATCGATTGGAAAACTGAAAAACCTTACCAACCTTGATCTTTCCGGTGATTTTATTTCGGATTTAAGCCCTTTAGCTGACCTTACCAAACTTGAATACCTGAATTGTGAAAATACTTCGGTTGTCAATCTTGATTCTCTTTCAACGCTGAAAAATCTGAAAATTCTCAGGATCAGCAATACCGGTGTAGAAACGCTGAAATCGCTGAATGACTTGAAAAGTATTCAAAAAATTTACTGCGACAATACAAGCATTTCGAAGGATGAAGCGCTCGGTTTTATGAAGAACCATCCCGGTTGTCTTGTCATCTTTGAATCGGAAGAACTGATGGAACGCTGGAAACAACTCGAACAGCCCTGGAAAGAAATCATAAAAAAGTTGACCGGGATTGGGGACAATCCAACGAAAGAGGAGCTTCATTCTGTCCTGAATCTCGAAAAGCTCGATATATCCGGAAATAAAGAGATTACAACACTTGATCCGATCAAACGATTGTATAATTTAAAATCGCTGAATCTGTCGGGAGTGATTGTCAGCGATTTCAGTCCGGTGGGAGAGGATATTGTTTTGGAAACGCTCGACCTTTCAAATACCCGGGTAAAAGACCTTGGGTTTTGCAAAAAATTGAGTCAGCTTAGGGAGCTAAATATTTCAAATACGATGGTGACGTCTTTGAAGCCCCTTGAAAATCTTAAAAACCTCAAATTGGTCGATGCCGACAGTTCCGGGATAACCGACAAGGAGGCATTTGAATTCAGAAATGTGAATCCCGGTTGCCTCGTAATTTATAAATCGCATGAACTGGGCATTTGGTGGCAGGCATTGTCACAGACATGGAAGAATCTCTTTTCCGGTATCTTTAAAGTGGATCAGCCTCCAACAAATGTTCAGCTTCATAAAATCCTTTTCCTTGATTCGCTCGCAATCATCAACAACAATCAAATAAAAGATCTTGCTCCGGTGACAATGCTGCAAGGATTAACGGCATTGCAGATCAACAGTACACCGATCAGCAGCTTACAGCCTGTAGCAGAACTACATGAGCTAAGAAATTTTCGCTGTACACAAAGTCCTGTTACCGACCTTACTCCATTAAGCGGACTTGCGAAACTTGTGCAGATCAACATTGAAAATACGCCGGTGAGCGAGCTTGATCCAATTTCAGTATTGACAAACTTAACGTCCCTGAATTGTTCCGGCACGCAGGTTCGTTCGCTGAAGCCTGTAAAAACCCTCACAAATCTTAAAGAAATAGAACTGAACAATACTTCCATCAGATCATTGAGGGACCTCGAAGACCTTCCTGCCCTGAAACAAATAAAATGCTTCAACACCCGCATTTCCTCTAAAAATGTAGAGAAATTCAAAGAAAGCAGGCCCGATTGTGAAGTGGTGTATTATTGATTACTCTTGACATTGTAACTACTTTCATTCCTTCCAACTTAAATTATCTATCTTTCAGCTGCTTTAATTGTCCACGCTTAAAGTTCATATATTATTTATAATTTGTATTCTGAAATCAAACCTTCAAAACTTCCCCTTCCGATTTGGCGATGATGACGGAGCCGCAGCTATCGCTCCAAACATTTACTGAAGTACGGAACATGTCGAGGATTCTGTCGACAGCCAGGATCAACCCCACTCCTTCAAGTGGAAGACCAACAGCCGTTAAAACAACCGTAATCATAACGAGACCTGCCATCGGAATTCCTGCAGCACCGATGGATGCCAGCAACGAAGTAAAAACGACGATCACCTGTTGGCCGAAGTTCAGTTCCACGCCATAGGCTTGTGCGATGAACATGGCGGCAACACATTCATAAAGGGCTGTTCCATCCATATTGATGGTTGCCCCCAGTGGTAATGTAAAGCTGGTTATCTTATTCGATACACCATCATTGAATTCAACAGCTTCCATGGTCAGTGGGAGGGTGGCACTTGATGAAGAGGTTGAAAAAGCTGTTAGCAAAGGTGTGGTCACAGCCTTTAAATGTTTTATCGGATTAACCTTTCCAATGAACCGGACCAGTAATGGCAATGTAATAAATGCATGAACGATCAACGCAAACATTACCGTAGCCATATAGATTCCCATCCGTGCAGCCAGCGCTGCAATATTTTCCGACTGACTGATCTGTACCGCCACAATACCAAAAACACCCAGGGGTGTAAAGCGGATCACAAAGAGGGTGATCTTCATCATTACTTCAAAAACGGAATCAAAAAGATCGGTAAGAAATTTACCGGGTGCCGGGTTGATTTTTGTGATAAAAAACCCGAATAATACGGCAAAGAAAATGATGGATAACATCTTTCCCTGTGCAAAGGCTTCAAAAATATTGCTGGGAATGATTTTGATCAAAGTCTGGGCAAACGAGCCTTCGGAAATATCCAAACCCTCCACCTGCTGACTGAAACCCAAATCTGCACCGACGCCCGGTTGTATCACATTTACAAATAACAATCCCGTAAAAATGGCAAGTGTACTGGTAGATAAATAGTATGTCAGTGTTTTCAGGCTAAGCCTTCCCAGGTTTTGGGATGACCCGATATTGGTGACACCCGAAATGATGGAACTCAGAATCAAAGGGACGATCACCATTTTTAACGCCCTCAGAAAAATATCACCCATCCAGCTTATGTAACTGACTTTATCCGGAAAAAACATTCCATAAAGAATGCCCAAAATCAAACCGATCAGTATTTGCCAGTGAAGCTGGATTTTTTTCATCAGGGGATATTTTATCTGACGAAAATAGGTAAAATAATAGAAAAAGTCCGATTATATAATCAACGAACACTCAAAGTCTCTTTGCAGGGAGAAATCCTATTGCGGAAAAATGTCATGTGCCATTTCATAGGCTTTGTCGAAAGCCTCTTCGTTGATGTCAACCGAAATATTGTTGATTTCAAAATATTCAAGAAGGTTGCTTGTCTTCAGATTTCCTACCAACTGGTTTTCTGCCATCGGACAACCACCAATTCCATTGATTACCGTATCGAACCACCGGCAACCGTTCAGATAGGCAGCATCTATCTTTTTGTACCAATGTCTTTTGGTCGAATGCAGATGAAACCCGAATTCAACTTGCGGGAATTCAGGTATCACCAATGAAAACAATTCGGCTATATTCTTTTTTGTAGAGATACCGATCGTATCGGAAAGCGATATTATATTCACACCAATGTTGTGCAACCGTTCGACCCAGCCGGCTACAATCTGCGGATTCCATTGATCCCCATAAGGATTACCGAAAGCCATGGAAATATAAACGACCAGTTCCTTATTTTTATGGAGGCATATTTCAAGGATTTCTTCAATTTTACTTAGAGCAGTTTCACCCGTAGCATTGATATTTTTTTTCAGAAATACAGATGAAACGGAAAATGGAAATCCGAAATAACTAATCTCGTCGAATTTTGAAGCATCTTCTCCTCCTCTTTTATTCGCAACAATAGCCAGAAGCTTTGTATTGGTATCCGATAGGTCAAGCTTTTTCAAAACTTCGCTTGTATCGGCTAATTGCGGAATGGCTTTGGGTGAAACAAAACTGCCGAAATCGATCACATCGAAACCAACCCTGAGCAGTTCATTGATGTATCGAGCTTTATCTGTTGTGGGAATAAATTGTTCTAGCCCCTGCATGGCATCACGTGGTGTTTCGGTGATTTTTATTTTATCCATTTTTATCCTGTCGTATTACTCATCTGCAATTTTAAAAAAGGCTTTAACTTTTAAACGAAAAAATCGGTGAGAACGTTCGGAAATTAGAACAAATAGTTGTTTCAGAAAATGGATTCTTTTGCAGAACTCAACTACAATTGAACTTTTGGTTTCAGTTTTGAAAAGAATTATTCCAGCATAAATTCAGACTGGAATAAATTTGACAATAAAAAAAGCGCCGGTTTCAAGGCCGGCGCTGTAAATTATTAGCTAGTAGGAAATCAATTTATTCAACGATCATTTTTTTGGTCACCGTCTGATCACCGGCTTTCACTGTATAGAAATATACTCCTGTACTTAATTTACTTCCATCGATAGTAAGTGTGTTCATACCAGGCTGCCCCAGTCTGCCATCAAGCAAATAAACGGTTTGTCCCATTGTATTTGTCACTTTGAGTGAGAGATTGGCAGCACGGTGTAAATTCACATTAATTTTGGATGAACCGCTGAAAGGATTCGGTGAATTCTGGCTAACATCTCCCTCGTCGAAAACTTTCTGTTCGTTGATCCCTACCAGGTCTGCCTTGTCAACTTTCATAAACTGTATTTTATTATCACCATAAGGATCCAAATCGCCTCTGACAGCAAGTCCGGGTTCATTATCGGTTTGGTAAATCAGGTAAATGTAATCATCACTTGCAGAAGCGATCGAAGGAAATACACATTCATCGAAGATATGTATCAGGTCAGCATCCAGGTCGATAAAATCACCCCAGTTATCACCCAGATCGAGGGAGGTACGCTCCCACAGGTGTCGGTAATCCTGTGTTCCATTATTATAGGATTCTGTCACCGAAGCATAAACTACAAAAATATGATTCTGATTGTCGATTGTTATCTGGGGCATGCTTGAGGCTCCAACATAATATGATCCAACACTTCCCAGAATATCCCAGGTGCCGTTACCATTGATATCCTGTGACCAGCCAATCAGGCTGTAATTATCAACTAGTTCGGTGCCTGCTTCGCCATAGGGATTTAAAGCATTCATGTTATTCGAAAAGGTCGGTCTGCTTTCATTCCAGTAGCCTAAACCGTCAACGAGAGGAAACCAGTATGTTCCTGCAGCATCTGCCACAGCTCTGTTAATCCCGAATACAACATGTACCATTCCAGTATTATCAAAAGCAAGGTGATGGTCTCCGTCGGCGCAATAAAAAGTGTCAGTTGGTGTCGGTGTGGCTATATTATAGAGAGGATAAGGATTCTCCCAGATCACGGTTTTATTCCAGGAATCACCATTATCTGTTGATTTCATCAAAACCAGGTCGGTCCATGACGTTCCGACAACAAAGGCTATGTTGTCACCCTGTACAGCCCAATCGTAATCATCAGCAGTAATGCCATAAAAATAATTAGCATCCAGACCATCGAGTATCATGTTTTCAGGGTCCCAGGTCGTTCCACCGTCTGATGAGCGTGAATAAAGCAAAGCTCCATCCAGACCTTCATAAACAGTGCCTCCGTTAGCAACAGGCCAGGTAATGGAAAGAACCTGCATTACACTATTATTTACTCCGGAAGTTATTGCCCGTGGCCATGATATTTTCTGAGATGCTGGTCCGGCCAATACATTTTCCGACCAGGAGCCTGTTCCTTTTTCGGTTCTTGTCAGGTACAAAAGTGTTCCGGCTGCGAAATCATGCGAAACTACAAGTTCACCATTATTGCCGTATGGGGCATAGGATGGCCATCCTGTCCGGATGGATTCGATCCGTGAAGTCGGATTGGTTCCCCAGTTATTTCCATCGAAATAATTGTAACCTGTGCCCCGATCAGCAAAATTCGGATCATCGAATCCCATTGTCCATGTTGCGCCGATCGTTCCATCCGGATAATAAACAAGCCGGTTCTGGCAGGAGGAATTTGACTGAAGGTCGTAACGGGTACCTCCGATTTCCTGTTCCTCAACATTCGGGCTTGACTTATAGGAAGGAAGCGGAAGCGTTTTTACTAACATCACTATTTTGCTCAATTTGTTGCGTATTTTTCACCGCATAATTACGCCATTCTTTTGAAAATTCCGGCCGTTTTTGCGTAAATCCCGGCAGTGCAATAATTACAATAAGAAAATTTAAAAGTAGATTTTTCATAGTTTAATGTTTTTAAATTATTAAATCTTTGGTTTGTCTTTCATTTGCTGATATTAAAAAATGTAAGAATAGGCAAAATTAAAAAAATATCCAACAGCAAACCAGTAAAAGGTCGGTTTAAATCAGACTGTGGACGAATTGATGTATGCAAAAAAACCCCTGACAAAATTAATCATCAGGGGTGTGAGATTTATTAATTTCTAAGATTATTCTACAATCATCTTTTTGGTAACCGACGTTTCACCTGATTTTACGGTATAGAAATAAATACCAGAGCTCAGTTTGCTTGCATCGATTGTAAGGGTGTTCATTCCCGGCTGTGCAAGTCCTGCATCAACGGCATAAACACGCTGTCCTGTCATATTTGTTACTTCCAGTGAAAGATTGCCTGTTTTCCTGACATTCACATTCACTATAGAAGTACTATGGCACGGATTCGGTGCATTCTGACTTACATCATAATCACTGAATGTTTCATTCTTTTCGATGCCGACAATATCCGCTTTGTTAACTTTCATAAACTGAATGTCATTTTCACCGTAAGGATCCAGGTCTCCTCTGATCGCCAGCCCGGGTTCGTTATCTTTCATATAAACGAGGTAAATATAATCGTCGGATGCTACAGAAGCCGAAGGATACACGCATTCGTCAAAAATGTGGATCAGGTCGGAAGTGAGGTCATAGAATTCACCCCATGTTTCACCCAGATCGAGTGAAGTACGCTCCCATAAATGACGGTAATCCTGTGTGCCGTTGTTATAGGTTTCAGTCACATCTGCCTCGACAACAAAAATACGATTCTGTGCGTCGATGGTAATTTGCGGCATACTGCACACACCAAGATAATAAGTTCCTACATCACCAAGAATATCCCAGGTACCGTTTCCATTGATATCTTGCGAATATCCGATCAGGCTGTAGTCGTCAACAAGTTCTGTTCCTGCTTCTCCATAAGGATTCAAAGAATTCAGGTCATTGGAAAATACCGGCCTGTTTTCATTCCAGTATCCCAATCCGCCAACGAGCGGGAACCAGTATGTTCCGGCTGCATCAGCATACGCCCTGTTGATTCCGAATACTACGTGAACCATGCCATTTTGGTCGAAGGCAAGGTCATGAGCACCATCAGGACAATAAAATGTGTCGGTTGGTGTACCGGTAACCCATAAAGGATAAGGACATGTCCAGATCAGTGTCTTGGTCCATGTATCACCACCATCGGTAGATTTCAAGAGACCGAGATCGGAAAAATTATCTCCCCAGAGAATGGCCACATTATCACCTTGAGCTGCGATTTCATAAGTATCGCCGCTAAATGCATTGTAATAATTGGAGTTCATTTCATCGGGAAGGTAACCTTCAACGTCCCAAGTAGCACCCCCATCGCTGGATCTTGAATAGATAGGTGCACCGTCCATTCCCTGGTATACTACACCACCATTTGCAACCGGCATCGTAATTGAAAATACATGAAGAACAGAATTGTTTACTCCACCAGTAGCACATCTTGGCCATAATAATTCTGCAAGCGGTTCGGGACCATGCAATACATTCTCAGTCCAGGATCCCGTACCTTTTGTGGCCCTGCTAACAATAGCCAAACCTCCTACTGAAGCACCTGAATAATGTGATACAACGATTTCTCCGTTTTCACCCCAGGGAGCATAAGCAGGCCAACCTGTACGGTCACTTTCAATACGTGCAGTTGGTACAGGACCCCAACTATTACCATCAAAGTAATTATAACCTGTTCCACGTTCGGGGAAATTTGGATAATCAGTGCCATATGTAAAGGTAGCCCCGATAGTACCATCACTGAAAGCAGCCATTCTTTTTTGCATGCTTGAATTGCTTTGATTATCGTAATAAGTAGTTCCGGTCAGCGCTTCATCCGGAGGCCATACTGCCTTATTTGCAGGTAAGGCTTCCTGACTGAAATTCATCGTTTCAGTTGTGGGTTTTGCATTCAAAGCTGCCTGATTACGCAGTGTCTTCGAAACAACAGCTTTATTCTGGCTGAAGCCAGAAATTCCCAAAGCTAACATTAAACTAAAAAGGAAAAGTTTTCTCATGATCATATTTTATTTAAAGTTTCAAAATTAATTATCCCGCTAAAGTAATAAGCTTCTCATGCCTTTTTTAAAAAGTGGACAAATTTATTAAAAAAAATATCTATTCCGCAATTAAAAAAAGTTAAAGGTTAAGTTTTGTCAGTTATCGGTAGGAGGTTTTAAATTGGTTTTGCGCTGAAGTTTATTGGAAGGAATATCCGATGCTTTCTTAAATTCATGCTGATTTTCGAAAAATTTCCGGTAGGTAATATGGATTTTCCCGGGATCCGCTCCTAGGGCCTCAAGGGTTGCTTTCATCTTTGGATTGAAATCACCTACCCACGATATTTCGAGTTCCTTATAATGGGGCCTTTTTATAAAAACAGGTTTTCTTAAATGCCAGAAAATCGCCGATTCGATACCAATACCCTGAAATTTCGGTATCACACCCATGATGGTTATCCGGGCCCGGTTGATACGTTTGCTGTTTTTCAGGAAATAAAAAAGGATTTTATTTCGAAGTGTCATTCTACCCTTAAATTTCTGTAATATCCTGTTCATATCAGGCAGCATGACTAAAAGCGCAATGGGTTGACCATCATGATAAACAAACCAGATAAATTCTTCTATTAAAATCTGCCTGGCTTCCTGGAAACCCTTTTTAACTTTGGCTATATCGAGAGGCGCGAAATGTTCATGGTACACCCATGCTTTATTGTATATTTCAACAATATCGGCAGCAAATTTATCAATATCCTTTTTCCGGATGTGTTCAAATGTATATCCTGGTTTGCGTAAAACCCATTCGGCGATTTTCCAGAACCGTTCGGGAAAGGGCTTTCTGAGATTCAGGTGTTTCGATTCCTGTTCAAAAAACGGCCTGAATCCATAATCCTCAAACAACTGTTTATAGTAAGCATGGTTGTAATTCATACCAAAAGCAGGTGGTGTAAAACCTTCTACCAGCAAACCGGTGAAGTTGTCATTTTCACCAAAGTTAACAGGGCCATCCATCGCACCCATGCCTTTTTCGGTAAGCCACTCCTGACATGCATCAAAAAGCTGAAAAGCCGCATCCCTGTCATTGATGCACTCAAAAAACCCCATCCCGCCGGCTGGAGGATCATATTTATAAGCCCTTAACCGGTGATAAAATGCGGCTACACGTCCGACAAGCCTACCCTTGTCATCCTTCAGAATCCAACGAATGGCTTCACCTTCATTATAATAGTTATTTTTTTTCGGATCGAATATTGAATCGATAATTGAATCAAGTGGGCAAATCCAGTTTTTATCATCTTTGTATAGAATGCGTGCAGTCTTTAAAAATTCTTTGGCTGTACGTCTATCAGTAACTTTTATCAGTTGCATGAATTTGATTAATCAAAGTCCAAAGGTAAAACTAAAAATACACTGGCTCTCAATTCATATAAAATAATAACCATTGTTATTTTTATCAATTTAACGGATACCTGTCATAAGTATGAAACTTATTCGTTATGAATTAATAACATATTTATTTTGAAGTTGATGCAGTTTGAGCCCCGGAGACATAACAGTAATCGTATTCTGATGAAACTCACTATCTTTGCTGCAATCTTAACAAGGTAATCATTTGAAAAAGATCTATTGGCTGATAATGCGATCGTACCTGGGTCCGTTGGTAATGACCTTTTTTATTGCATTGTTTATTTTGCTGATGCAATTTTTATGGAAATACATCGACGACCTTGTTGGTAAAGGGCTTGAATGGTATGTCATAGCCAAGTTGCTGTTTTATGCCTCTTCCACGTTTGTGCCGCTTGCTCTACCACTAGCTATCCTGCTTTCGTCGCTGATGACGTTTGGAAACCTGGGAGAACATTACGAATTGGTTGCTATGAAAGCTGCAGGAATCTCACTGAGAAAAATCATGATGCCCTTGATTTTTCTTTCCATCGTTATCAGTGTGATCGCATTTTATTTTTCCAATAATGTATTGCCCATCGCCAATCTTAAATTTAAATCCTTATTGTACGATGTTCGGGAACAAAAACTCGCACTTGATATTAAAGAAGGAATATTTTATAACGGATTGGATGGTTTTGTCATCCGCGTGGGAAAAAAAGAAAAGGAAGGAAATGTGGTCCGGGATGTAATGATATACGACCACCGCGACAGAAAAGGCAATATCAATGTTACGGTAGCTGATTCCGGGAAAATGGAACTTACTAAAGACGGCCTCAATCTTCTCTTTTATTTATACAGTGGTTATAATTATTCTGATATGACAAAAGATCAGCGGTCGTACAGGGAAACCAATCCTTTTCAGCGAGTAAAATTCAGGGAGGAAATCCGTAAGTTTAATCTGATGGATTTTAAAATGTCACGGACAAACGAAGATCTATTTAAAAACAACTATTCCATGCTAAATTTGCATCAACTTAAAAGCGCTGAGGATTCGCTGGTTTTGCAGTTAAGGAAAGTGGAAAATGAGGTGCCTCATAGAATGCTTGATAATTTGTATTACAACCGTACAGCTGATTCTGCTAAGAGGGCTGAGTTTAAACCAAAGGAAGAATACACCACCGATTTATTAAAAGGATATAATAAGGATGAGAAAATCAATCTGCTGAACCTGGCAAGCGACCGTGCACGCAGATCGAAGCAAAACCTCAAAAACTATGATTTGGATATCGATTTACGATCGAAGTTGATTTACAAGCATCAGGCAGAATGGCATCGCAAGTTTACACTGTCTTTTGCATGTTTCGTACTATTTTTTATTGGTGCACCGCTGGGTGCCATTATTCGTAAAGGTGGCCTGGGTTTACCCGTTGTAGTTTCTGTCTTGTTTTTCGTTCTGTTCCATATTATCTCTATAACTGGTGAAAAATCGGTAAAATCGGGTGTCATCGATGCTAACATAGGAATGTGGATTGCTCCTGTGGTTTTACTTCCTCTCGGTATATTTCTGACTTTTAAAGCGACCACCGATTCTCCGTTGCTGGATTCCGATGCCTGGGTCAAGTTTTTCTCGAAGATTTTTCCCAAAAAGAAACCAGCTAAATGAAGGTATTATTCCTGTGTAACAAATCACCTTATCCGCCGAAAGAAGGCGGCCCGATGGCGATGAATGCCAATATTAAAGCACTTTTGAATGCGGGCCATGCAGTAAAAGTTCTTGCGCTGAACACCAATAAATATTTTGTGGATGAGGATGAAATACCTCAGGATTATAAGCAAAAAACTGGGATTGAATTTGTCTACCACGATCTCTCTATAAATCCTATTCGTGCCTTTCTCAATCTTTTTTCTCCGAAATCTTTCCACGTCGAACGGTTTATATCAGTAGAAATCGAAAGAAAAATAATTGAATTGTTAAAAGCAGATAGCTTTGATATTGTTCAGCTCGAAATGCTTTACATGTTGCCTTATGTAAACATTATACGTGCTCATTCGGATGCCGGGATCGTGCTGCGTTCACACAATATTGAACACCTTATCTGGAAGCGGATGACGGCTTCGGTTAAAAATCCGCTCAAAAAATTTTATCTGTCACTTCTGACCAGCAAGCTGAAAAATTATGAATTGAACAGGATGAATGATGTTGACGGAATTGCTGCAATCAGCCATAAAGATGCAAAGTTTTATATACAAAACGGCTGTAAGGTTCCCGTTGTTGAAATTCCATTCGGAATTGGTATTTCAAAATATCCGGTTTCAAATGATGAACCTGAATTTCCTTCTTTGTTCCATATCGGCTCGATGAACTGGATGCCCAACGAAGAAGGTATCAAATGGTTTATTGATAATGCATGGCCGCTGATACATATTGAATTTCCAGACCTGAAATTTTACCTCGCCGGAAGGATGATGCCTGCATGGCTTCAAAACCTGAAAATAGAAAACATCATCGTTGTAGGTGAGGTTCCGGATTCGAAAGAATTTATAAGTTCTAAATCGGTAATGATTGTTCCTTTGTTATCAGGAAGCGGTATCCGGATCAAGATCATGGAAGGAATGGGTATGGGAAAACCTGTTATATCAACGCAAATCGGCGCAGAAGGAATTGATTATACCAATGGAGAAAACATCCTTATTGCTGATACACCGGAAGAATTTCTGTTGGCAGTAAAAAAGTGTATCGAGAATCGGGAATTTTGTGATTTAATGGGTAAAAGTGCCAAAGATCTGGTGCAAAAAAAATACAGCCTCGAACAGGTCGGTCAAAAACTGACAGAATTTTATCGGACAATTTTAAGAAATTAAATTATTTTTGAACCTTTAATATTCCAAAGGTTATTTGCCCCATGAAGATTCTTGTTATCCTCTCACGTTTTCCGTATCCACTCGAAAAAGGTGATAAACTCAGAGCATTTAACCAGATAAAATATCTCTCAACCAAACATGAGATCCATCTTTTTGCGTTGACGGATTCCATTGTAATAGCAGAACATAAAAAAGCCGTTGAACCCTGGTGTAAGTCAATAACTATTCAGAAACTCACTAAACTCAGCATTGCCTGGAATATATTTCTGGCATTGTTTAAAAGCATTCCCTTTCAGGCTGGATATTTTTACAATTCAAAGGCTCAACGTAAAATTAACCAGTTGATTGAGCATATTCAGCCTGACCATATTTATTGCCAGTTTTTAAGGGTAGCTTCCTATGTGAAGGATGCCAGGATTCCCAAAACACTTGATTACCAGGATGTGCTTTCGAAAGGGATGCAACGGCGTTTTTATGCGTCTCCCTTTTATTTAAAACCTTTGCTTTGGCTCGAATACAAGAGGCTGGTAGCATACGAACGAAGGATTTTCAGCTGGTTTGATAATAAAACGATTATTTCAAAACCAGATCGGGATTTTATTCCCCACCCGGACAAGGATAAAATTGTAATTGTGATTAACGGTGTGGATACTGATTATTTTAGACCAATGCCGGCAGAAAAACAATACGACCTTGTATTTACCGGAAACATGGGTTATCCGCCAAATGTAAATGCAGGGCATTTCCTTGTAAATGAAGTTTTGCCGCTTGTTCACAAAAACAGGCCGGAAACTAAAGTTGTACTTGCCGGAGCAACTCCGAATCCGGGAATTGTTGCTCTTGAGAGCGATAAGGTACACATTACGGGATGGGTTGAAGATATCCGGTCGTGCTACGCAAAAGCGAAAATTTTTATTGCACCTATGCGGATCGGAACAGGATTGCAGAATAAATTGCTGGAAGCCATGGCCATGAAAATTCCATGCATCACCACTTCCCTTGCAAACAGCGCATTAGAGGCAAAGCCTGGGGAAGAAATCCTGGTTGGAGATAATGCCGGGGAATTGGCTGAGCATATTATGCATTTGCTGGAGAATAAAGAATTTTCCAATCATATCGCAGAAGCAGGATACCGGTTTGTTAATAGTAAATACAACTGGGCTTCTGCAACCGCTATACTCGAGCAATTAATTGCCAATTCTTCCGAAAAAAAATAAAGGCAGGCCTGATTATGGAAAAAGTATTTCTGATTTTAACCGGAATTTCCTTTGCAGGTTTTGCTTTCGGACTTTATGGTAAAAGTAGGGCCGTGAAACTTAAATCCCTTCGGAAAGGTGAATTTTATGCGCGGTGGACTTATATTTTTCTAATTTTAATGTTTGTTTTTGCAATCGTTTACAGTTTCCTTTGAAAATCATTTGATCATGAATGAAAATATACAGCAAATAAATGACGAACGGATGTGGGGCATGTTTTGCCACCTTTCGGCACTTTCGGGTTATTTTATTCCTTTTGGTTTTCTGATTGGTCCGCTGGTCATTTGGTCCATCAAAAAGGACGAATTTCCTTTTGTAAATGAACAGGGAAAAGCAGCACTCAACTTCCAGCTCTCCATGTTGATTTACTTTATTATTTCAGCAATTCTCATCATCATCGTCATCGGTATTCTTATGTTGATCGCTTTAGGAATTTTTCAGCTTATCATGATTGTGATAGCTGGGGTAAAAGCCAACAATGGTGAAACGTTTCAGTACCCGTTGTCCATACGTTTTTTAAATTAAATGGAGAGATATTTTGATTACTGCCTATTATAAATCACCTGTCGGAACGATTGAAATCAGTCACAACGGAAAAGGCATCTCATCGCTTATATTTATAGATGACGAATTCCGGCAGGAGCAGATTCCTGAGGGGTTTTCCGAATGTTTCAAACAACTTGATGAATATTTTACAGGGACAAGACAACTATTTGATTTGTCGTTGTCTCCTCAGGGGACAGAATTTCAACAGTTTGTCTGGAATAAATTGTTGGAAATTCCGTATGGTAAAACTACAACTTACCTTGAAATAGCAAGGCGAGTGGGCAATACGAAATCGCTAAGGGCCGTCGGAAATGCAAATGGGAGAAATCCGATATCCATCATTATTCCCTGCCACAGAGTTATCGGTTCCGACGGAAGCCTGACTGGTTATGGCGGCGGTTTATGGCGAAAGAAATGGCTCCTGGAACATGAACAACAATTTGCCCAACTCAGTTTATTTTAAAAAGAGTTTCGAATGATAAAAATCAATAACGACCTGCTGAACCAGATAGCGCTTAAATCACGTGATGCAAAACGGAAACGGTCGCACCTTACGTTCCACAAAACGAACGATGATCTTCTGCAACGCATGCTCAACGCCATGCAACCCGGAACGTATCTTCAGCCACATAAACACGAAAATCCTGATAAGAGAGAAGTTTTTATTGCATTGACCGGTAGATTGCTTGTGGTTGAATTTAATGATAAAGGAAATATCGCTGAACATATAATTCTTGATCCATCAATACATGAATACGCGGCCGAAATACCTGCCAGGACCTACCATACCGTTATTTGCCTTGAACCCGATTCAATTGCGTACGAACTGAAAGATGGCCCTTACGATCCGATCGATGATAAAAATTTTGCTGTCTGGGCACCAAAGGAAGGTGCGGAGGGTTGCAATGCCTATCTTCAAAAAATCCTCAGTGAATTGAACATACCGATTCCCTAAAATAAATTTCTGCTACATTTGCACTTCTGTTAAAAAGTATTTCTATATTTCCGGATAATGGCTCAAAAACCTTCGATACCAAAAGGTACCCGCGA
>CAVXTE010000104.1:0-14854 GCA_963764475.1 uncultured Bacteroidales bacterium
ATGCATCGCTTAATAAAAAGGCCTTCATCTGACAAAAGAAGCCGCCTCTGTAATTGCAGAAGAGTTAGATAAACTTAAAATCCTGGAACCTGCATCTTCTGAGTTTCATGTTACGCGTTCCTATCTTGGTGTGCTAACCGATTTGCCCTGGGGTATTTTTGACGAGGGAAACCTGGATATTCATACAGCAAGAAAAATACTCGATACCGACCATTACGGCCTTGAAGACGTCAAACTGCGTATTCTTGAATTTGTGAGCACCATCATCAAACGACAGAAAGTTTCCGGATCGATCATTTGCCTTGTAGGGCCTCCGGGTGTGGGGAAGACTTCGGTGGGACGGTCTATTGCCAATGCACTGGGACGAAAATTCTATCGCTTTTCGTTAGGAGGTATGCGTGATGAAGCAGAGATAAAAGGTCACCGTCGAACCTATATTGGTGCAATGCCCGGAAAGATTATTCAGAGTCTGAAACGAACCGGAACTGCTAACCCGGTGATCATGCTGGATGAAATCGACAAGATGGGTGCAAGTTATCAGGGCGACCCGGCATCCGCCCTGCTTGAAGTGCTGGATCCCGAGCAGAATGTTGATTTTCTTGATCATTACCTCGATGTCAGGTTCGACCTTTCGAATATTTTATTCATCACGACGGCCAACCAGCTTGATACTATACCACGGCCGTTGCTCGACAGAATGGAGATCATCAAACTGTCGGGCTACATTATGGAAGAAAAGGTACAAATTGCCAAACGTTATCTTATCCCCAAGCAACGGAAAGACCATGGTCTGTTAGCATCGGAAGTGAACATAACCGATGCAGCACTCAGAGGGATTGTGGACGGTTATGCACGTGAAGCAGGTGTTCGTACACTTGAGAATATGATCAAAAAGATCATGCGTCATGTAACAATGGAACAGGCCGAAGGGAAAAAGAATAAGATATCGGTCACCAACCGTAACCTGGAAGAATTTCTGGGAAAACCGGTGTTCACTACCGAAGAATTGTACGAAAAGCAAATTCCGGGTGTGGTACTTGGTTTAGCCTGGACAGCACTGGGAGGTACAACTCTCTACATTGAAGCATCGGCACTTAAATCAAAGAATGCAGGATTTAAACAAACGGGACAGCTTGGCAACGTGATGCAGGAATCTTCTGAAATCGCTTATTCCTATGTGCGTTCACTCATTTCAGTTGACAAAAAAATTCATAATTTTTTTACCGAACATTTTATTCATTTGCATGTGCCTGCCGGGGCTACGCCGAAAGATGGTCCTTCGGCAGGAATTACAATGGCACTGGCCCTTTATTCACTGGCTCATAATAAACCTGTAAAAAAAGGTTTGGCCATGACGGGTGAACTTACGCTTACCGGAAAAGTGCTTCCGATTGGCGGAGTTCGCGAAAAAACAATTGCTGCACGACGCGTCGGTATTAGAGAATTGATTTTCCCGAATGACAATCAAAAAGATTTTGAGGAACTCCCGGATTACATTCGAAATGGCTTGAAAGCTCATTTTGTCTCTTACTTTGATGATGTACTTACAGTTGCTTTTTCTTCAAAAAGCCAGGCAGGAAAATCAAACAACTGACTTTAGCTGAAGTTACATTTGTACTAGTCCGATGAGATATATTATAAAAGGAAGGGTCACAATGCTCAGAATGGTTGTAACAACAAAGTTTTCCATCGCTTTTTGATCGTCAGCACCAAACCGTTTTGCTAAAAGCACCAGGATTGTCATACACGGCATAGCAGCCTCAAGGATAAGGGTTGAAAAAGCTGTGTGATTCATTGGCAAGTCCATAAAAGTGACAAGCCAGTTCACAAGGAATAAAAAGAGAACTGGCAGAAGGAAGAGCTTGTTTAGACTGACAACCAATACATCCGGTTTTGTAAACATCTTCCTTATTTTCGTTTTCGCCAATAATATCCCGATGTAAAGCATCGCGAGGTAAAGTGTTGTACTTCCCAGTCCGCTGAATGATTTCTGGATTAAAGCCGGAAACCGTATTTCAAAAATCATCATCAAAAGACCTATGGAAAGTGCAATTGTATTTGGATTCAGCAGTTTTTTCAAATTAGCCAGACCTTTTACTCCGACAGATGGGTTAAGCTGCATAACCCCCGCAGTCCATAAAACAGTGTTCATTACAAGTTGGTACAACGCTGCGTAAAGAATTGCTTCGCCACCAGGGAAAAGAGCATCGAGTAATGGAAAGCCAAGAAATACGATATTCCCAAGATAGGTATGCATGGAATGGATGACTGCCTGCCGCGGTTCAAGATGCAGTAACCGTGCTGTCAGTTTCCCGACTCCCATCTGAATAAAAATGATCAGGTAGGTAAAAACGATGATAAGTCCCCCATTGCGAAGAATTTCATCCGTTATTTGCAGTGATGAAAGTTTTGTTACGATCATCAGGGGTAGCGTAATGTAGAATACAATTTTTTCGATCACATCCTTTGCATTATCGTTAATGATCTTTGTACGAAACGCAATGATGCCAATTACTGCCAGAATACCCAGAATAGAAATCTGATCGAGGATCGTTACAAATTGCATAGTTTAAACTTAATCGTAAATAATCCGAACATTAACAGAAGATCATCTACAAAACCGGGCAAAGTTAAATTTTCAATTTGACCAGGCAAGAATGAATCGCAACAATCTTTTTTAATTTCGCTTTATTGTTGAAATACCAATCGTTAAATCCTGCATTTTGATTATTCTCCTTATTTTTGTTATCAGGTAATTGAGAAATATTAAAAACACTTTTTAATTTATTTTCTTAGCATGAAAAAAATAACGAAGCTATTCTTACCTCTTGCCTTTCTTCTTCTGGCATTAAGCTCCAAGGCACAAATAAAGGTAGCCTGTATCGGCAACAGCATCACTTTTGGTGCAGGCATTGAAGGCAAAGATTCACTGGCATGGCCTCCACAAATGGCTAAAATACTGGGCAACGGATGGGATGTGAAAAATTTCGGTCACAGCGGGGCAACCTTGATTAGAAACGGAGATCTCCCGTATTGGAACCTACCGGAGTTTCAATCTGCGCTTGATTTTGAACCGGATGTTGTGATAATTTTATTGGGAACCAACGACTCAAAACCTCAGAACTGGGATGCACATAAGGATGAATTTGAAAAAGATTATTCCGACATGATTTCACTTTTTAAAAAATTAAAATCGAAACCATTGATCTGGGTTGGCTATCCGATTCCTGTCGTTAAAGACACCTGGGGGATCAGAAAAGATATCGTGGAAAAGGATATTACAGTTATAATAAGACGAATTGCCATTACTGAAAAAGTAAACATCATCGATTTTTACCATGTTCTGGCAAAACATGATGATCTTATTCCGGATAATGTTCATCCGAATGCAGAAGGGTCAAAATTGATGGCTCAGGAAGCCGCAAAAATTTTGAGTTTACAAATGGAAACGATCCTGAACAGGCCAAAATCACAGTAAAATATTTAAATTATCCTTATTAGGATTTTATGCCGACCACTATTTTTGGTATGTTATCCTGTAAATACAGTTGGCAAAATCATCAGAAACCAACAATGAACCGTCGGGCATCACGAGCACATCAACAGGGCGACCCCATACAGTTTCGTTTTGAAGCCAGCCGGTTGCAAAATATTCATGGTTAACTGCCTCGTTGTTTTTAATTTCCACTGAAACTACTTTGTAGCCGATTTTTTCGTCCGGTTCCAGGAGCCGTGCAATGCAATAAATATTCTGTTTTTGTAAACTTCAGGGAACATAATCCCCGAATAAAAACACATTCCAATCGATGCCACATGAGAACCAAGCTATAGTTTCGGAGGAGTAAAATATCAGTATGATTGATCAATAAAAAAACCCGGTGTTTAGCCGGGTTTTAATTTTTTTTATTAAACCTATTTGACCGGAAAATAGAGAACCGTCAACCATTTTTCCGGATCAGGCTGGTCTTTTGGATCCGTCATATAAACCTCCCATGGATCGCCATTCGGCTCGAGACCTTTATCCTTCATATATTGCATAATTGCCGACCAGGAATGTCCGGTCGTCGAATAATCACCGAAATGATCGGCTTTTACAGTTTTACCTTCATAGGTGTAAAGAAAATGTATGTCACCTTCACCGGTTAATTGTTTGGAGACCGGCATGGCAATATCGTAAACAAAATTTTCCGGATCGTCGTATTTATACCAGATTGCAAAAGGCGGGCCCGCCATCGAAGCCCCTTCCTTTTGTAAATAAGTTGAAAGTTTTGTAAAGTTGTCCTCCATGTTTTTACTGATCTCTTCCGGACCGGACTCTACTTTTACGGCAATAGCCATCATTTTATCAACATTAACTTCTGAAATATCTCCGGTTGACCATTTTGGTTCGGATTTCATATTCATTGTCAATTCATTCAGATTATTAAGTCCTTTTTCATAGCTTTTTGCGACCTCTGGTTTAATCATAAATGCATTGAGCCATCTCATGAGAAGACCTGATTTATCTGCTTTAAAAGTCCAGGTTACTTTTGTGCCGTCATCTGCTTTTTCAAATTTGAATTCCGTATCTGCCCCACCCATTCCCTGAAAATCGAGACGGGTTTTAATATACTCGAATTCCTTGCTGTCTATAATGGTTTGACTCCCACCTTCCGTTGATTTGTTGTATGTCCAAACATTTTTACTACCTACCCCACATTCGGGACCTTCGTATCTGCTTGACATAGTGGAATCCTGATGCCATACGTCCCAATTTTCCCAATTCTTCAGACAGTTGACCTGATCCCAGATGACCTCAGGTTGTGCTTTTAATACCAGGGATTTTTCAAGGTAAATACCTGATGGCATGAATAACGGTGGAATCAATACAATAGCCAACAGGATGACCAAAATGATAATTACAATCTTAAGTGCTTTCATGTTTGTGTTTTGTTTAGTTAATCATGACAAATTTATAATAAAATATACAAACACTTGTTATTTAATTGTTAAAATGTGAATAGGACTCTACATTACTACATTTTACAATAAAACCCAAGCACCTTAAAGAAAAACGTTGGCGAAGCAAATCAGGTTAAATAATGTAATTATTGTGTTAAGAAAATTTTTAAACAGAGAATCAATCAAGGCAATTCCGTATTTATTGAGTCCACTGACTTTTCAAAAAACCAGATGTATATGATTGGAAATTCGGTTTATTCACAAATTATCCTCAAATAACTTTGAACTGATATCATAAATCCCCTGAGCAATCTTTTCAGTCTGTGCAGCAACTTTTCTGTTCAATGTTTCATTAATCTTGTGGATTTTTTTACCTTGCATATGAATCCCCTTTTTGACACTCTTTGCTGCACTACTTTGCACTACAGAATTACTGACAGCAGCAATGTGATTGTATGCTGCGATCGATTGGTTTCCTGTAGATTTTACTGCTTTTTGAAATTTACCCGGAACGCGTGAAAAGTATTTGCCGATATGCTGCAGATTAATATCCGGTATTGACCACTCCACTGTAACTTCTCCTTTTTTTAAGCTATCTTTTCTTTCCTGGTTGTGGTTCATCTTTTCATTTCCTGATTTTATTTTTTCAGGGTTTGAAAATTGAATTTTATCTTGATTTTTCAGTTCAGAATAATAGTTAATTTTGTTCTGCTTTATTCTGTCAAAAATTTCACTTCTCATTTTAAGTCGTTCTTAATAATTTGGTTAGTAAAAATAATTCGTTACTTGCTTTATTAAAGATTTCATTGCAATATTACAACATTATCATGTTATTTGTCAACAACTTTAAGAAATATTTAGTAAAAATAAGTACTTAAAAAATTTCCTGAAATTTTCAGCTTGAATAATTAAGCTCAAAATAAATAGCTTAATTATATTTTCTTAAAACTAAATTGTTTCGATCTTAAAAATAATTACCTTTGCTTAAAATTTTTAACCGGTGAGTAGCTATTCTTTTATACAACATCCAATTGAAAAATTACATGATATTATTCCATCTATACTCCCCGGAATTGAAAAAATAGTTACTGTTCATTATGATGCTTCCCAAAAAATAATCAAAGGGATTCTTACTACCAAAGAACACCACCAATATGTATCCAAACCGTTGAACATTGATAAATCATTGCCGACATTACAACGGTATATGGAAGAAAAAAGTTCGACCGACTGGTACAGCCGGCAGAGTTTACCCTTTGAAATTGACGGTAGAGATAAGTCCCCTACCCTCGATATTTTTTCTGAGTTTCACAATATCGTTCTTCTTGTCCGCGTACCCGATGAAAGAAATGAATTCAACGACCTAATCTTTCTTTACCTGAATGAAAATCCCAGTAATTTCGGGGTTACAAATTCGATCAATCCGCTTACAACAGACAATAAATCCATCATAGCATTTATTTTAAATAATACAATCCGGACCCTTGTCAATCAACAAAAGCAAGATAGGACTACCCTGAAAACCCACAATAAAAGGACCCGGCAAATAATAGAACACACAGAAGTACTGAAAAATGAGATTCAGCATACAAAGGAAAATTATGGTGTAAGCCTTGTAAAATTATGCCTGAAATTTACTGATGAGTATTCGGCAAAGAGTTCTAAAACATATTCTTTTTCAGAAGGTGCACTTGAAAAGATAAAGAACTATCAGGGTGATTTGAAAGAGCTGGAATCGTTGATTAAAGAGACATTAATTTATGTTGACAGCCTTTACCTTGATGATAAATCAGCGATCGAAATCCTGGAATGGCACCTTCAGTTCGATTCGCCTTTAATACGAAACGAACATTCCAAATCCATTCCAAAATCAGACACCATTGTGGATAAATACACACGAACCATACAGTTGCTGGATAAACTTGAAAATGCCGCTCTTATCGTTATTGATCAGGACTTAAAGCTGACCGGAACCAACGTCGGCAAAGCATGTAATCATCCGGTAACTGCTCCGGCAATTTCAGATGCCTTATACAATCACAAAGCAAAAATTAACAGCTTAATGAGCAAATATCCTGACAAATGGACAACCCTGCGAAACAACTTCAGACCTGTTAAAAATATTATGGAAGATTAGTTCAACCTGTTTAAAAAAAGATGATCCCGCGTTTAAGCCCGCATCCTAACTTTTCTGGCTACAATGAAGGATAATCGATATACCCTTTTTCACCACCATAATAAAACGTATCCTTATTCCAGGGATTAAGCTTTGCCCCCGTTTCAAAACGTCTGACAAGGTCCGGGTTCGATATAAACAATTTCCCAAATGACACTATATCGGCGTACTTATCTTCAACGATCTTATTCCCTGATTCAAAGGTATAACCTACGTTAGTAATCAACGGGCCATGAAAAAATTTACGATAATGTGGAGCGACCTTCGTCACGTAATGCGCAAACTTTTCAGGTGGATCGAAAGCAGCATAAGGTTCCATCAGTTCGAGAAATACAAGGTTGAAATCGTTTAACGCACTGATTACATACTCGTAAAGCTTGACAACTTCCGAATCAAACATGTCGTTGTTGACTCCACTGGGTGACAACCGAACGCCAACCCGGTTGCTGCCGATAGCCCTGCAACAGGCTTCCGTGATTTCCATTAAAAACCGGGCCCTGTTTTCAATGGTACCCCCGTATTTATCCGACCGTTTGTTCGATCCATCATTAAGAAACTGATTGGGCAGGTATCCATTGGCACCATGGATTTCAACACCGTCGAAACCCGCTTTCATCGCATTCAGGGCTGCCTTGCGATAATCTTCTACAATACCAGGTATTTCTTCAGTCTCTAATGCTCTGGGAGTACTTTTTTCCAGATGACCTTTGGGAGTATTGATGATACCACTGGCTTTGATTGCAGAAGCCGACACAGGCGGTTGGTTACCGGGTTGAAGGAGATTATTCGAAATCCTGCCTACATGCCACAATTGAAGAAAAAATAGGCCTCCCTTTTCGTGAACAGCATTTGTAATTGGTTTCCAACCTTCAATTTGTTCTTTTGTAAAAATTCCCGGACTGTTCATATACCCGACTGCCTGAAGAGAAATATTGGTCGCTTCGGCGATAATCATCCCGGCTTCAGCCCGTTGCTGATAGTATATACGCATTATATCAGTAGGCACATGATCATCGGTGGCGCGCCGGCGTGTTAACGGTGCCATTACGACCCTGTTTTTCAACGAAAATATACCCAATTTCACGGGGGTAAGAAGTACCGGAATATCCTTCATAATATTATTTCTCTTTACAATACAATTATTATCTCGTTAACTAATACAATAAGAACATATATAAAAGTGAATTCTGGCAAAGGTCGTAAATGAAAATAACAATCGCACCGGATTAAACTAATATCTGCAGTTTTTTATGTCAGGTTACAGGATTATTCCTTTGTCTAATTCAAACTGGTGAACAATTTGATTGTAAATTCGGTTGTAGATGCAAAGAAAGAATTTGAAATATCTTTGTTGTCAATAGTTATTTTTCAATTTTCTAAATTCTATTAATTAATTAAGGCATAAACAGGAAGTTATAAAACCCGGATATATATTATTTCAAAATATCCGATTGGTTTTATGGATGGATGACAAATCTAAAATAGAATTCTGAAATGAGAATGTTGTAATAATATTGCAGTCAAATAATACAAAATAATCAACAATGCCGCATTATCATAAAGCAGGGAAAATTCCGCCAAAAAGACATACACAATTCCGTAAACCGGATGGAAGCCTCTACTCCGAGCAACTTGTTTCGACAGAAGGATTTTCGGATCTGTACTCGGTGACGTACCATAGTTATCCACCGACGATGGTGACAAAGATTGACGAGCCATATTCGGTTGCTCCAGAAATAGCAGTTGAGAAAAATCTGCAGGCCCGAAGTTTTTACGGATATAATATAAAGCCGGAAGACGACTACCTGAAAAGTCGTGTACCGGTGCTGGTGAATAGCGATGTGCACATCATCCTGTCTGCACCGCGAAAATCTATGAATAATTATTTTTTCAAGAACTCCGGTGCTGATGAAATGATTTTTGTTCATCGTGGGGAAGGAACATTGCGGACAATGTACGGCAGTATTGATTTTAGCTATGGTGACCATTTGCTGATTCCGAGGGGCATTATTTATAAAATCGATTTTAAAACCGATGATAACCGGTTGTTTATCGTCGAATCCTTCTCATCAATACGATTTCCAAAAAAATATGTCAACCGTGCAGGTCAGTTACTCGAACATGCACCTTTTTACGAACGGGATATCCGCAAACCTGAGAACCTCGAAACCCACGATGAAAAGGGTGATTTTCTTGTTTTGATCAAGCGCGGGGATATGATCTATCCTTACCATTATGCTTCGCATCCCTTCGACCTAATAGGCTGGGATGGTTATCATTATCCGTATGCTTTATCCATTCATGATTTTGAACCGATCACCGGACGAATTCATCAACCTCCACCGGTTCATCAAACATTCGAAGCACATAATTTTGTGACCTGTGCGTTTGTACCACGACTTTACGATTATCATCCGCTTTCAATACCAGCACCTTATAACCACAGCAATGTCGATTCGGACGAAGTACTTTATTACGTGGATGGTGATTTCATGAGCAGAAATAATATCCAGAAGGGACAGATCACACTCCATCCGATCGGTATTCCGCATGGTCCGCATCCAGGAGCTGTCGAACGCAGCATCGGCAAAAAAGAAACGCAGGAGCTGGCTGTAATGGTCGATACTTTCAGGCCGCTTATGATCACAAAAGATGCTTTGAACGTGGAGGATAAGAATTACTTCAGGTCGTGGGTGGAAGAATAGTAAAACGTTTCTGGGTATATGATCAGAGTGTCAAAATTTGTTTAAGAATAACGATTAAAAAAGATAAAAATGAAAGAAGATTTTTTACCGATTAGCGGGACCGATTTTGTCGAGTTTTATGTAGGCAATGCCAAGCAGGCTGCCTTTTACTATCAAACGGCTTTTGGATTTCAGCCACTCGCCTACCGTGGGCTGGAAACAGGTGACAAAGAGAAGACATCTTATGTGCTAAGGCAGGGAAAAGTGACTTTTGTATTTACTACAGCTCTTGTTCCCGATTCGAAAATAGCTGACCACTGCAAATTACATGGGGACGGAGTCAAATTCATCGCCCTTTGGGTTGATGATGCAGCAAAGTCCTACAAAGAAACAACGCAAAGAGGTGCCAAATCCTATATGAAACCCGAAACATTTATAGATGCAAACGGAGAAGTCGTTATTTCGGGGATTTATACTTACGGAGAAACGATTCATCTTTTTGTGGAACGCAAAAATTATAATGGCGTTTTCCTTCCTGGTTTCAGGGAATGGAAGCCCCAATATAAAACACAGGAAGTTGGCTTTAAATATGTTGATCACATGGTTGGAAATGTTGGCTGGGGCGAAATGAATACCTGGACAAAATTTTATCATGACGTCATGGGCTTCGAACAACTGATCTCGTTCGATGATAAGGATATTTCGACAGAATATTCCGCCCTGATGAGCAAAGTAATGGCCAACAGCAACATGCGGATCAAATTTCCAATCAATGAACCGGCGAAAGGTAAGAAAAAATCACAGATCGAAGAGTATATCGATTTTTACCGGGGTTCAGGTGTACAACATGTAGCCCTCGCAACCGATGATATCATATTTACGATTGGTGAATTAAGGAGACGGGGAGTTGAATTTCTGAATGTTCCGGAAACATATTATGAAACTGTTACTGAGAGGGTCGGTGAAATCGACGAAGATCTGGATGAATTGAAAAAGCTCAATATACTGATCGACAGCGATGATGAAGGTTACCTGCTCCAGATTTTCAGCAAACCTGTCGAAGACCGTCCGACAGTTTTCTTTGAAATTATCGAACGCAAAGGCGCCCTTTCATTCGGCAAAGGCAATTTCAAAGCTTTGTTTGAGTCCATCGAAAGGGAACAGGAAAGCAGAGGTACTTTGTAATTGAAAAGCAAAGTGATACCGAATTTTTTTAATTTTATCAGGATAATCGAAAATAATGACCAAATCAAAAGATTCCGCGCTGAAATCGTGGATTGAAGTTCCGAAGGAGAGTGATTTCCCGATCCAAAATATTCCGTTTGGAGTTATAAAAGATAAAAACGGCAGCATCACGTGTGCAAGCCGGATTGGTTTATTTGCGATAAATCTTTCTGCACTTGCCGAACTGGGTTATTTAGAAAATTTAGGAATAAAGGATTTAAGCGTTTTCCGTCAACCTTATCTGAATGATTTTATTGCTCTCGGCAGACCTGTTTGGAGTTCATTACGGCATCGTTTAATTGAACTTTTTGAAGAAAACAATACCGAATTAAGCAATCGTGAAGATGATAAAGCAAAGGTCCTTATCCCTGTAAAGGATGTAGAAATGCTCCTGCCCGTCAAAGTGGGTGACTACACCGATTTCTACTCAAGCATTGAACACGCAACAAATGTCGGGAAAATGTTCCGTGACCCTGAAAATGCCCTTCTTCCGAACTGGCGGCACCTGCCTGTAGGATATCACGGACGGTCCTCTTCAATCGTCGTTTCGGGGACCAATATTCACAGACCCAATGGACAAATGAAACCTCAGAATTCTGACAACCCAGTTTTTGGCCCTTCAAAATTGCTCGATTTTGAGCTTGAAACAGCCTTTATAACAGGCGTTTCAACAAAACTCGGCGAAACAATTCCTGTTGATAAGGCAGAAGATTATATCTTTGGAATGGTCCTTTTTAACGATCTTTCGGCCCGGGATATACAGAGTTGGGAGTATGTTCCGCTTGGACCTTTTCTGGGTAAAAATTTTGGGTCGGTGGTTTCGCCCTGGATTGTCACGCTCGAAGCCCTTGAGCCTTTCAGGGTTAAAGGACCGAACCAGTCTCCTCCAGTTCTTCCATACTTAAACAATTCGGGTAAAAGAAGTTACGACATAAAACTTGAAGTATACATTCAGCCGGAAAATGGATCTGAAAATAAGGTCTGTTCAACAAATTTTAATTATTTGTACTGGAATATGAGCCAGCAGTTAGCCCATCATACAGTTAACGGATGTAACATCAATGTCGGTGATATGTATGGCTCGGGAACCATAAGTGGTCCCTCACCTGAATCGCTTGGATCAATGCTTGAACTTTCCTGGAAAGGCACGAAATCCATCACGCTGAACGATGGCTCAGAAAGAAAATTCATTCACGATAACGACTCGATAATCATGCGTGGCTGGGCTGAAAAAGAAGAACATCAGAGTCGGCTTTGGTGAATGCAGAACGAAATTGCTGCCAGCCATAAAAATGTAAAACTTATGCTAAGAATAGATTCTAAAACGTCAACTGTTCCCTATTTTCATCGGATGATGCTTGGTGCTGTAGCACCACGGCCGATTGCTTTTGCAAGCACGATCGATAAAAACGGAAATCCGAACCTCTCCCCTTTCAGCTTTTTCAATGCATTCGGAGCGAATCCTCCAACACTGATCTTTTCGCCGTCACGCCGGGGACGGGACAATACAACCAAACATACGTTCGAAAATGTGAAAGAAGTCCCTGAAGTAGTGATCAACGTTGTTACTTACAGCATCATGCAACAAATGAACCTGGCGAGTACTGAATATCCGGAAGGAGTAAATGAATTCACAAAAGCCGGATTTACAGCAATCCCTTCGGAAAAAATAAAACCTTTTCGCGTAAAAGAATCTCCGGTTCAGTTCGAATGCAAAGTAAAACAGATCATCGAAACAGGTGACCAGGGTGCTGCGGGGAACCTCATCATTTGTGAAATCCTCCTGATGCATTTGGATGAAAATATTCTTGATGAGTCCGGAATGATCGATCCAAATAAAATAGATCTCATCGGCAGAATGGGTGGCGATTATTATTGCCGGGCGTCCGGAAATGCATTATTCAAACTTAAAAAACCTTCAGGGCCTTTGGGCATTGGGATTGATCAGTTACCCGAATTTATTAGATTCAGCCCCTACTTAAGCGGAAATGACCTCGGAAAGCTTGGCAGTATTGCAACGTTGCCAGATCAAAAAGAATTGGAAACATTTAAAAGTGAAGATTTGGTTGGTGAAATTATCGCCAAAGCCGACGATAAGGACGAACTTGAAAAACAGGTTCATTATTACGCAAAAGAATTGCTCAATCAGGATAAAGTCGGTGAAGCGATGAAGGCACTGATGAGTTACCGCACGAAAAATTAAGATCTATTCAGCCTTTTCTTTTACTTCCACCATCTGCAGCCCATTGTCAATCAGCGTTGTCAGTTCAGGATTCGATGATTTCTTATTCAGGAGATAAGTCGCAAGCTGATCTGTTAATTCACTTCCATTTATTTTAGCAGATAATTCCAGCATTTCCAGCGGCAACAACCATTCTTCGGGATAGTTAGTTTTAACCTCTTTAAAAATTTCTTTCATGTCACCAATATCCATATTTTTTTCTCTGATATCACGAATCTGTTGATACATAGAATGCAATTTTTTGGCAATTTCCGAATGCCGGAGTTTGTGTGTTTTTTCTTCAGGAGCCTTAAATGTAAAGCCAAATGAAGCCGGGTCTGCCGCTCCCGGATACGCTGAAACGATCTTCTCCCCGACAGCCATATCGTAAGTTCCCCATTCCGGTTCAAACAAAGTTTTATCCTTGTAAGTTACCCTGCAGTCGTCGAATGTCAGAATCAGATTTTTTCCCCCGATGTTGGTGATCTTCCGTACAATTCCGTCAACTGTCACTCCCGACCGAAATTCGAGTTTCGCGTTGTTTTCCTGTTTGATTCCTGCATTTTCAAGATCATCCCTGGTAAAAAACTCGATGGGTTTATCACTGATTTTGAGTTTACCGACGGGGGAGCCGAATCCTTCAAAATGATAGGATGAGCTATGATTTTTCAACTGCTGATTTTTGAAACTTAGGGCAGTTGGTCCGGATGTCTGAAAATAAACAGGTTCTTCATCCGCCTCGATGACATTCGAAAAAGTACCTGTTATCTGAAGACCGGAGTTTAATTCAATGGTTGATGTATTTGCGGATGCAATGGCTTTTTTTATTCCATAAAGCCCGCCTTTTCGCACAGCCATTCGACAGGCAAATTCATCGAGGACAAGCGAAAGATGTTGAAAATCAGGTGTGACGAATAATTGTGGCTGGCGTGTGGTGATGTCGAAACCCTGATTGACAGCCTCAATGGTATATGGAATTTTCTTTACTCCGGGCTGCAGCGAAGAATAACTTTCGCCAATTGATGATAACAAACCCGCACCATAAATTTTCGGATGATCCAGGGTTCCGATCAAACCGTATTCAACTGTCCACCAGTGCAGGTTACGGATAAGGGTCATTTCCGACGGTTTCTCTTCAACAGCCTCCAGCTTTGCCAGTTCTGTTTCAGCAAGTCTAATTTCCTCAACCGTGCTGTAAGGATCAGCTTTCAAAATGGATAAATGCCGGATCGCTTCATAGATTTTATTATCCAGAGCCGAGGGAAAAGCTTTGGAACCGAATTCACCAAAAAGTTTAAGGTATTCGGCATATTCGGGATCGGCAATGATAGGTGCATGACCTGCTGCTTCATGAATAATATCGGGAGCAGGTGTATATTCAATCTGATCGATGGGTCTTATATCTGCTGCTATCACAAGTACATTGTAAGCCTGAAATTCCATGAAAGCCGACGGCGGAATAAAACCATCCACAGCTACAGCAGCCCAGCCGATATCTTTTAAAATACGGTTCATCCCATACATATGGGGAATCTGATCGATACTGATACCGGTTCGCTTCAAACCATTCAAATAGGAATGATGGGCTACTTTCGGCAGATAACGCAC
>CAVXTE010000105.1:0-3533 GCA_963764475.1 uncultured Bacteroidales bacterium
AGCCTTCCGGAAAACATAGTAATTAGTTCGGCACAAAGCGATGAAGAAATTTCAGGCAGAGACGTTAACGAGGGATTTACCATAGTACCATTACGAAAAATAGCCTGGCATTTTATCGAGACACGGTTTTTAAATTCCATGTATGAATACCTTGAACAAAATAATCCCAAAATAAAAAAATCTGCTTTTTTAATCAAGGACCAGTTAAGTCTGGCTCGTTTCAACTTTGAGAATATAACAGAATCCAGCACCGAAAACATGGTGTTAATTAAAGATACTACCCAACAGACTGTCAAAAAGATAAGTGAAGAAAAGGAAAAAATTACGGTCATAAAAGATAATCTTCGTCAATACATACAAACATATATTGAAGAGGCATTTGATCCTTTACTTTCATACAAAATAGGCAAAAGTCTTCTGGAATTTTCGGGATTAGTCAGAGAATACCAAAGCAAACGGGTGAGGAACCGGTTTGAAGCGAAACAACTTCAATTTAAGAACTTTCTGAAGCAAAAGTCGGCACGATTGCTTTACTCCAAGAGTGAGGGCATTCTGCTAGCCAGGCATCTGATGGAAAATAAAGACCTGCAATCGGTAAATGAAAAAATCCTGGATTTTGTCGAAAAGGTGAGCCCGAAACAAAAAGTAATAGAAAGTCTGCCCCACTATTACAAGAATCTGTTTAGCGGAAGATCAAATATAAGTGAAGATTTCTGGATACCCCGCAAAGTTGAGGAAGCACAATTCAGTAAAGCCATTAAAAGGTATAAAGCAGGATATACCGGAGGAATCCTGATCCTTGGAGAACGAAACAGTTCAAAAACTGCATTTTGCCGTTATTCGGCCAAACAATATTTTGCAGATGATAAAATATTCCACATTTTTCCGCCACAAAACGGATCTGTATCCACTGAAGATTTTGCAAATGAGGTTCGTAAAATTACAGGGTTAAAAGGTAATCTGGATGAAATTTTTGCAACGTTGTCTCATGGATGTGCCTTTGTCATCCATGACATGGAACTTTGGTGGGAACGTTCTCCCGAAGGATACAAGGTAGTTGATAAGGTGCTGCAACTGATCTCTGATTTTTGCTATAAATGCTTGTTTATAATTAACATGAATTCTTTTGCTTATAAAATTATAAATAATCTCAAGAAAGTTGAAAACAATTTTATTAGTATCATCTCCAACATGCCGTTTGACTCAGAAGAAATTAAAGAAATGATCATTCACAGGCATCACTCAAGCGGTTTAAAATTCATGTATCAAAAAAAGGAGGAAGAAAGCATTTCGGATTTTAAACTAGCCGGATTGTTCAATAAATATTTTGACATTACAAAAGGAAATCCCGGAGTTGCATTAAACCTGTGGTTAACAAATATCGAGAAATTTTCGAACGAAACAATTTATATTAAATATCCCCGGAATCCGGATTTAGGAATTCTAGAGAACCTTGATAATGACTGGATAATAATTCTTGTTCAACTTATCGTTCATAAGCGTTTGCCGTTTGATAAAATGTCGAAAATCCTTAACATAGATCGTTTAGAGCTTGAAGAAACTATAACAGCATTAAAAAGAACAGGTCTGATAGTCGAAAGAACACCCAGGGTTTACATGATAAATATTTTTACAGAACCTTTTCTTATACAGGTTTTCAAACAAAAAGAGTTGCTATAAAAGAATGTTCATGTTGGAAGAAAAATGACAAAAGAATGAAAATCATATTTGTAGTTTTAATCGGAATTTTAGTTTATCTGTTTCTGAAAGGGTTAAATACATTTTATAATTACATAAAGAAAAAATATTCAAAATGGACCGGGAAATTCAACATTATTCCTGTAATAGAATTTATTTCATGGCTTGTTTATCTTTTTTGGGTTAATGAGTACTTATTTAAAAGCAAATCGTACTATCAATATCTTGTAATAAGCCTGGTCATTATAATTTTAATATTTCTATCCTGGTTTGTGGCTAAAGATTTTATCGCAGGAATTGTATTTAAGGTCCAAAACGATTTACAGACAAATAGTAACATTAAAATAGGTGACATTGAAGGGAGAATAAAATCGCATCACCTAACGCATCTGAAAATTGTAACAACATCTGGTCAAGTCATTAAATTCCCATATTCCAGGTTTAACCAGGAAATCGTTTCTGAAATTTCGGATTCCACAACAGTTGATGAATTTAAATTTCAACTTCAAACCAGAAAAACAGAAAGTAAACAAAAGTCTGAAGAAAACATCAGATTCCTGGTGATCAACTCACCATGGAGCAATATTAATAAATCACCGGTTATTAAGTTCCTTTCAGAGAATGAAACCAGCTTTACCTTCGAAGTATTGGTTCATGCTTTAAATAACAGACACATGAGGCAAATCGAAAAATCGATCACTGAACAACTTTCGGATTATTGACAGACACAGGAATTTAGGTGTATTTTTGCTTTAAACCCTCTACAATCTCATAAACAGCAGGACAAACAAATGTGTTTTTTACTGTCAGGGTAAATAATTGGTGGAATTTCCTGCGATCGGTATGCGGATATTCGGCACAGGCTTTCGGGCGCTTTTCATAAACGCTGCAAAAATTATCCGCCGACAGGAATGGGCAAGGCATTGATTTAAAAACATAATCTCCATCTTCATCTATTTGCAGGTAATGTGAAGTAAATACATCCTTGTGAAGGTTCAGGTACTTTGAAATCCGGTCAATATCGCTTTGAGTAAATCGGGGGCCAAGGGTGCGACAACAATTCGCACATTGCAAACAGTCAATATCCGAAAATGCCTTTTCATGCAAATCTCTGACATCATTATCAAGATCCTTTGGTATCCTCGCTTTCAAGCGGACAAAAAATTTTTTGTTTTCTTTTTCTTTCTTTTTAGCCCGTTCTTTTATTTTTTCAGCGTTGAACATAATTCATCGAATACCTCATTGACAAGAATTTAACTATTTCTTATTACTATTGATCAGACAATAATACGCATAAAACAAATATTCATTAATTTGGCTAAAAAATTTACGAATATGGAAAAGAAATACAAAAACTGCCAGAGTTGCGGTATGCCATTGTCAAAAGATGAAAAAGGCGGTGGAACCGAAGCTGATGGAACCAAAAGCATGAAGTTTTGTAGCCGGTGTTTCGAAAATGGCAGTTTTACCAGACCCGATATAACAGTGAATGAGATGAAGGCCCTGGTGAAAGGAAAGATCAAAGAAATGGGATTTCCCGGGTTTCTAGCAGGATTTTTTACGATGAATATTCCGAAGCTTGAAAGGTGGAAAAATTGATGCTATTCGACCAATAATTTTTTTGTGGCAAATCCTTCGCCGCCTGTTATTTTTAAAAAATAGATGCCTGCAGGAAAAGATGATACATCTGCGATAAACTCCTTTCTATTTGCTATATTTTCTGTCATGACTAATTGACCGATGGCATTCATAATTTGCAATTGATTGCACGAATGCTTCTCAATTAAAAAAATATGAACACGATCACTTGCCGGATTGGGTTGAATCTGAACTTG
>CAVXTE010000106.1:0-64298 GCA_963764475.1 uncultured Bacteroidales bacterium
ATTATGGTGGTTGATGGAAGTTGCTGGTGCATAATGTAATATTGTCCCATTATCACCAACGGCCCATCCGTCAGTATCACTTAACATGCACACATCATTTAGATTTTCGTTATTCCGGATGGTTGAGAACCCATCCAACAAGATAATTCGAAGCAATAAATAATTGTTCCATTATTTCCGACGGCCCATAACTTATTGGTGGGCAGGATTTCCTGAAACACCGTTCAGGTTTTCAGATGTATTGGAGTCTGTTCAATATATTGATACCAGTTATTAACAGTGTAAAGAACTGTTCCCTGATCACCTACAATACAACCCGTCAGCAATCCAAAGTTGAAGATGTCGTTAAGATTCACATATAGGCATCGATATGCCCATGGCCCAGCTTGAGGTGCCACCATTTTGTTGAAAAAAAGGCTCCATCTAGCACCACAAATCGATCCTAGGTTTTCATCTCTAAAATTCACTCCAAATAATTTTGCACCAACCATAGCAATACTTGATTGAAGATTCCATGTATAGCCACCATCATCAGTAAACAAGCAGCAATTCAAATCCATTCATCTTTTGATCCCACAGCCCATCCAATGCTATTATTGATAAAAAAGACATCATTCAAGCGGTTGACTTTCACATGCTCAACTGGCAACCAGTTTTCACCCCCATCCGCTGTAATTAATATCAATGAGCTATCAGAAGGAAAATTTGTCCAACCGACAATGCAGCCGTGGTTTTCATCTGAAAAATTTACACTTTCTAAATCACCTCCCAAATTATTGTTTTGCCAGCTTTCTCCTCCATCGTTCGTATAAATTAAGGTCCCTTCATCTGAGACGATCCATCCATGATCTGCATCAACGAAACAAACTGATTGTAAATTTTCATCCGTTGGAGAATCATAAAGATTCCAACTACTCTGTTGAGAAAAAATAAATAAATAAGAAATCACATAGACCAGGGTGAGAATAATCTTTTTTTTCATTTCATAATGAGTTTGGTTCATATTGAAGCCATAAAGATATTAAAATTCGTTAAATTATCAAATGAAATATTAGAATGACTTAATCTGATCGATGGTTTTGACCGGATTTTAAAATCCCTGGTAACTTGAATGGGTTCATTTTCACCGGCATAATACAGTCAGCAGGAACCTTTCAACCTGAAATGAGCGCATGCCCGGGGATTAAATGATATTAGTCAATCAGTAAATTTCCGAAAGGGATTTAACCCCAAGTCCATCTTCAAACTGCCGCTTATTCATGGGGGTTTTACAATAAACTGTCATGGTATCGCCTGGCAGAAGATCAAAATAATTATTGCTGAAAAATCCTTCACCGTCAAGCGAAAGAAAAACATTTTTGGCAAGTTTATCTGCTGAAAGTGTTATCAGAAATCCGCCATCAGTCTGATCGATTTGTTTATTAATATTAACTGCAGGTAATTTCAAATCTTTTGGAGGCAAAAAATAAAAAATATTTTTGGCAAGAACCGTATCACCGGATTTGAGTTCGCCTATCAATAACTGTTTATTTGCCTGTATGTTTCTCTCATCGACATTGGCAAAAACAGCCGAAGAATTTTTTGCAACATTGACTTTTATTTCCGACTTCCATGTTGTATTTCCGTCGAAATCGATGATCCTCAATTTTAAGGTTCCTTTAAATTCCTCCATCAGATCGGAGACAATGAAAATAGCAACTTTACCATCTTTCTTTTCGAATGAAATTATTACATCCTTATAAGTTTCCCTGACAAAGTAATGCAGTGCTTTCCAGCGGCTGTAATAATCGATACTGCTCCATGAGATCGCCGGCCAGCAGTCGTTCAGTTGCCAGTAAAGTGTACCCATGCAATACGGCTTTGCTCTCCGGTGCGCTTCGATGGCCCTTTTAATACCATACGCCTGAACAAGCTGACTCACATAATCATAATCCTTAAAATTATCCGGAATGTTATATTCCTTTTCCATATACGTTCGAATCAGCTCCATTCCTTTCGGATGCTTTTGATGATTCAACAAAGCCGGTGAATGCAGGTTCAAATCTTCTGGTTTCAGGCACGAATCCAGTGTCCGGATATCCGGAAATCCCTGAAATCCGTATTCGCTCATAAATCGGCCAACTTTCTTTTCATACATCGAAAAAGGTTCTTCACCCCACCAGACACCCCAGTAATGCATATCGCCTTCGGTCAGGGCAGAGGTATTTCCCCATCCAATCCTGGGTGAAGAAGGAATATAGCTTATTTCTGGTGATAATGAACCTGCAATTTGGGGAATGATTCGCTCGAAAACGCTGAGGTAATTGTTCCAGATTTCATTAAAATCTTCCTGCGAGTAATTGAATGTGCTTTGCCAGCCCCAGTTATGCCAGCCCTCATCAGCCTCATTGTTTCCGCACCAGAGCGCCATGCAAGGATGATTACGCAATCGTTTGACCTGGTATGTCACTTCCTGTTTTACATTTTCAAGGAAAGCCGAATCGCCAGGGTACATCGTACAGGCAAACATAAAATCCTGCCAGACCAGGATACCGTTTTTGTCGCACAGATCGTAAAAAATATCCTTTTCATAGATACCGCCACCCCATACCCGCAACATGTTCATGTTGGCATCCACCGCATTTTGAATGATTTGCCCGATATTTTTCATCCGAAACCCGCGTAGGAAAATTATCCTGTGGAATATAATTGGCGCCTTTAGCGAAGAAAGGGATATCGTTTATTTTGAAGTAAAATGATTGTCCGATCGAATCATTTTCCCTAACCAGTTCGACCATTCGGATGCCGAACCGCACTTTGGATGAATCCGAATCCAAATGGTGATCCTTATTCAGTGTTAAATTCAAAGTATAAAGCGGATGATCGCCCATTCCGTTGGGCCACCAGAGCCTGGGTTTGGGAATAAAAATTTCGGCAATGAAAATGTTGGAACCCTTTTCCAAAGCAATTTTTACTGTTTTATTGATTTTATCGACCCGATAATTGATCGATGCCTGTTGTTTGGCAGTACTTTCGATCTCTGCCCGCAAACTAACATGCGCCCTGCTGGAATCGATTTTTACAGTCGCCACTCGGACATCTGTAATTTTAACGCTGTTCCAGCCATGCAGAAAAACCGGCTTCCAAATGCCACAGGTGACGAACTTCGGGCCCCAGTCCCACCCAAACTGATAGGGTGCTTTTCGTGTAAAAGCACGGTCGTCGGGCAATTTATAAGGTAATTCCGATGCCTTCACCGAATCCATGTATTCAGGAGAAGTAAACTTAATCAAAAGGGAATTCCCTTCCGGCTTCAGCAAGTTTCTACAATTAATCCGCCATTCCCTGAACATATTGTCGGCTTTCAGTATCAGCGAATCATTCAGGTAAACATCAGCCCAGGTATCCAATCCTTTGAAAACAAGGTCGATTTGTTGATTTGTCAGGATCTCTTCAGCATTGAAAACACATTTGTACTCCCAGTTCTTTTTACCGATCCATTGAAGCTTTTGCTCATTATCCCCAAAAAAAGGATCGTCAATTTTGCTGTTGGCAAGCAAATCCGTATGCACACAGCCCGGAATAAATGCGGGTAACCATTCCGTCTTTCCATCCTGCCTGAATTGCCAGTTTTGGTTGAGGTCAACCTGGTTAATATGCTTTGTAGAACAGGAAAGCAACAAACTTGCAATGAAAAAATTTATAAAATAAAAAGTGATTTTTGTTCTCATCAAAAAAAGAATGAATAAGTGCTAAAGTAAACAGAAATCCATTTACAGGAAATCAATTCCTGAAATTAATGATAATTTTGCTTCATGATCTTTCCCAATAATTTTGAGAAAAAAACCGGCTTCGACAGCATCCGGCAGATGCTGAAAGAGAGTTGTCAAAGCGACATGGGGAAGAATTATGTTGACAAAATCACATTCTCCTCAGATTTCAACAAGCTAAAAAAACTTTTGGATCAGACAGAAGAAATGCGGCAGGCTCTGCTTAAGTCAGGAAATTTTCCAGCCGGCGACTATTTTGATCTCACACATGAACTCGACAGGATCACCATTGAAGGATCCTATATTGATCAACAAAACCTGTTCGATCTGAAGTCATCTCTTCAAACTATCAAACGAGTAATTGAATTTATTTCAAAACTTGAGTCCTCGCATTTTTCTTCTTTGATAATACTGGCAGAGCCTGTATCTTTTGATGAAGAGATCATCAAAAAGATCGACCGGATCATGGATGATAAAGGAGAAATTAAAGATTCTGCATCATCAGAGTTAATGGAAATTCGGCGGCAAATTGTTTCTAAACTCGGTTCCATCGATAAAAAGATAAATGCAACATTAAAGCAAGCTAAAAAATCAGGGTTGGTGAATGAAGATGCCGAAGTTACAATCCGGAACAGCCGGCTTGTCATACCTGTTCCGGTAGCCTATAAACGGCAATTAAGGGGCATTATTCAAGATGAATCCGCTTCCGGTCAAACCGTTTATATTGAACCCGAAGAAATTTTTGAAACCAATAACGAGATCCGTGAGCTTCAGGCTGCCGAAAAGAGAGAGATCATCAAAATCCTGAAGAATTTTTCAGCTTTTATTCGTCCATCCATTCCTGAGTTAAAAGAAGCCTACAGATTTCTCGGACTGATCGATTTTATCAGGGCGAAAGCCAGTTTTGCCCTTCAAATCAGCGGGATCAAACCCGGCCTGGTTAACGAGACAAAAATTGACTGGATTTCTGCTACGCATCCCTTACTTTTTCTATCGCACAAAAAACAAAAAAAAGAAGTTGTACCGCTTGATATTACCCTGAATTATAGTCAGCGGATACTGGTCATCTCCGGTCCCAATGCAGGTGGAAAATCCGTTTGCCTGAAAACCATCGGATTACTTCAGTATATGCTGCAGTGCGGATTACTGATCCCAGTGAAAGACGGATCAGTAGCAGGAATTTTTAGCCGGCTTTTTATCGAGATCGGTGATGAGCAATCGCTCGAAAATGACCTGAGTACCTATAGCTCCCACTTACTCAACATGAAACATTTTGTTTTGGACACCAATGAGAGATCACTTTTCCTCATCGATGAATTCGGTACTGGAACGGAACCGCAGCTTGGCGGAGCGCTTGCAGAAGCCATTCTCGAAAAGCTTAATGAGAAAAAGGCTTTCGGAGTTGTTACCACACACTATTCGAACCTGAAGCTTGTGGCAAAACAGGGAAACGGAATCATTAACGGGGCCATGCTTTTCGATGCTAAAGCCATGAAGCCACTTTATCGTCTCCAGATAGGACATCCGGGTAGTTCTTTTGCTTTTGAAATTGCCAAAAATATCGGTTTTCCGGAGAATATTCTGAAAAATGCAGAAAAGAAAACCGGTATAAAACAACTCGACTTTGACCAACAGATCCAGCAGCTTGAAATAGAAAAAAAAGAGCTTGAAAAGAAACGAACAGAAATTTCTGTTGCGGATGACTTTTTAAGTGAAATGATCGATAAATATGAAAGGCTTTCCAAAGAGTTGGAATCAAAAAAGACCGACATTATTTCCTCAGCTAAACAAGAAGCAACTGAAATTCTTTCATCTACGAATAAACTGATTGAAAATACGATCCTCGAAATAAGAAAAACGCAGGCCGAAAAGGTGAAAACCAAAAAGCTGAGGGATAATTTAAAAAAACAGGTTGAGGAAATCAAAAAGGTCAAAGATGATAAAGTTGAAAAGTATCCAAATATAGAAGAAAAGGCTGTAAGCGATACGAAGTCTGATCCGACCGGAGAAATAACAAAAGAAATTCCTGAACTGACTTACAAAACAGGGGATTACGTTAAAATTGCCGATCAGAATGTTTACGGAGTAGTTACAGATGTCCGCGATGAAAATGTTGTCGTTTCCTTTAATTCTGTTACATTCATCACATCAAAAGAAAAACTTGAGCATGCAGATAAAACGGAAGTTGATAAATTTGATAAAAAAACCCGAAAAACAAGCAAATCGGACATCATCCATGAACTGAATGACAAATTGGCAAATTTCAAACTGCAGATCGATGTCAGAGGCAAACGCGGTGAAGATGCTCTCGCTCTGGTTCGGCAATATATGGATGACGCCATTCTTTTAAATGTACCGGAAATCCGCATTCTGCATGGTAAAGGCTATGGAATACTCCGAAAACTGATCCACGATTACCTGAAAAGTCAGCCGGAAATTAAAGAAATCCGGGACGAACATATTGAGCGGGGTGGACAGGGAATAACTATAGTGATACTTAAGTGATATAGTGGCATGCTATTTGATTCGTAATAAGGAGATTTAAAATGATAAAATAGTATGATTGACACGGCTAAACCGGTGCATTTAAATTACCCCAATTTCGATAAGGTGATTAACAGCTCAACGATTCTCGTTGATTTCTGGGCCGAATGGTGTGCTCCCTGTAAAGTTCAGGATCCAATTCTTGAGGAAGTAGCAAAAGAACTGAACGGTAAAATTCTCATCGGCAAAGTAAATGTTGATGACAACAGAACAATCGCTTCAAAGTATGGAATAATGAATATTCCGACGATGATCCTTTTCAAAAACGGAAAAAAACTTCATCAGTTTATCGGTGTTCAGCCAAAAGAGAAAATTTTAAGTATTATTTATAAAAATGTTTAACATGGACATTCAATTAGCAGATTCCGGTAACATTGTTGCAATCATTATCTCTGCTCTCGTTATCGGTTATTTTCTGTATCATTTTATAGTGGTGCGAAAACGAATGAATAAACCACCTTCAGAAAATATTCGTACACTAACAGACGAAAACTTCGATTCCGTTGTACGAAACGGTGTTTCACTGGTCGATTTCTGGGCAGCCTGGTGCGGGCCTTGCAGAGTTCAGGGGCCTATCGTGGATGAAGTTGCAGACGAGATGGGAACAAAAGCCAGTATCTGTAAGCTGGATGTTGACCGGAATAAAAAAGCCGCTGGAAAATTCGGGGTCCAAAGCATTCCAACAATGATGATCTTTAAAAACGGGAAACCGGTACAAAAATTCGTCGGTGTTAAACCCAAACATGTTTTGATAAACGCTATTAATTCCTATTTGTAAAAGTTATGGAAGAAAAAAATGCACAGAAAAAAAAGAGAAACTGTCCACTTTTTCTTAGTAAAATTCCTGTATTGACAATAGCCGGGATATTGATTGGAGCTGTCGGAGGTTTTATATATTACAAATTCGTGGGATGTACGACAGGAAGCTGTGCCATCACATCAAATCCTTATATGAGCACGGCCTGGGGAGGTGCATTCGGTTACCTTATTTTTGATTTGTTTAGAGGGAAAAAGAAAAACGCTGATAAAAATACAGACATTAACAACGTTTAAATTCCAGTAAAATACGTTTAAAGATCTGCCAATTCTTGTTGTTTTCTTTTAGGTAAACTTTCTACAATGAGATTATAAGAATCATTCACCCAATTGTAAAGCATTTCATCACTTACTGACCCATCAACAATAACCGTATTCCAGTGATTTTTATTCATATGATAACCGGGAAGAACAGCGGGATATTGCTCCCTGAGTTCAATCGCCTTTTCGGGATCACATTTTAAGTTGATGCTAAAAATGCCTTCCAGGTCGGTGAGGGCAAACATCTTTCCCATTACTTTAAATACAAGTGTCGTTTCATCAAAAGGAAATTCTTCTGTAACACCTCTTTTTAAAAGGCAAAAGGTTCTAAATTCTTCAATGTTCATTTATTAAGTTTTTTCAAAATTACATATAAAAGCCTGTTTAATTATCAAATTTTGCTATTGACATTATTTATTAACTTTAGCGGCTATTTTTTTCATAAATTTTATAAAAGATTGAGCGTATCGCAGTCGTTTTTTGACAGTTAACAACTTGTTTGGAGCTGAAACGATCAGTAAATTGTTATTATAATAAAAAGCTTAAATTTGCATTTCTTTAAGAAGAAATAATTTGACATTTTGTAGAGGAAAATATTCCAGAATATACGGCCTTGGTGTAGTTTTTATCAAGGTTAATATATACGGATTAGAAGGTTTTAAAAAAATATATACTTTATGGGCCTGAAACAAAAAACAGCCGATCTCAAGAAAAGAATGCGTGAGGCCGTAAAGGGAGGGGGATCGAAGGCAATCGAGAAACAAAAGGCGATTGGTAAAAAAACTGCCCGTGAGCGAATCCTCGCAATACTTGACACCAAATCATTTCATGAATATGATCTCTTTGTCGAACATGCAGGCAAAGATTTCGATATGGATAAAAAATATCTTCCCGGTGATGGCGTAGTTACTGGCACGGGCACCATAAACGGGCATCCGGTTTGTATCTATGCACAGGATTTTACTGTTGCCGGGGGCTCTCTTGGATGGGCTCATGCTAAAAAGATCACAAAGATTATGGATCATGCCATGAAACTGAAGATACCCCTCATTGGGATCAATGATTCGGGAGGTGCTCGTATTCAGGAAGGTGTAAATGCATTGGCAGGTTATGGGGAGATTTTCTTTCGAAATACCCAGTCATCAGGAGTTATTCCCCAAATTTCAGTCATTTTAGGGCCATGCGCAGGTGGTGCAGTTTATTCACCTGCACTCACCGATTTTGTTTTCGTTGTGGAAGGTGTATCAAAAATGTTTATTACTGGACCTGAAGTCATAAAGACCGTGCTAGGTGAAGAGATTTCGATGGAAGAATTAGGTGGTGCCCGGGTTCATTCGGAATTGACCGGAAATGCACATTTTTATGCTGAAAGTGAAGAACAATGTTTTGATCAGGTAAAGCAACTCATGTCATTCATTCCATGGAATAATGAGAAGAAAGCCGAAACATTTCCTAAAAAAACACCGAAGGCACGAAATTATAACATCGATGAGATTATTCCTGCCGATCCGCGTCAGCCTTACGACGTCAGGGATGTGATAAAAGCCATTAGCGACGATAGTGAGTTTTTTGAAATTCAGGAACTGTTTGCAGCCAACATTGTAATCGGATTTGCCCGAATTTCGGGCGAAAGCGTTGGATTTGTTGCCAACCAGCCGCTTGTTTTAGCTGGTGTACTGGATGTTGATTCATCGGATAAAGCAGCCCGGTTCATTCGCTATTGTGATTCCTTTAATATTCCATTGGTTACACTGGTCGACCTTCCCGGATACCTTCCCGGAATTGAACAGGAACATGCAGGTGTAATCCGGCATGGAGCGAAACTGCTCTATGCTTATTCTGAAGCGACTGTTCCGAAAATTACAGTCATCATGCGAAAAGCATACGGTGGAGGATATATTGCCATGTGCTCGCATCACCTCAGGGCAGATTTTGTATGTGCGTGGCCGACTGCAGAGATTGCCGTTATGGGTCCCGAAGGAGCAGCAAACATCATTTTCAGAAACGAGATTAAAAATGCTGAAAATCCTGATGAAATGAGAAAGCAGAAAATCAAAGAATACAAAAATAAATTTGCCAACCCCTATGTGGCAGCCGCTTATGGATACATCGACGCGGTAATCGAACCAAGAGAAACGCGAAATTTTTTGGTTCATTCTCTTGAAGTTTCGTCCTTAAAGCATGAATTAGCACCTGAAAGAAAACATGGGATTCCTCCGTTTTAATTTTAATGGTTTTGTTTGTATGTGCACTTTAAAGAATACCTTAATAATTTAAATAAACTGGTCATGTCAGAAGTAAAAGAGACACAACCCCAACAGGAACAAAAAAAGAGTAATTACAAATCACTCCTGATTGAAAATATAAAATACCGAACCCTGCTTACTAAAAAATACCGGGATAAGATACCCTATGCAAAGAAGGATAACAAAAAGGTTACGGCATTCATACCGGGGACAATTACAAAGATTCATGTTAAAAAAAATAAGCGTGTGAAAGAAGGGGATAAACTCCTCGTACTTGAGGCCATGAAAATGAAAAATGATATCATTTCCCCAATAAACGGCGTGATAAAAGAAATACATATCAAAGAAGGAGCAAAGGTTACAAAGCAGGATATCCTGATTGAATTCAAGTAGGCTATATTTAGCTTTGGTTAATTTCGTTTAACTCTTAAGATTCCTCATAAAACGTTACAAAGACTTGGTTCCGAAATTTCCCTTTTCAATTTGAATATATAAAACCATGGTTCCGTTCAAAAAACAATTGATTTTCATTCTGACTGTATTTTTTGGTTTCAATGCATTTAGTCAGAATAATTCTGCTTCTTCTCCTCCTCCTTCTGATCAGGAAATTCTGACAGGTGTTGTAAGCAGAAAACATATCCAGCAAGGTGATTTTGGCAAATTTTTCAAAAAAGAGTATAGAAATTACAAACCTGATCCTGGTGTTTTGAATCAAATTAAAACATGTAATTATCCGGATTCAGTCACTGTTGTTATGGGAACATGGTGCAGCGACAGCCGTCTTCAGGTTCCTCGATTCTACAAAATCATCGATAAAGCAAATTGGGATACACGCTTTGTGAAACTGATATGTGTAAACAAGAATAAAAAAGCGGAGAGCATTGATATTGAAGATTTAAACATCAGCAAAATTCCAACATTCATTTTTTACAAGAATGGGGTTGAAAAAGGAAGGATTGTTGAATCACCTGAGAATACACTTGAAAAAGACATACTTAATATCCTGCTTAATTAATTTTCTTTAACTGATCAAGAATACGGGCCGAACATGATTACGTTTGAAAAAATTGCAGATATACGGGAATACATTGCCGGAATGAAATCTAAAGGTCTTTCGATCGGTTTTGTTCCTACCATGGGTGCACTGCATGAGGGACACTTGTCCCTCTTCAGGGAAGCAAAAAAAGAGAATGACATAGTGGTTTGTAGTATTTTCATCAATCCATTGCAATTTAACAATAAAAATGATCTTGTACGCTACCCGCGTGTTATCGAATCAGATACTGACAAATTAAAATCGGTTGATTGTGATGTACTTTTTCATCCATCTGCAGAAGAAATGTATCCGGATCCTGTGCACGAGAGTTTTGATTTCGGGGATTTGGATAAAGTGATGGAAGGGAAACACAGACCGGGACATTTTAATGGTGTTGCTATTGTAGTAAAAAAACTGTTTGAAATCATTGAACCCAAAAGGGCTTATTTTGGTTTAAAAGACTACCAGCAGCTTTTAATCGTTCATAAGCTGACGAAGGATTATCATATTCCGGTTGAAATAATTCCGTGCCCGATCATCAGGGAGGAATCAGGTCTGGCGATGAGTTCGCGGAATGAATTGCTTTCAAAATCCGAAAGGAAACAGGCAGCAATAATTCATAAAACCTTGAAAATGGTGAAAATACAGCTTGGTTTTTCAACGGTTTCGGAAATAAAAGAATTTGTTGAAAGTTCAATCGCGAAATACAGGAATATGAAGTTGGAGTATTTTGAGATTGTAGATATGTACAGTCTTAAACCCATAAAAGTCTGGGTTGAAAGCAAAAATGTAATTGCCTGCATCGCAGTCTATGTGGGCGAAGTCAGATTAATCGACAATATGATATTATTTAGCTAATTTTGCACTGCTATGCAAATTGAAGTGTTGAAATCGAAAATACACAGGGCGACGATTACTGAATCGGATATAAACTATATCGGCAGTATCGGCATTGATGAAGACCTGATGGACGCAGCAAACCTAATTGAAAACGAACAGGTCCATATATACAATATAACGAATGGTGAACGGCTGGAAACCTATATAATTAAAGGAAACAGGGGTTCAGGAAACATTTCACTCAACGGGGCAGCAGCTCGGAGAGCCGCAATAGGAGATAAAATTATTATTGTATCCTATGCAACCATGGATTTTGAAGAAGCCAAACATTTTAAACCGATCATTATTTTCCCGGATGATAAAAACAAACTAAAATAATCCCTTGAAAAAGATTATCCTTAATGCCTTCAAAATAATTTTCTTCCTTGGGCTGGGTATATTTTTTATCTGGCTTTTTATGCATAATCTTACCGAAGAAGAAAAAAAAGAAATTTACGAGTCATTTATTCATGCGAATTATTTTTGGATATTTGTTTCCATCGTATTGGCTCTGATCAGTCATATCAGCCGCTCAATGCGTTGGATCATTTTGCTTGAACCGTTGGGCTTCAAGCCCCGTTTAAAAAACACCTTTTTTGCGGTCATGATCGGTTATCTTGCTAACCTTGCTTTACCCAGGCTTGGAGAAATTACACGTTGCGGAATTCTTGCCCGGTATGAAAAAATCCCACTGCAGAAATCGTTTGGAACTGTTGTAACAGAGCGGGCCATTGATCTGGTAACAATGTTGCTGGCGTTTGTTATCGCTTTCTTTGTCCATTTTAACCGGTTGAAACAATTCGGGCAAACGGCCGTGGTAAAGAATGCCGTTGAACGATACAATCAATTGGAAAATCCTGGTTACTTGTATTATGCCGGGGCTCTTCTAATTGCTGTCATTATTTTTGTCTTTTACAAGTTAAGGCATAAAATTTCTCACCTAAAACTTTATCAAAAAATTAAAGAAATTGTATTTGGTTTTATTGAAGGATTTAAATCATTGCTGAATATAAAAAAACCGTTTTGGTTCATTTTTCATTCCATTTTTATCTGGGTTCTTTATCTCTTCATGTCATGGGTTGTATTCAAAAGTCTGCCCGAGACAAAAGATTTGGGTTTAGGTGTCGGATTAGCCGTACTTGTTTTTGGTTCAATTGCTATTATTGTTGTACAGGGCGGGATCGGTATTTATCCATGGATTGTTGCAGAAATATTAGCGGTTTGGGCAGTTCCGGTTACAGCAGGATATGCGATGGGATGGCTGATATGGTCTGGACAAACCATTATGATTATCGTTGCTGGAATTCTTTCATTAATTTTGGTTCCTATCATAAACAACAAAAAACATGTACAATCTTGAGATCATAAAATCAAAAATATTAGAGCGTGATACACTGCGACGAAACATAGCTATATGGCGTTTTAAAGGTGAAAAGATTGTTTTTACAAATGGTTGTTTTGATATTTTGCATGCCGGACATATCGAATACCTTTCGAAGGCAAAAGATCTTGGTTCTGTCCTAATTTTAGGATTGAATACAGATGCTTCCGTACGAAGGATTAAAGGAGAAAACAGGCCTGTTAACAATGAAGAAGCCCGGGCAATTGTTCTGGCTTCGCTCCAATTTATCGATGCTGTTGTCCTTTTTGATGAAGATACCCCATATGAATTGATTAAACTGATTCAACCAAATATTTTGGTAAAGGGCAGTGACTATAGACCCGAAAATATAGTTGGTTCTGATATCGTAAAACAAAACGGCGGAAAAATAGAAACGATTGATTTTGTCGAAGGATATTCTACAACATCTATTCTGAACAAGATCAGAAATAATCTCTGAAATTATATTCTGAATAAAATGGCAAAATCCAAAACCATATTTTTTTGTCAGAATTGTGGAGCCCAATCCGTAAAATGGGTCGGCCGCTGTCCTTCCTGCGGTGAATGGAATACGTATGTAGAAGAGGTAGTGATAAAAGACGCTTCAAAACATAAGGGCGGCTATCCTTTCGGAAAAAATGCCAATGCACCGTTGAAAATTTCTGAAATTCAATCGGGCCGGGAAAGCCGTATCAATGTCGAAAACAATGAATTGAACCGCGTATTGGGAGGTGGATTGGTAACAGGGTCTATCGTTTTGGTTGGTGGTGAACCCGGAATCGGGAAATCAACCCTGATGCTTCAGGTTGCCCTTGCATTAACCGGGTTGAAAGTCCTGTACATTACCGGCGAAGAAAGTGAGCAGCAAATTAAGATGCGGGCAGAACGCGTCGGGTCTAAAAACCAGGAATGTTATATTTTGGCTGAAACACTCACGCAAAACATATTTCAGCACATCGAACAATTACAACCCCAACTTGTCATAATCGATTCTATTCAAACCCTTCAATCCGATCTGATCGAATCTTCTGCTGGTAGTATTTCGCAGATACGCGAGTGTGCAGCCGAATTTCAGAAATATGCCAAGCTTACCAATGTACCGGTCATCCTGATCGGCCATATTACCAAAGACGGTACCCTTGCCGGACCAAAACTTTTGGAACACATGGTAGACACAGTCCTGCAGTTTGAGGGTGAACGAAACTATGGTTACCGTATCTTACGTGCAGTGAAGAACCGGTTTGGCTCAACTTCAGAGCTGGGGATTTATGAAATGCAGAATAGTGGTTTACGTGAAATTACAAACCCATCCGAAATCCTCCTCTCCCATCGCGATGAAAATTTGAGTGGCATTGCCATCTCGGCCATGATTGAAGGCTTACGGCCCATCATGATAGAAACGCAGGCACTTGTAAGTTCTGCTGCTTACGGAACACCGCAGCGTTCATCCACAGGATTCGATGCCAGACGATTGAACATGCTCCTTGCCGTACTCGAAAAACGGAGTGGCTTCAGACTGAGTAATAAAGATGTTTTTCTGAATATTGCAGGCGGGTTGCGCGTGGACGACCCCGCTATCGACCTTTCGGTAGTAAGCGCCGTTCTTTCCTCAAACAAAGACATTCCGGTTGATCAGAACAATTGTTTTGCAGGAGAAATCGGGCTTTCTGGAGAAATCCGTTCGGTAAACCGGATCGAACAACGGATTGCAGAAGCTGCCAAACTTGGTTTTGAAAAGATTTTTATTTCAAAATACAATCAAAAAGGACTGGCATTGGATAGTTTTAATATACAGGTTGTTCCTGTTGGAAAAATTGAAGAGCTTGTAAATAAATTATTTGGTTAAAATGCGTTTTGATAAAAAAAGATCGGCCCGGTTGTGATGCAACCGGGCCGATCTTTTTTTATTCGCTTTCTGATTTCGCTTCAGCCATTTTCTTTGTGCCATAAGCTGCTCCCAAAGCAATTAAAAGAAAAACTCCCCCGCCTATGGGTGATCCACCTCCGACAGGTACTCCCCCGGTTCCGGGGCCTCCTGTGCCCGGATCAGGCGGAAGGTCAGCAAAACTTTTGCTAATGAATAATGGTAAACAGATAAAAAATGCTATATAAAAAATACGTCTGATAATCTTTCCCATCACTTTCTATTTTGTTATAAATATCTCTATTCTAATCGTTCACCTTATTTGTCTTTTGCAAACGCCTGACTTTTTCAAGGTAAAAATTACTTTGCAAAATTAATAAGAATTTACAAAATAACAAACGAATCAAAAAAAATTCAATGCGGACTATATTCCAGCTACTGATATTTATTAAACATAATTACTTGTCAATATACTCTCCGAATTTACCGATTTTTAAATTTATAGGCCAGCCCAACTGCAAGTGTTTCCCTGAACTGTGTTCGCGGTCCTGTTTTTCCGTCTTTATCGGTAATCGGTGTATTGTCGTCGTATACCAGTTGCCATCCAAAGCTTGCAGTTATTAATTTATTGATCTTCATATTTATCATATTGTCCCAGTTCACATCCACATTTTGCGGATTGTCCAGATAATCTGAAAACAATTCAAGCTTGGTGCTGAAATTGACATTTTTAATAATATCTTTTACAAACAGAAACCGAAAATAGGCGCCAAATTCAAACTTCGATGTTTTGCCTGTACCTGCAATAGGGAGTCCATTTGCATCTAATGTAGCTTTATCTACACCAAACGCTCCCACGTCAGCCAGGTCCTGGTCATTCACCACGATGAGACGGGCAGTGACCGGAGATAAATAAAAGGACATATAATCATAGGGATTGTATTCCATACCAAGACCCAGTGAAATATAAGCAGGAGCTAAAAAATTTGAAATTTTTACCTTTCCTGAGTCAGATGCAAAGGGATAATCATAGCCGGGTGCAAACTGTGATTTAAAATCAAAGTTCGCTGAATAGAACCACTTCGGGGCAGCTTTAATCCCGTATGTCGAAGACAGGTTAATTTTGTCCTCACTTTTTCTGAATTTATTGTCACCAGTCTTATTCTGTCCATAAGCCAACCCTAAAAGGTTCTCCCATTTCGATTGTCCTTTTTCATACTTGGCATATAAGTTTAAAAAACTGTTAAGGTTCATTGAATTTTCTCCCCCACCAGCCCAATTGGTAAAGGATGATTGGGAAAACATTACGGAAACATCTCCTCCGGTTTTCCAGGCTGTATCAGCTGCCGTTTGCGCTTTAGAAAAAAGTGCCATAAATAATAATCCCGCAAATAATACTGTAATTTTTCTCATTTTGATTGATTTAGTTAATTTTCATTGATTCTAAACTGACAATTTTGATTATACAAAAAAATCCTGTGTTGATTTATTTATATACTTATTTACCGAATTTTCACGACTCATTATTCGCAACTTCTAATAAATTGATTTTAAGAATTTTATCGTTTAAATCACCGAATTTGTTCGTCAAATTCAATATTTTGGAAAACGGGTGCAAATATAAAATTAATTTTCACGCTCATCATGATACTATATAAATTGTCAAGTGTTAACATGACCGATCCGGCTTATGAAAATAACAGACTTTTAAACTTTCACAAAAACAGGTTTGTGAAACTATATGTGCGCTTTTACTAATTTTGCTGTATGCTTGAACGCTTCGTAAAATATATCAGAGAAGAAGAGTTAATTCGTAAGGACGACAAAATATTGCTGGGAATAAGCGGTGGAATTGACTCGATGGTAATGGCTGAATTGTTTGAAATGGCAGGATATAACTATGCTATAGCACATTGCAACTTCGGATTAAGAGGAAAAGAATCGGATGGTGATGAAGCCTTTGTTAGAAAGTTTGCGGACGATAAAAATAAAACATTTCACTTTAGAAAATTTGACACAAAAAACGTTGCCGCTAACCATGGAATTTCTATTCAAATGGCTGCCCGTCAGCTTCGGATTGGGTTATTTGAAGAACTGATAGCAAAATTTAATTATACCTGTTATGCAACAGCTCATCACCTTGACGATCAGATTGAAACATTATTTGTAAATCTTTTGCGGGGTACGGGAATTGCTGGTTTTCACGGAATCCAGCCAAAACATGGAAATTTGATTCATCCGATGCTCTTTCTGATGCGCAGAGAAATCAGAAACTTTGCTTCAAAGCACAACATAACTTTACAGGGAAGACAGTTCGAATAAGAAAAAGGATTATTTGCGAAACAAAATCCGGCACGACTTATTACCTGTCATCGAAGCGATTAATCCCGATTACCGGCCTACATTCACATCAACCATTTTTCGGCTGAAACAGGCTGAACAAATCTACCGGAAACAAATTAAATCAGAAGAAAATAATCTCATTGAAAAAGATAAGGATACAACCAGAATAAATATTGAAAAGCTGTCGCACCTGAATCCAATCGAAACCTATTTATTCGAGCTGATCGAACCTTTCGGTTTCAAATTTCCGGCAGTATATGATATTATTCATTCGATAACAACTGAACCGGGGAAAAAATTTCACTCACCCACGCATCGTATGATCAGAGATAGGGAATACTTTATTATCAAACCCATTGAAAAAAACCCTCAAAATCATCAAATATATCTTATCGAAAGAGAAGATAAGGAGGTAATGGAACCGGTTAACCTAAAAATTCAGCAATTTGCTAAACCTGCCAACTTCACCCCTCCCGTAGAACCTGAAATTGCAGCACTTGATTACGATCAGATTAAATTTCCGCTCCGCATCAGAAAATGGCAAAATGGTGACACATTTTATCCCATTGGCATGCAACAGAAAAAATTACTGAGCGATTTTTTCATCGACAATAAATTTTCGCTGGATGAAAAAGAAAAAACCTGGTTACTTGTTTCAGGAAGTCAAATTGCCTGGATTATTGGTCACCGGATTGACGATCGTTTCAAAATTACCCATACAACAAAAGTGATCCAGCAATTCAATCTATTTTAGCAATAGCTTTTTAGATTTCATTAAATGTTAAAAACCGTTAAGAAAATAATTCTTTCAGGCAATAAATGTTTTTACAATTAATTACAGAGTTATGATTGAGGGACTTGACAGTAAATATTTTCAGATGATATGAAATTTTGATGAAATCATTACTTTTGCCCGCAATACAACCATTTAAATAAGGGATATGTCTTTCGACACACATAGCATGACTAAGAGGTTAAATCAAATGAGAAAACATATTTTTACGATCAGTTTTTTCTTTGTTTTTATGTCGGTTTCTTTCGCTCAGGTTTTAGAACCGGTGAAATGGAATTTCAATAAAAACGACCTTGGCAACAACGAATATGAACTGGTATTTAAGGCTACCATTGATAACAAATGGCATTTATATTCCCAGTTCATTCCCAAAGGCGATGTAATGCCTGTAAAAACCTCCTTTTATTTTTATGATATTGATGGTATTAAATTTTTAGGCGATAATGTCAAAATTGTAAAAGAAGAGTCGTACGAACAAAAAAACGACACTGACTATATTGTATCCTTTATTGAACCAGCAGGTATTGAGGAAAAAGATGCAATGTTCGACAATGCCATAATCAAATATTTTGAAAAAAAAGTTGAGTTCAAACGAAAAATAAAACTCTTAACCGATAAGCCTCTGAAAGTATCAGGTTATGTTTATTTCGAATGTTGCGACGATACGAAATGCCTCCCTCCGAATGATGAAAATAAATTCGAATTTACCTTTAACGGTGCTTCAACTCAGACTGTATCGCAAAAAGAAGCAGAAACGGTAAAATTGCCATCGGTAGAAACAACCCAGATAAACATCGGCAATAAAGCTGACCAAAAACAATCAGGGTATCAGAAGACATACCAGATATTAAAAGACAGATCAATACTTGACAATGGGAGCATCGATGATTTTTCGAATAAATCACTGTGGGAGCTTTTTATTTTTTCAATTCTGGCCGGTCTGGCAGCTATTTTAACACCTTGCGTATTCCCGATGATACCAATGACAGTCAGCTTTTTCATGAAAGATCAGGGGACCAAAGGAAAATTCCAGGCCATCGTTTTTGGAATTTCAATTGTTTTGATTTACACGGTAGTTGGAACGCTGATAGCAGTTACCCTTGGCGTTAATTTTGCAAACTGGCTGAGCACGCACTGGATTCCAAACGTTTTATTTTTCCTGGTTTTTGTGATTTTCGCAGCCTCTTTTTTCGGTATGTTTGAAATAACTTTACCAAGCTGGCTGATTAACAAATCGGATGCAAAAGCCGATAAAGGAGGGATTACCGGTCCATTTTTCATGGCCTTTACCCTAGTACTTGTTTCGTTTTCCTGTACTGGTCCATTGGTTGGAGCTATTTTGGTAAAAGCAGCTACAGGCGCCTGGCTTGAACCCATCGTCGGGATGCTCGGCTTCTCGGTCGCATTTGCACTACCTTTTACCATGTTTGCCTTTTTCCCATCCTGGATGAATAAACTACCAAAATCCGGCGGTTGGCTTAATTCCGTAAAAGTCGTATTGGGGTTTGTTGAACTGGCACTGGGTCTGAAGTTCCTGAGCATAGCAGATCAAACCTATCATTGGGGCATATTAGACCGGGAGGTTTACCTTGCATTTTGGATCATCATTTTTATTTTAATGGGATTTTATTTACTGGGTAAAATAAAATTTGCTCACGATAGTGATGTAAAATATGTTAGTGTACCGCGTTTGGTACTTGTTATCATTACATTTACGTTTGTCGTCTACCTGATTCCTGGAATGTTCGGAGCACCGCTGAAAGCTTTGTCAGGCTATCTTCCACCCATGACAACCCATGATTTTGATCTCGATAAAATAACCCGTGAAAACTCACTGGCTGCTTCAGGGATCGAACATAGCTCAAACATTTGTGAAACACCGAGATACCATGAATTTTTACATTTGCCGCATGGTATTGAAGGTTATTTCGATTACCAACAGGGACTGGCATGCGCCAAAAAACTAAACAAACCGATTTATGTAGATTTCACTGGACACGGTTGTGTAAATTGCCGTGAAATGGAAGCCAACGTATGGTCCGATCCGAGGGTGTTGAAAAGATTAAAAGAAGACTATGTTGTGATCAGTCTTTATGTGGATGACAAAACCACCTTGCCCGAATCGGAATGGGTACGGTCGGAAGTGGATGGCAAACTGAAAAAATCGATCGGGAAAGTATATGCTGACCTTCAGATTTACAATTTTAATGTGAATGCGCAGCCGTATTACGTCCTGTTAGATCATGACGGCGACCTGCTTGCCAAACCGCGTGCATACAACCTGGACGTGGATGCATTTGTAAAATTTCTGGATACCGGACTGCAAAATTTCAAATCAGGAAACCATATCTGATTTGTTACCCTTTAATTATTTTAACATTCTTTAATCGGGTATTTTTATACTATTACGCTCGGTTTGAAGTTATTTAAACAAAATCATTTCAGTTTAGTTTTATTTTAGAAATACGGGCAACGGCACATTAGGATTGATTAAAAAGCTTGCAGTTGCTTCTTTTGGGACATTAATTAACAAGAAAAATATGAAGAGAATTAGATTAGGATTAAAGGGATTCGGAGAGATTCCACGACACATATACAGGATGTGCATGGAAGATGAACGAATCGAGGTGGTGGCAATCTCAGACCTTGGACGGCCTGAAATTCTGAGCTACCTGATAGGTGCTGAAACCAAAGGAAAAGTAACAGCAAAAGTGGAAGGAAACTTCCTCATTTCAAACAATGGTAAAGCCAGGTTTATTGGTGGAGGTGATCCGGGAAAAATACCCTGGGATATGTTTGATGTAGATATAGTGATTGATGGGACCTGGAAATACAGAACCAGGGAGGAGATGCAAAAACACCTGGATGCAGGCGCCAAAAGAATATTGCTTACTTCCCTTCCGACAGACGAAATTGACCGGGTGGTTATTCAGGGAGTGAACGAACATGCAATAAAATCGAGCGACAAACTGATCTCTGCCGGTTCGGCAACAACGAATGCAACGTCACTGATGCTGAAAATTTTATCGGATAATTTCGGTATCGATTATGCCATGTTCACTACAGTGCATTCTTATACTTCCGACCAGCCTTTACGTGACAAGGCCGGCACCGATTTTCGCAGAAGCCGTTCTGCAGCCGAAAACATCATACCCTTTGAAACGATCGTTGCATCCTGGATCGAAAGAATTATGCCGGAACTAAAAGGAAAGGTTGAAGGTTCAGCTATCAATGTTCCGATTCCAAACGGTTCCTTGTTGGACCTGAATACCGGATTGAAAACAAAAGTTAAAATTGAAGACATCAACAAAGCAATGGAAAAGGCAGCTAAACAATTGCCTCATATCATTCAGGTTGTCGATGATCCGATTGTCTCAACTGATGTCATTGATAATCCGCATTCCCTGATTTATGATAAAAGAGCGACCATGGTGTCGCCCGGCAGAATGGTAAAAACCCTTATTTGGTACCATACCGCTTTTGCTATGGCCAACAGAATAAAAGAATTGATTTTAGCGTATGACGAAATTGATAAGAAAGGAGTAACAAAATGAGAGTTGCAATAAATGGTTTCGGAAGAATCGGTCGGTCGGTATTCCGGATCTTGAATAACCGGAAAGACATTGATGTTATTGCTATCAATGATTTGTTTGATAATGATGTATTGGCCTATCTTCTCAAGTATGATACTATTATGAAGGGTTTCGGTCAGGATATAAAGATACAAGGCAATGAATTGATTACACCGAATGAAGATGTTAAAATGCTGGAAATAAAAGATCCAAAAACTTTGCCGTGGAAAGAACTTGGAATTGATGTGGTGATCGAAGCAACCGGCATATTCCGTACAAGAGAATCGCTGCAACCGCATCTCGATGCAGGAGCCAAAAGGGTAATTCTGACGGTTCCGGCAAAAGATAAGATTGATTATACGGTAGTTATCGGAGTAAATGAGGAAGGACTAAAACCTGAACACCGGATTATCTCGAATGCAAGTTGTACAACGAATTGCCTGGCTCCGATGGCCAAAATCCTGAATGATAACTTCGGTATTATAGAAGGCTTAATGACGACAACACATGCCTATACCAACGATCAGCGTCTTGCTGATGTTCCGCACAAAGACTGGCGGCGTGGAAGGGCTGCTGCAGAAAATATCATTCCTACAACAACAGGTGCTGCAAAGGCCGTTGGGGAAGTAATTCCTGAATTAACAGGAAAACTTGGCGGTATTGCATGCCGGGTTCCTGTACCCGATGGTTCAATCGTAGACCTTGTAGTGGAAGTTGAAAAAGACGTTACACTTGAAGAAGTTAACGCTGCTGTGCGCATGGCTTCAAAATCCGAAAAATTACAACGTGTTTTGTTGTATTCCGATGAAAAGCTTGTTTCGTCCGATATCGTCGGGAATTCCTATTCCTCTATTTATGATTCGGAATTCACAAAGGTGTTGGGAAAACGGATCATCAAAACATTAAACTGGTATGATAACGAATGGGGCTATTCGAACAGAGTTGTCGACCTTGTCGGAATTCTAAAGAATTTCAATTAAAATTTGACTTAATAAATTTGGAAAAGGAGGGGAATCCCCTCCTTTTTTTATCTGAGCAAAGTAACAGATCCTCTCACTTTACGCTCCACAGGGCCACGCAAAGTATATTCTGAAACCGTGCCTTCATAGTAATATACTCCGGGACTGCAATCACGATTGTTGTTCATGTCCTTACCGTCCCATTTGAAAAAGGGATCACTTGTTTCGTATACAACGCCTCCCCAACGGTTAAATATTTTTAATTTGAGTGAATGAATTGAATTTACCGAGTCTGCCTGAAAAAACTGGTTCCACTGATCGCCGTTTGGAGTAAAAACAATAGGAAACCAAATTCGTCCGCATTCATTGATATCCACACAAATTCCATTGCTGAAAAGGCTTTGATTACGGATCGTATCGAGTGCTGTTACAGTAAAACATCCGACAACCGAAGGCGGATTTACCAGAAATGTATAAAAATCATTTTCGGTGGAATCGATGATGGCATAATCCGAATTTTCACCAGGAGCATAATAAATATAATAAAGCAATTTTTCCGTTGTACATGAATCAGGATAAATCCAACTTAATTCATTTTTCAGTTCAAGGCAGTTGGTTTCAAGTGAAAGAACAGGCGGGCAGGGAGGAACATTATCAACCGGCATACCACAATTTTCCTGTGAAAAATTAATAATCGGGTTTACTATTCCTGCCGCAGTATAACCACCGATGGATTTAATTTTGTAACAATAGGTATTTCCGTTAATTAAACCGGTATCGGTGTAAGCCGGTACATTTGTCATGGCAATTGAATCAAAATTTGATTGGTTTTGACGAAAAACCACAAAAGTATCGTTGATCCAGGGTACATCGTTGTTCCATGAAAGATTCAAGGCTTTATCAGTACTGCTAATTAAAAGAAATATAGAAAGTGCTTCCGTTGTCGAACCGATTTTAAACACATTCCCCCCTGCCTGGTCGTTATTAAAAAAATCGATTCTGTACCTGAATTTTCTGTCCTTTGTATTTAGTTGCGTATCTATAAAAATTGTATCCTCCAATGTATTGAAAGTCGCAACTTTTTCAAAGGTTGAACCCTGGGAATCATCCTTTCTGAACACCTGGTACTGAAAAGGTCCCGGCGTTTGAGTCAAATCCAGTTCCGTTGGTTTTGACCAGGCAACATAAATAGTTCCATCCGAAGTACCTGTACTTGTGACACTGACATTTGTAATGATTGGAACATCCTTCTTAAGGGTGGCACATGATTCGAGAGAAGCATAGCTTTCGGCTCCATCTCCAAAAAAAGCCGTGACAATATAACAATATACAATTCCGTGTATCAAACCGGCGCCGTTATCATCATCCTTAAATTGCGTAGTATTTATATCATTAATCTGTGCAATCCTTGAATAACCGGTATATTCCGGCACACCTGTTTCGCAGTACCCATGGAAGTATCCATAGTAGGATTTTTTGCGATAAATCCAGTAACCTGAAGCCTTTTCACAAATGCTCTTATCCCATGACAAAAGGATTGAATTTCCAAGGGGGTTTGTCTGAATATTTTCAGGAGCAGGAGCAACCACCTGGATATTCACTGTTTTATAACTTGTCAGATTGATGGTATCATTATTATCAATAGCCTTAAAGTACACCGGATGCGGATTTTTCTTCACATGAGAACAGGTTGTTGCCCAGTTAAACTGTGCAGAAACACTTCCCTGACCAACAGCAGGATTCGGCGTCATCAGTGCCGGAGATTCGCTTTGAAGAAAAGGACTTCCGGTGGCAGTGAGTGTCACCTGGTCGTTATCGGGGTCGGTTGCAGTAACACCAAAATTCAGAGTTGAACCTGCTTCCACACAGGTATCAGGAATGGTAACGATTTCCGGCGGATTATTTGCACAAGCAGTAATATGAATCTGAAGATCACGTGTAACATAACTAATTCGCTGTCCATGTCGCCATTCTTCTATGATAAAAGCCACATTATATTCTCCCTGGTAAATTGGACTATCCCAAATCAGATCGCCGGTAATTTCGTTGATACTGAATGTGTTGCTTGTGGCCGGATATTCATACCCTAAAATGGGTAATCCTCCGGCACCTTTACAAATTGTGAGTTTATAAGAAAGGCTGTCACCATCCGGATCATACGCTGCAGGGTTATGAACATACAATCTGTTCACACATCCATAATCAAGGGGGGGATTCAGCAATACGACGGAATTATTCGGTCCGAGAAATGGATTGATGACAAGTTCCGTTTCGATATAAAACGGGATGTTAACAGAATTAGGGATGTTAACAATCCCATAATTTCGATTGGGGTCTTCAAGAGATAATTTAAAAACACCGTTTCCCGCATAAGTATGCTGTCCTTTATATTTATTTCGCTGAATTACGTTATCAATCGGAATTTTTTCGATTCGTGGAAGTATTGATGAAGTTCCGTCACCCCATTGCAACTCAAGTTCAGGTCTGTCGGCAAGGCTTGGAGAATAGGTATACGTTATAATCGTAGCTTCATAAGTAAGACCTTCAATATGGGTGTAGATAATTTCACCGGCCCTTTCGTGTGTGGCATAAACAGAAAAACTAACAATAAAAAAGAGTAAAGTGTAAAAAAATCGCTTCATAAATGTTTTGCTAAACACAAGCCGAATCAGCCATTCAAAAGTACTAATATTTTTTTTGTAAAAATACTAACGCAACACAGAATTGAATATTGGTTTAAAGATTGCCTATTTTAAAACATTGAAAGCAGTTGAATTGTTATGTTATTTGATGTAATTTTGTTGTGAATAAAGGAGGTTGCATATAATGTTCATTCCCGATCAGGAAGTCGAAAAAAAAGCCATTATAGATAAATACCGCAGTTTATTAAGGGCGTGGCGACCCGTAAATTCGGAAGAAAAAAAACTGGTACGCAAAGCTTTTGATATTGCTGTGGAAGCCCACAAGGACATGCGCCGTAAATCCGGTGAGCCCTATATTTATCATCCGCTAGAAGTAGCCAGGATTGTTGTTGAAGAAATAGGCTTGGGCAAAACTTCAATAATTTGTGCATTGTTGCATGACGTTGTTGAAGATACCGAATACTCCCTGGCTGATATCAAATTTCATTTCGGACCAAAAGTGGCCAGGATCATCGACGGGCTTACAAAAATCAAAGATATTTTTGATGCGAAATCGACTTCGGCTCAGGCTGAGAATTTCAAAAAGATGCTTTTAACGCTATCTGATGATGTTCGTGTAATCCTGATAAAACTGGCTGACCGATTGCATAATATGCGGACGCTTGGTGCACTTGCTCATAACAAACAAATAAAGATCGCCTCCGAGACAACTTATCTGTATGCACCGCTGGCGCAGCGATTTGGATTGTATGCCATCAAGACCGAACTGGAAGATCTTTCGCTGATGTACACCGAACCGGAAATTTATTCTGCAATTGCCACGAAATTGGCCGAATCGGAACAGGAACGAAAAAGACTTACCAATAAATTTATCTATCCAATAAAGAAAGCACTCGGTCAGCAACAGTTCAGCTATGAAATTATAAGCCGGGATAAATCCATAGCCTCCATCTGGCAAAAAATGAAAAAGAAGGAAATCCCGATCGAGGAGGTCTATGATCTGACAGCCATACGAATTATTATCGACACACCAAAAGAATCGGAAAAAGTTGATTGCTGGAAGGTCTATTCAATAATAACCGATCATTACCGACCGAATATCGAACGACTTCGCGACTGGATTTCCATACCTAAGGCAAACGGGTATGAAGCACTTCATACCACTGTAATGAGCAGCGAAGGACACTGGGTTGAGGTTCAGATCCGAACCAAACGCATGGATGAAATCGCCGAACGAGGATATGCCGCTCACTGGCGTTACAAATCGGTTTCTCCCGGTTTGTCCGAAAAAAATATCAACAACTGGCTTGAACGCATCCGGGATATGTTACAAAGCAGTGATTCAAATGCACTCGACTTTTTGGATGAATTTCAGGGTTTCTTATTTACCGATGAAATTTATGTTTTCACACCTTCAGGTGAACTACGGAATCTTCCGGTCGGATCAACCGTGCTCGATTTTGCTTATGCCATCCATACTGAGATAGGTAACACCTGTATTGGAGCAAAGGTGAATCATAAACTGACTCCCATGAATCAAAAGCTGAAAAGCGGTGACCAGGTCGAAATCATTACTTCAAAAAAACAAAACCCACAAGAGGAATGGTACGATTATACAGTAACTGCAAGAGCTAAAGCCAGAATAAGAGCGGCTATAAAGGAAGAGAAAAAGAAATTTACCGAAAAAGGAAAAGAAAAATTATTAAAGTTCTTTAAGCAACTTAATATTGAATATTCAGGCAATAATTTTAAGAAACTTCAACAAAAATATAATTATGCAAGTCCAATCGACCTTTATTATGATTTAGCGAAGGACGCAATCGGAATAAAGGAACTGAAAGAATGTTGTGGTGAAAGCAACAAAGAAAGTTGGTTTAGTAAAATCATCATTCGACCATTCTCAAAAGCTAAAACCCTGGACCATAAAACGCTTACTGAAACAGTTATTGATGAAATAAAGGACCAGCCGATCGGTACAAATGAGGAAAGAGATTTTCAAAAAATCAGTTACGACATTTCCAGTTGCTGCAACCCCATTCCCGGCGATGAAATTGTTGGGTTTATCGAACCTGATGAAGCCATTAAAATACACAGGTTGAATTGCCTGGTTGCACGAGGTCAGATGTCGAAATATGGTAACCGGATCATTAAAACGGTATGGAATGATAAAGAGTCGATCGGTTTTCTAACCGGAATAAAAATAAACGGGATTGATAGAAAAGGGTTTATCAATAGTGTAATTAAAATCATAACCGAAAACCTAAACCTGAATATAAAATCATTTCATCTCGAAACCGAGGGCGGTATTTTTAATGCCACAATTATGCTTTATGTTTACAGCACTGATAATCTGAACAACCTTCTGAAGCATCTGAAAAATTTGCAGGATGTTAAAAAAGTGGAAAGGTTGCTAAACTTTTCGGAAGTACCTGTCGAATAAACTGTATTTGGCAATCCTTTTGAGTCAACCTGGAAAATGCATCTTCCGTTTATTTAAATTATTTTTATTTAAACTAAATAGTGATAAAAAATATTTATAATTTTATCCGTCTTTTTATTTCAGGAAAAATGCTTTGTAATCCTTTAGAAATTGAATAAACAAAAGAATTAAGTTATTGTTATATACTTGGATTCAGGAAAAGTGAAATACATAATTAAATGAAAAGTTCGAGTAAAGATACGTTTGAAACGGTAAAAAAATTATTTACAGAATATCTTGAAGGCAGAGGTCACAGAAAAACCCCTGAGAGGTATACAATTTTAAAGGAAATCTATTCGACGGATGGTCATTTTGATATAGAAACCTTGTACGTTCGCATGAAGAATAACAAGTACAGGGTCAGCCGGGCAACACTTTACAACACTATTGAATTACTACTTGATTGCAACCTCGTTACCAAGCATCAGTTTGGCAGTAATTGCGCCCAATTCGAAAAATCCTTCAGGTTTAAGCAACACGATCATTTTATTAATATTGATACGGGTGATGTTCTGGAATTCAGCGATGAACGGTTACAACATATAAAAGAAGCCGTTGAGAAAGAATTGGGTGTAGACATCTCACATCATTCGCTTACCTTTTACGGATACAAAAAAGGCGAACCAGTAAATAAATAAATTTTTACCACTTTAATGAAAGTTGATGTTTTATTAGGCCTTCAGTGGGGAGATGAAGGCAAGGGGAAGGTTGTTGACGTTTTAACACCCCGATACAATATTGTTGCCCGTTTCCAGGGCGGCCCGAATGCAGGACACACCATCGAATTCAACAATAGAAAATTTATTCTCCACACCATTCCTTCGGGAATTTTTTATCCGGACACCATAAATATAGTTGGAAACGGTGTGATCATCGACCCGTATATTTTTGTCAGGGAACTTGAAAACCTGGAAGAAAACGGTATTTCCACAAGCAATAATCTGCTGATATCCAAAAAGGCGCATCTGATCCTGCCAACTCACAGGTTTCTCGATGCTGCTTATGAACAAGCAAAAGGGAAAGCAAAAATCGGTTCAACGCTGAAAGGAATCGGCCCCACCTATACCGACAAGACTGCACGCTTAGGAATACGTGTTGGAAATATTCATCGAAATGATTTTTTTACTTTGTATAAAGAACTGAAGGAAAAACATATTCAGATTCTGGATTCTTACAAGTTTATTGTTTCGGAAAACAAAATTGAGGGTCAGTCTTTTAAAGAATATGAAGAAAACTGGTTCGCATCGATTGAGAAAATGAAAGCAGTTCCTAAAATTGACAGTGAATATTTTATCAATCAAAAACTGAATGAAAACCAATCTCTTCTTGCAGAAGGCGCGCAAGGCACAATGCTCGACATTGATTTTGGGACCTACCCTTTTGTCACCTCATCAAATACTGTGACGGCTGGCGTTTGCACTGGACTGGGCATTTCTCCACAACATGTCGGAGATGTTTACGGAATTTTTAAGGCGTATTGTACACGTGTCGGTAGTGGCTTATTTCCAACCGAACAGGAAAATGATGAGGGTTCCAAGCTCAGGGAAATCGGCAAGGAATTTGGCTCAACAACAGGCAGGCCCAGACGATGCGGATGGCTTGACCTGGTGGCTCTTAAATACGCGGTTATGCTGAACGGTGTAACCAAGCTTGTCATGACCAAAGCCGATGTCCTGAATCAGTTTGAAACAATAAAAGCCGGCACGAAATACCGATTCAAAGGAAACCTGATCGATTATGTTCCTTTCGAGTCGTCCTATGAAAAACTGGAACCTGTTTATGAAGAGTTAAATGGATGGAAATCGGTTATTGATAAGGAAGACAGAACCGGAAGTATTCCGGAGCCATTAAAGGATTACATTCATTTTATTGAAAAAATGGTAAATGTACCAGTTGTTATGGTTTCAGTAGGTCCTGACAGAAATGAAATGATCCAACTTTAATTTCCAAAAAAATGAATCGAACCTTAAAACAAAAATCATAATTTCTTATCTTTGGTTCTTTAATTTTGCTTCAGGTTGATCCATTTTGGAGATAACTTTATTTCATTCTAACAGTATAAATGACAAGTTTCTTTTAGCAGTATTTTACACTAAATTCGACAAATGAGGCCATTAATTTATTGTTTGTTATTTCTTTTCACGGTGAGCACCTATGCTCAAAATTCATTTGACAGTAATGTTCCGGAAGTCGTTCAAAAAAACTTTTCAAGAAAATTTCCCCGGGCAGAAAATATTTCCTGGGAAAAGGTTGATACCAATTATAAGGTAGATTGTTATTTCAGAGGGAAGGCAACTTATGCTGAATTTTGTGCTGACGGTGACTGGGTGCAGACTGTGACCTCTGTTGACACAAAAGAATTGTACCCCCCCATCGGACGCTACCTGGACGAAAATTATAAAAGCGACAAAGTGGTGCTTGCCGAATATGCTACACGTGCCGATAGAAACGATTATTATTACGTACAGGTTGCGCGCAAAGAGAAAGGAGAAAAGGAACCCTATATTTTCGAACTTTTCTTTGATAGAAGCGGTAGCATTGAACAGGTAAAAACACCTGAAGGAGTTAAGGAAATGACTGTGGTGGGAATCGATGATCCGAATGAAGAAACACCAGCTGCTGTAATCGATAGCTGGCAGAAACGATTTCCACGCGCCGGTGATATAGTTTGGACAAAGAAAGATGCTGAAGACAATAAAACCGACTATGTAGCTTCATTTACATACCGCGATAGGGAAACAAAAGCAGAATTTGCTGAAGACGGGTCATGGATCGAAAGCAGAGTTGAATATCCTGAAAAGGACTTGTATGCACCTGTTTTAAAATACATCAACGAAAACCACTGGAACGATGATTTCGTCATTGCTGAAAAAGTGACCCGTGCTGACAGGAAAGATTACTATTATGTGAAACTCGAGAGAAGCGAAAAAGGCCAGACAAGGCCTTATGTGTTTGAACTATATTTTGACAAATCGGGAAATATTCAGCGCGAGGACCGGCCGCAAATTCTTAAAAACCAGTATTTGCTGACAGTTGATGTACCAACAGAGGTTGCTAAAAAATTTAAAAGCAGGTTTTCGAGTGCACAGGAAGTAAAGTGGGAAACACATGAAGGTAACTGGCTTGCCACCTTTGTATACCGTGAATTACCGACAACAGCTGAATTTACGGATTCGGCAGACTGGGTCATGACAATTGTGAAGTCCGATATTAAAAACCTCTACGCTCCTATTCAGCGATACATTAATTCGGAATATAAAGATTATAAAGTTACCTATGCCGAAAAAGCTACAAGGCACGACCGCAATGATTATTATTACATCGAACTGATAAGTAAAAAGAAGAATGTAACACCCCAACAGGTAGGGCTTTATTTTGATAAAACCGGCCGATTGAAAAAAGAAAAATAAGTGTTACAGCAACTCCTTAGCAGGATCCCAAAAATACTTTTTAAAATTCACTATTTTATCATCTTCCACAGCGATTCCTTCGCTTTCAAGCAATTGCTGCATCAGGTTGGGGCTGCCAAAATGATGTTTCCCTGTTAACATTCCAATGCGATTGACGACACGATGGGCCGGTACAGGCTGAGAGGATGTATGTGATGCATTCATCGCCCAGCCGACCATACGCGCAGAACCCCTTGATCCAACGTAATTAGCAATGGCTCCATATGAAGTTACACGCCCTCTTGGGATCAGTTGAGCCACTTCGTAAACCCTTTGAAAAAAAGAAACGTTGTCATTCATATTGTAATCAGTTGCGGTAAAAGGTTAACCTTCATTTAAACTGAACTCAAGGTATTTAACATCTATTCCTTCATCCCGGAATTTTTGCTCATAAAACGTCTGGATTTCCGCTGCTTCAAAAGGAACTTCCATCCCATACAAATCATTTGTTTCCAACAACAACTCGTGATTAAACATACGGATCACATCGAGCGTAAACTGGTATAGGAACGAATTGTCCGTTTTCAGATGAATGATACCTCCGGGAATCATACATTTTTTCATAAATATCCAGAAACCAGGGAGAAGTCAGCCGTTTGTTTTCCTTTTTCGATTTGGGATGCGGCTCGGGAAATGGAATCCAAATCTCACTTATTTCATTGGGTTCAAAACAATACCTTAAAAATTCTGCCGGCATTCTTAAAAATCCTACATTTCTAATATTTTCTTCGAGGGCTGTTTTGGCACCACGCCATATTCTAGCACCCTTTCGGTCAATACCGATAAAATTCTTCTCCGGGTATTTTTTTCCAAGTCCGACAGTATATTCACCTTTTCCGCAACCGATTTCGAGGACAATTGGATGATCATTCCTAAAAAACTCTTTTCCCCACTTTCCCTTCAGGTAAAAATCTTTTTGTACTTCTTCCGTATTTGGTTGCAAAAAGTTAGCAAAATGCTTTGCTTCTTCAAATCGTCTCAACTTGGTTTTTACCACAACTAGAAATTTTCAAACAGCGAAACAAAATTACAGTTTTTAAAAAAGAAGGTATTTGCACAAAAGATTACTTTTCCGGCCAGAGGAATGAAATCTCAGAGGATTTATTTTTTTAAGAGCCATGCTGAAGGATTGTCATCCCTGCGTATAATCGCCAGGTTTGCCAGAACTTCTGATTTATTTTCTGAGATGAAATAAGCTACCATTTGCAGTCCGGCTGCATTTTCGCCTGCAGATTGTGCCGGATACCCCTTATTCCTCAGGGATTCAAGGAGTTTTTCAGCATTGTCAGGATTTTGAAATGCACCACCGATAATATAGTACTGTTTGGCTGATCTTTTAGCGTTGATGTCAGCATCATTGCCCGATTCAGGAATACTTTGTTCGGCTTTACCTGTACTAGCATCAAATTTAAAATCTTTTAGCGGAGTAGTCTTTGCTGAATTATCAATGGGTTTTTCCGGTATTGTCTTATCCACAGTTTGATTTTCTATTGGAACCAGGGAAGATTCCTGTGTTTTATCATTCCGCAAATCGTAATTAAAAATGATCCATGCGACCACTAACACTGCAGGAACAATGACAGCCAATGAAGCAATAACTTTCCGTCTATTATTTCCCTTTTCAGGAACCGGTTTCCGATCCATGAATTTTCTTTCAAACCGTTTATGTATCGGTTCCCGAACAATCGGCGGTGAAATAAATGAAGGTAAACCATAAGATTCTTCCAAGTAATTTACTGACGGATCGGGATCGAAAAGAAGTGTGCCTTCTTTGTCTTTTTGGAAATATCCGATTTGATCAAAAACGACTTTTTTACCATGGTTCAGTCTTTCATGACAATCATGTACAAATATCTTCACCTTTTCCCCTGCTTCCTCAAATGAAATCTTTTCACGGATTGAAATATGGTGAAGAAGCAAGCCGTCATTCCGGTCTAACTTTGAGTTGAATAAAATGCTTTTCGACGGAGGATAGAACGTATGGCTTACCGGATGGATTTTTGCCGAAGCATAATCGGTTACAAAACCACCAAATCCGGGGACTACAACACATTCATGTTTGTAAAGAAGTTCGCTGATATAGTTAACAATCTCCATTTATTCCCCATTAAACACCGCTAAAATACAAAAATACATGCGGAGTTTCAATGCTTGTTTATAAATTTTGACAAATCCTCAGGCGTATCAACCGAAGAACTGTCGAACTCCGTTTCCTTAACAAAAATTTTATATCCGTTATCCAGCCATCGCAATTGTTCGAGCGCTTCATTTTTTTCAAGCTGAGAAGCCGGTAATGCTATGATCTTGCTGAGTATATGCGGACGGTAAGCATAAATTCCCACATGTTTGTAAAAAGGCTGAACCGTTGTCCATTTTTTCAAATCGACTCCGCGAATGTAGGGCAATGCCTGCCGGCTGAAGTACATCGCTTCGCCCAAAGAATTGGTGATCACCTTGACAACATTTGGATTGAAAAGTTCATCCCCGTTTGTGATCTTTGTTTTCAGCGTAGCGATATCCACCTTTTCATCAAAAAATGCGGAGGTAACAAGATCAATTTGTGACGGTTCTATAAAAGGCTCATCCCCTTGAATATTTACCGCTACATCAAAATGTTTGTTTTCTTTTTCACTAATTTCAATTACTTCATGACATCGCTCTGTGCCGCTTCCGTGTGCTGATGAGGTCATTATCACGTTCCCACCAAATTCCCTTACGGCATTTTCGATCCGCTTATCATCTGTAGCAACGATTACTTCCGTCAGTGATTTCGATTTTGAGGCATTTTCATAGACCCACTGAACCATGGGTTTTCCATTAATGACTGCCAATGGTTTTCCAGGAAACCTTGACGATGCATACCGGGCTGGTATTATCCCGACTATTTTCAATTTATCCGGCACTGACCCTGACTTTTTTTGTGACTGACGCGTTTTCTTCTTTTCCTGATTTTAAATCCCGGATACGAACAGTAAATCTTAAAACCTTTTCGCCGGGTTCAGAAAATTTAGTTTTCCAGTGAACCGATGGTTCAGATACATCCGAATCGAACATTATTTTATCCGGGTTGTCTTGTCTGATCAATGTGATGCTCAACCGGGTCCCGCAATCGAAAGGTTTTGCGGCAACAATCGTAACAGTATATTTAGCATTCACTGAAATCGTACTGTCTTCAGGAAAAACACCTATTATGGCTGAACCCGATTGTTTCATTAAATCTCCTTCTTCGTCGTATTTTCTGAAATATTTTAACTTTCCGGTTGAATCATAAAACTCATACGTAATCGGATTCCCATTTGCATAACGGAATTTCCATTCACCGACCTTCTGGTTGTTTTTCCGGTATCCTTCGAAACTTCTGATTCCATCGCTGTAAAAAGCTTTATCAATGCCTTCTAACATACCATTGTGATAGTTTTCGACATGCCATAATCCTGTCGATTCTTCAAAAAATTTACGCATCCCATTGAGCGTGTCATTTACATACGTAGCTGAATCCAGCAGTTTTCCTTCAGGAGAATACAATAAAAGCAAATAGCTTTTTTCTGTTTTATCAAGATACGTTTTGATCGATTCAGCATGGTCTTCATCATTCATTTTTGTAATGACAAGATTTCCATTTTTGTTGTGCGATTTAATTTCGGGCGTTTCAGAACTACAGGAATAAACTAAAAACAATAACGACAAAAAACTGATAACAGAATGATATGCTGTAAATCTCATAACCCCGGATTTTTTGTATTCAAGTAAATCGATTTTGATATTACACAAAGACTCATTCTGGATAATCAAAGGTTAATGGATCAAAAAAGTCCGTGGAGTTGTGCATTCACTTTCTCGATGATCATCGCAAGGTCTTCAGGATTATCCTGGATATTGATATTGTCAACTTCAAAGATGAGCAATTTGCCGAGCTTATAATTCTGGATCCAGTTTTCATATCTTTCATTTAATTTTTTCAGGTAATCCAGGCGGATGGCTTCTTCGTATTCCCTTCCACGTTTTTGAATTTGTTTCACAAGGGTTGGGACAGATGCCCGTAGGTAAATCAACAAATCCGGGGGTTGAATAAAGGAACTCATCAATTCGAACAAGGAAAAATAATTTTCGAAATCGCGTGTTGTCATCAGGTTCATGTAATGAAGGTTGGGTGCGAAAATATAGGCATCCTCATAAATTGTCCTGTCCTGAACGACTGTTTTACCACTGTTTCTGATTTCGACAATCTGCCGAAACCTGCTGTTCAAAAAATAAATCTGCAGGTTGAACGACCAGCGCTGCATGTCTTCATAAAAACTGTTCAAATAGGGATTTGTATCCACATCCTCATAATGAGGCTCCCACCCAAAATTCTTTGACAGCAAGCCTGTCAATGTTGTTTTTCCGGATCCGATATTGCCGGCAATAGCAATGTGCATAACTGATTATTTTTTGAACGCTAAAATTAGTATAAATTAGCCAATCATTCCCATGATTTCATCAACATACTTTCTGTCATTCGATAAGCGCGGCACTTTGTGCTGTCCACCCAACTTATTATAAGTTTTCAACCAGTTGTAAAAGGTCATTTTTGGCATTTCTCTGATGATGGGTGGTCGCAATACCATGTTGTGGTAACGTTTCGCTTCATAATCCGAATTCAGTGATTTCAGGGCATTGTCCAGTGTTTCGGCAAAATATTCTAAATTTTCGGGAGATTTTTCAAATTCAATAAGCCATTCGTGTGCCGCATTATCCCCGGTCTGAAAATAAACAGGTGCTGCAGTGTATTCATTTACGATGGCCTGGCACTTTTTACAAGCTACAGCCATGGCTTTTTCTGCATTATCAATGATCACCTCCTCTCCTACTACATTGATAAAGTTTTTGGTCCTTCCGGTAATCCTGAATCGAAAGGGATTAAGTGAAGTAAATTTAATCGTATCACCGATCATGTACCGCCATAATCCTCCGTTCGTCGAAATCACCAGGGCATAATTTTCATTTAACTCCACTTCTTCCAGCGATCTGGTTTGCGGCATTTCCTTATTCAACTGATCCACCGGAAGAAATTCATAGAAAATACCGTAATCCAGCATGAGCAGCAACTGATCCGAATTTTTTCTGTCCTGAAGGCCAAAAAATCCTTCAGAGGCATTGTAGGTTTCCATGTAGTTCATTTTATCAGAGGGAATAAGCGCTTTGAACTGTGAGATATACGGGGTAAAATTGACACCACCATGAAAAAAAACCTCAAGGCTGGGCCAAACTTCAAGTAAATTATTTTTACCGGTAATATCAAGGATTCGCCTCATCAACAACAAAGTCCATGAAGGTACACCAAGGATGTTGGTAACATTATGGTTTATGGTAGACCGCGCCATGACCTCAATTTTGCTTTCCCATTCATCCATTAAGGCAACTGATTTTTTCGGCACTCTGATAAATTCGGCCCAGGTTGGAAGGTTTTCCATGATCAGAGCAGAAAGATCCCCATCATAATAACTTTCATTATTAATTTCCGTTATCCTGTGACTTCCTCCCATGGCCAGACCACGGCCGTCAAAAAGCAAAGTATCGGGATGGTTATTGCAATAAATCGAAAGCATATCCTTTCCACCCTTGTAATGACATTCCTCAAGGGCTTCCTGACTGACAGGTATATATTTGCTTTTATCAGATGTAGTCCCGGATGATTTTGCAAACAACTTTATTTCAGTATTCCATAACAGATTCTGTTCTCCATTCCTCAGCCTGTTAATATAGGGAGTCAATACTTCATAATCTGTAACAGGCACCCGGTTCTTATAGTCGCTTACATTGTGAATCGATTTATAATCATATTTTTTTCCCCATTCAGTATCCTTCGCATGGTGAATCAACTTTTTAAACCATTCTTCCTGCACTTCATGCGGATATTTCATGAAAAGCTCAATCTGGTGAAAGCGCTTTTTCAATAACCATGAGAATACCGAATTAATGAATGCCATAGAAGTAACTGAATTTATGATCGCTAAATTGGAGTCTTCAAAAATACAATTATTTTAATCCAGATTGCGTATCGTTAAAGTGTAATCGATAAAGAAAATGTAATTCAGCATTTTAACAAATATGTCAACCATTTTCTAAATCGGGGTTAACCCAGCTAAACCAACTAGTTCGGCCAATACACAACCTGCTTTTGACTATTTTGGATAGAACGAATATGGACTGATTTTCATTACTGACCAGGAACATTTAAATTTGAAAAGAAAAAAATTGAAGTAAAATGTATGTCTGAAAGATCAATCCAGCTTTAAAACTGCAAGGAAAGCCTGCTGCGGAACTTCTACACTTCCTATTTGACGCATGCGTTTCTTGCCCTTTTTCTGTTTTTCAAGCAATTTCCTTTTTCGTGTAATATCACCTCCGTAACATTTGGCAGTTACGTCTTTTCGCAACGCCTTCACCGTTTCGCGGGCAATGATCTTTGCGCCGATGGCTGCCTGTATGGCCACATCGAACTGCTGACGCGGGATCAGTTCCCTGAGCTTTTCGCACATTCGCCGTCCGAAGTTGTAGGCATTGTCAACATGGATCAACGTAGACAATGCATCAACCGTTTCGCCATTCAGCAGTATATCCAGTTTGATGAGTCTTGCGGGCTGATAACCGGTTTGAAAATAATCGAACGAAGCATAGCCTTTCGAAATACTTTTAAGTTTATCATAAAAATCAAAAACGATTTCACTCAACGGCATTTCAAATGTGATCTCAACCCTGTCGGTCCCGATATAAATCTGGTTTTTTAATGTACCTCGTTTATCGATGCATAATTTCATGATGCTTCCGACATATTCCGATTTCGAAATAATCTGAGCTTTAATATAGGGTTCTTCTACATAATCGATGTATTTATACTCAGGCATTCCGGAAGGATTGTGGACTTCAATAATTTCACCTTTTGGTGTGATCACATTAAACGAAACATTGGGTACTGTAGTTATTACATCCATATTGAATTCCCGGTCGAGTCGCTCCTGAACGATCTCCATGTGCAGCAATCCAAGAAATCCGCAACGAAATCCAAATCCCAATGCAGCCGAAGATTCAGGTTCAAACGATAACGAGGCATCGTTCAATTGAAGTTTTTCGATGGATGAACGCAGTTCTTCATATTCATCTGCATCAACCGGGTAAATGCCTGCAAAAACCATGGGCTTCACAATCTTGAAGCCCTCTATTGCCTTGTCACAAGGCCGGCTTACATGTGTGACCGTATCGCCAACTTTCACTTCCTTTGAGGTCTTTATCCCGGAAATAATATAACCTACATCACCTGCGCTGAGTTCTCCCCGTGGATCCAGTTTCATCTTCATTACTCCCACCTCATCTGCATTGTACTCTTTACCTGTTGCAACAAATTTTACAAAATCATTTTTTTTGATCGTCCCGTTCATGACCCGGAAATAAGCAATTATTCCCCTGTATGAATTAAATACGGAGTCGAAGATGAGCGCCTGGAACGGTGCATCAGAGTCACCATTGGGTGCAGGAATTTTATAAATAATCTCTTCCAGTATCCGGTCAACACCGAAACCGGTTTTGCCGCTTGCTTCAATAATATCTTCCCGTTTACATCCCAGTAAATCAACGATCTGATCTTTCACATCCTCGGGCATGGCGGCTTCAAGATCCATTTTATTTAAAACCGGGATGATTTCGAGGTCATGATCCAGGGCAAGATAGAGGTTCGAAATGGTCTGCGCCTGTATTCCCTGTGTTGCATCGATGACGAGTAATGCACCTTCGCAAGCAGCGATCGACCGGGACACTTCGTATGAAAAATCTACATGGCCCGGTGTATCGATCAAATTCAACAGGTAATGCTTTCCTTCATGGTCATATTCCATCTGGATCGCATGACTTTTTATCGTAATTCCGCGTTCCCGTTCCAGTTCCATATCATCCAATACCTGAGCCATACGGTCACGTTCCAGGATGGTATCAGTGAAATCGAGCAGCCTGTCGGCAAGGGTACTTTTCCCATGATCGATATGCGCTATAATGCAGAAGTTACGTATGTTTTTCAATCAAATAATAATTTCAGATTTATGTGGCAAAGATAGAAATAAGTTTCATTAAGAAATGTGAGCAGAGAATCATGAATCGTTAAAAAAGATTGGTTGTCAAGAAAAAAGCTTAAGATTTGGACTTGCTCTATCAGAAATGTATTTTATGATAATCGAAGGTCTGTTTGTCAGTGAAATTTTTGATTTTTTTGCTGATGCGGATGAATATTTGCAAATCGTGCATGGCGAGCCAGCGGATGGCATCCTTTTTTCCCTGGCTGGCATCCGCTAAGACAATAAGTAAATGAAAATTATTCTTGTCGAGCCATTCGTATGCTTTTCTATCATTAACAATGGCCATGTCAAGTGCAGCATATTGCGGAAATCCGTTTTTCATCAACCATTGAAATGCTTCATCACTTCCCCTGATAGCCTTTGATAATGCCGCCAGTTCGGGATAACCGTTTTTAAGCAGCCATGTAAAGATCTTTTCATTCCCTTCAATGGCTTCCCCGAAACCGAGCAATATTTTTACCGTATATTCTGTCAACTGGCCTTTAATCAATTTAAAACACGATTTTTAAAAGGTTCAACTTAGTATTAACTGAAAATTACGAACCACAGTTCAACTCTGCTTAAAAAAATACTCTTGCATCAATTCCATTTGCCCTCACGCGGTTTGCTATTTCATTCAATTCGTTTTCCGGGATTTTTTCAATACTGTCAACGGGTGTTTCCCTGGCGATGGGATAAATCATCACATATTTCGGATGAATATCTCTCAATACTTTTATCCATTCCTGTAATTCATCGTCTGTTGTGTTGTCGATGATGTGGCTGTTGTATTTCCCCCTCAAAAACAACGTTTGTATAATTTGGTTCCCATCAAATTTTTTAATATTCTTAACAATATCCACCAGCTTAATGTTCGACACCGGCTGATTGATGAGCCTGAATGTCGATTCTATCGCTGAATCCAGCTTAAGTACATTGTTTTCAATTCTATTCAAAGCATTAAAAACCTTTTTCTTGTGCAGCAAAGATGCATTCGATAAAACAGTGATTTGGGTAGCAGGGAAATATTTGTCCCGCAATTTTATTGTATCATTAATGATGCTGTCGAATTCGGGGTGGATGGTTGGTTCACCGTTACCGGCATACGTGATATTATCAGGAATAATGCCTTCAGTTTTCAGTTCCTGTAAACGGGTTTCCAGCTTCCGGTAAATTTCTTCACGACGTGGTAATGAAATCCGGTCCGAATTATTTTTATAAGTCCAGCCGCATTCACAATAAATGCAATTAAAGGTACAGTACTTATATCCAACCGGAAGCAGGTTTAAACCCAGAGAAACACCAAACCGCCTGCTTTTCACCGGACCGAAAACAATATCTTCAAAAAGTATCGTGGACATAGGCTGAACCTTATTCTTTACAAAAGTATGTATATGAACGAATAAACCAACGAATTCTGATGTCATTCATTTTTATTGCTGACATTTTTTGTGTAAAAAAGTTCGGTTCAAATCATTGCACCAGTCATTTAAACTAAATTCCCTTTAATAAATCAAACCGAAAGTAACGCAGAATAAATTTATAAAAAGACATACAACAAATATATATTGAGGAAAAAACCAGTAATAAATTTCCCTTCACTTCCATAAATTTCACCTATTTTTGAGGCGTTCATTAATATGGTTACACTCAGCGAAATAAAGCAGCCTGTTCAGGATCATCTCACTGCATTTGAGAAGAAATTCAAAGATGCCATGAAGAGCAATGTTGCCCTGCTCGACATCATCACCCGGTACATCATCAAACGGAAAGGCAAGCAAATGCGGCCGATGTTCGTCTTTCTCAGTGCGAAAGTTAACGGAGATATCAACGAATCGACCTATACGGCTGCATCGTTAATTGAATTGTTGCATACGGCTACACTTGTCCACGATGATGTGGTAGACGATTCGAATATTAGACGGGGTTTCTTTTCGATTAATGCGCTTTGGAAAAATAAAGTGGCTGTCCTGGTGGGTGATTTCCTTCTTTCGAAGGGTTTGCTGCTTTCGCTTGACAAAAATGAATTCGGACTGCTGAAAATAGTTTCGGAAGCCACCCGCGAAATGAGTGAAGGGGAATTACTCCAGATCGAAAAAGCCCGGAAACTTGACATCAGCGAGGATATTTATTTCGAGATCATCCGCAAAAAAACGGCATCGCTCATCGCTTCCTGTTGTGCCGCTGGTGCCGCTTCGGTAAAGGCTGATGCGGACCAGATAAAGAAAATGAAGACGTTCGGTGAACATGTGGGTGTGGCATTTCAGATCAAAGACGATATTTTTGATTATGAGTCGTCGAACCGGGCCGGTAAGCCCAACGGCATCGATATTAAAGAACAAAAAATGACACTTCCGCTGATTTACCTGCTCAACAATTCGGGTATCATCGAAAAAAGAAGGATCATCAACATTGTTAAAAACCACAACAACGATCCGGAAAAGGTAAGCACGGTAATAAGCAAGGTGAACCAAAGCGGCGGCATTGATTATGCCAAACAAAAGATGGTGTTTTACCACGATAAGGCGATGCAGATCCTCGATGAATTTCCCGATTCCGAATCAAAAACCGCCTTAAAGCAACTGGTAGACTTTACGATTGAAAGGAAGAAATAAGAATTTAGTACAAAGTACTGAGTACTGAGTATTGAGATTTAAGAAATTTCTGCGCGTGCACAAATCAGTACCGCAAAAAAATTCAAACCATAAGATTTGACCAGGTTTAGGTAAAATTTTTTATTTGAAATCCATTTTTGAAACGGTTAGTATAAGAATAGTAGCCGATTGCGGGCTTCATTCCTGTCAAGTTACAAGAAAGTTGAAGCGGGCTACAACCCTTGAATTTACTACTATCTCGGCTATTATTTTTATACATTGTTATGCGCTGAAATTTAATTTATCAGTTCATTTATCACAGTTCTTATTTTATTATCTGTAGTTCCTTTCCCGTAGCCATTTATTACTTCCTTAACCACTCTATTTTCATCAAGAATAAAGAATACAGGATAAGACTTAATTGAATAGTTTTTCAGAACATCCTTGGTTGATAACAAGAATTTGTAATCAAATTTATTCCTTTCCATGTAGTTTTTTAGAACATTGGTATTATTGCTTGTGCTTTCAATTGCTACAAAATCAAAATCCGCTATTCTGTAATCTTTATGCAACTCTTTTAAAAATGGAATTGAGGCTTTACAAGGTCCACAACTAACACTTGTGAATTGAATCATCAATACCTTATTTTTAAAATCGGATAAAGAAACGGATTGGTTGTTTACTGTTTGTAATCTCCAAGCGGGGGCTTTATGGTTTATCAAAGCATTTTTCTTATTGTCAGCTTGGCTGTATCCATAAGGTCTTATTTCATAATCTGAAAGGAAATAATCAGAAGCTTTAAAGTTTTTTATATCCAGCTTGTTTAATTCAGTATCTTGACAAGTTGTGACTGAAATATTATGGGACATTTCTCGTCTGACTTTATAGGGCAAATCTGTTTTTTTATCTATCCATAGTTCATAGATTGAAGTAGGGTCGCCAATATCAAATGGTGGAGTAGGTATATAATAGGCTTTTCCAAAGAATTCTACCTGTTTATCTTCGTGTATGGTCAAACGTACATAAATATCACTTTTTTGTTCCTTCATTTCCAAAGATATGCTGTCTTGAGAAGTGAGTGCATACTTTACAACATTTGTCACATAGTTAAAGAAAGGAGGAGTTAACGGTCTAAATAGTAGTTTTCGTACAGTAAAACTGTCGATGATAATTCCTTTTTCGTCATTATAAAACAAAGCTCTCATTTGACCATCATAGCAAAATTCAGGTTTTAATGTATCTCCCTTATTTAGTAACACAAACTTTGCTCCTATTGTAGTATCACTTGGGTTATTATACTCTTTTACAAATGAATAATTTATATGAGAAGCAGAAGTATCGCCTGGATTCCAGTTTTCTCCTATCATATTGTAGGTTGCCGACTCAATTTTATCAAGTTTATTTAAAACCGTTTTCAGGTAATCTTTTGAAGTGTAATTTTCCTTGCACGCACTAAGTAAAACAATTAGTAAAGCCGAGCTAATAATGAGTTTTTTAATCATGGCAGTATTTTGCTAATATGTATTTCTGTTTTTTGCGCATAACATTACTGTATTTTATCCATCGTCCCCCAAATTTGGCTGATCAAAGATAGGAAAGAAGTTTGAATTTAGAAAAATGATTTTTAAAGGGGTTATAGGGGGATGAGGGATAAAATAGAGTTGGACTTTACCGCTTGCTTGCTATGAGCATTCGTTTGATTTTGTTTTGTTCATTGGAGTTCAATATTAAAGGCATTTTTAACTGCGGTTTCATTCACCTCAAAAATAACAAATATTCATTTGTTTGCCTGCTGCTAATGCTTTTTTTATAAAAACCAGTAGGATCTGTTAAATCATTCTGTGCTTCCCTTCGATGACTATAATTCCCGGGCGAAATGTTGTATAAGGGGAGCGAAGGTCTATTCAGGGAGGGTAAACTATTATTCAAGGAATAAAAAAAAGGATTCAGGCATCACAATTAATTATCGAACAGAAAACAATTTGCTTTCGGTGAAAGAAACCTGAAACCTGGAACTTTTTACAGCAATTCAAGCCTCAGCGAATCCAACCGGATAAAGATGAAAAGCAGGATGGTAAATCCCCAAAGGGATGAACCTCCATAAGAAATAAAGGGCAGCGGTATACCTATCACCGGAAACAATCCGATTGTCATGCCGATATTTACAGCAAAGTGAAAGAAAATAATGGAAGCCACGCCGTACCCATAGATACGGCTGAACTTCGACCGTTGTCGTTCGGCAATAAAGATCAGGCGAGCAAGTAATCCGACGAAAAGTGCAATAACGACAATACTGCCCAGAAGACCCCATTCTTCACCAACCGTGCAAAAAATAAAATCGGTGCTTTGCTCGGGTACAAAATTGAATTTGGTTTGGGTTCCGTGTAAAAATCCTTTTCCGGCAAAACCGCCCGAACCAATGGCGATAATGGATTGATTTACATTATAACCGATGCCTTTAAGGTCCTTCTCCTTGCCTAACAAAACATTGATCCTGTTCTTCTGATGAGGCTCCAGTACATTCTCGAACACATAATCAACACTGAAAACATAACCCGATGCGAGCACGAATGCAAGGATCGTGAGGATTATTTTTTTTCGGACCGTTTTACTAAAGAAAACAACAAGCACGGTGATGACTGCAAGAATTCCGACCACTATAAATTTATTTAGCAACAGGGTAAGGATAAAAAGCAAGGCGATCAGAAGTCCGGCCATCAAAAGATTTCCTGAAAGTCCTTCACGGTAAAGCACAAGAATAAGTGCTACAAAAACGACGGCGGAACCTGTATCGTGCTGCAATAATATCAAAACCGCAGGAACCATAATGATGGCTGCAGCAACCAGCTTTGTTGAAAGCTTACGTATATCCAGATCAAGTTTGCTGAGGTATTTTGCTAACGCAAGGCAGGTAGCAAACTTGGCAAATTCTGCTGGCTGAAGTGAGAAACTTCCTATCTGAAACCAGGATTTTGAACCGGACACGACAATTCCGAATAAAAGGACCGAAAGCAACATGATCAACACCAGAAAGTATATAACATAGGATAGTGTTGAAAAAAACTTTGCATCGAGTAAAAGTATTGTCAGCGCGATAACTCCTGATGTGATTATCCAGACCAGCTGTTTACCATAATTCAGATCCATGTCGAAAATACTCTGATGATCTTCGTTATAAACGGCAGCATAAATATTGATCCAGCCAATGAAGACAAGGGCAATGAACAGGACTACGGTGATCCAGTCGATGCTTTGGTATATGCTCGATCGTGCTCTCATTTTTTACTGAGTAAATCAGCGTCCATTATTCGTTTTTCAACGGCAGGACGAGAAATGGTATCATTTATATATTTTTCGATCATCAGGGAAGCAATTGGTGCTGCCCATGTGGATCCGTATCCTGCATTTTCAACAATTACGGCCATGGCAATTACAGGATTATCCTTCGGGGCAAAGGCAATAAACATCGAATGGTCTTTTCCATGTGGGTTTTGAGCTGTACCTGTTTTTCCGCAAATGTGGATTCCTTCAAGCTTTGCCCAGCGGGCTGTTCCGTGAGCACCTTCAAATACTTCAAGCATTGCATCCTGCACAACATCAAAATATTTAGGATCAATTTTCGAAACAACCTTCGTTCTGAAATCTTTGATTAGATTATTTTCACTTCCAATAGCTTTTACGAGATGTGGAGGATAATAATACCCTTTGTTTGCAATGATCGCGGCCATGTTGGCCATTTGCAGCGGAGTAACTACGATCTCCCCCTGACCGATAGCCAGCGATCTGACAGTAAGCGCATTCCAGTGACCTTTTTGATAAATCTTGTTAAAGTAGTCTGACGTTGGTATAAATCCGTTTAATTCAAAGGGTATATCCGTATTGAATTTTATTCCAAAGCCAAGGCTGGTCACGTATTCACGCCATTTATTGTAAGCTTCTTCCGTTGATTTAAATGCCGGATTTCCGATAATAGTCCTGAACACATTCCAGAAATAAGGATTGCATGATTGTTCGATGGCTCCCTGCAATTGAAGCGGCGAAAAATGATTGTGGGTACATTTGATAGGTGTTGTTGCAGGGCCGTAGCAATAGTAAGCCGTATGTTCGTTAAGTACGCCTTCCTGCAACCCGATAAGTGCGTTCACGATTTTAAATGTCGATCCCGGTGGGTAACCTCCCATGATGGCTCTGTTCATAAGTGGTTTCAGGCTGTCTTCCATCAGCATGTTAAAATTTTTACTCCTCACCCTGCCGACAAGCAGGTTGGGATCATATGTCGGGCTGGTGACAATGGCGAGTATCCCTCCAGTATTTGGATCGATTGCAACAATACTTCCCATTTTATTGGCCATCAGTTTTTCTCCGTAATCCTGAAGATCGGCGTCAATGGATAGATAGAGGTTTTTCCCCGGTTCGGACAAAGTATCATATTTGCCGTTCCGGTAGCTGCCCTGCTGACGGTTATGCACATCCACGAGAACCACATTTACACCTTTTTTACCGCGCAGGGTTTTTTCATAAAATCTTTCAATTCCACTTTTACCAATATAATCACCCATCCGGTTATAGGGATCAGTGGCCATTTCATCGGGGTTGACCTCGCCGATATATCCTAGCAGGTGGGCTGCTATTTTATAGGGGTATTTTCGAAGGGAACGTGCCTGAACAAAAAATCCGGGGAATTTGTATAACTTCTCTTCGATATACCCGAATTCTGCCTTTGAAATCTGAGCAAGAAAAACAGAAGCTTTAAACGAAGAAATTTTCCTGGCTTTGGCCATCCTGCTTCTGAATGTTGAATCGGTAATATTAAGCAGCCGGCAAAATTCGACAGTATCCATTTCTTTTACCTGCCTCGGCACAACCATTAAATCGTATGCAGCCTCATCATAAACCAACAGTTTGCCTTTGCGGTCGAAAATCACGCCACGGTTTGGATAAATTATATTTTTACGCAAAACATTGCTTTCGGCTGAAACAATGTAAGAGTCATCCCAAACCTGAAGGTAAAAGAGCCGCCCGAAAAATATGACGCCTGTGACAATAAAAATTGCAATGATACTGTACTTTCTTTCCGATAAATTTCTATTCATGAATACCCGACCTCCAAAAGGGGCAAATTATACGAAAACCCGTGCAACAAAGTTAGGAATAAAGTGATAAAGGAATTTGGGAAAACGGAAAATGACCATAGTTAAAAATCCGGCCCCAATTGGTAAAAATCTATTTTCAAGCCTTCAAAACGATGTTCAGAAAAGTCCGTTGTTTTGATAGATTTCCATTTGCACTTCCGAAAATGGTTCTCCCTTAACAGACTTGTTATTTTTTTTATTCGTTATCGTTCCTGTTTTAAAATTCACCAGGATTGGATCGCCATCCTCAAGATCCAACTCGTCAACCGATTTATAAGTTACAATGGGGAGGGCTGCATTGATGGCATTCCGTTCATAAATAGCGCCGAATGATTCGGCCAGAATTGCCTGAATACCGATCGACTTAAAACAATCGACGGCCTGCTGCCGTGAACTCCCACTTCCAAAATTTTTCTGAACCACAACAATATCACCTTTCCCGGCCTTTTTCGCAAAATCTTCATAACCTTTCAGATTGTCGAAGGTATATTTCCCCATTTCATTGATATCCGTAATGGTAAGATACCGGTTGTGGAAAATCATGTCGGTATCGATATTATCTTCTTTAATATACCATACTTTTCCTTCAACCTCTACCGGTTTATCACTGAATCTTTCATTCTTTTTTTCAGAAGAACCGGATTTATTTTTTTGAGCAGTATTAAAAAGTGCAGGTTCATCGGGTATTTCGTCGGGAGTTGTAATATAACCCGCAACAACTGAGGCTGCAACGACTTCGGGAGACGCAAGGTAAACTTCACCCTTCCCCTGTTTTCCGGGGAAATTTCGGTTACCGGTGCTGATGGTTATTTCTCCGGGTCCATTTTGGCCAACCTGTCCTGCCGCACAACCTGCACAACCAGCATTCGATACCAACGCTCCTGATTTTTTAAAAATATCGATCAGCCCCTCTTTCATTGCTTGTTTCCAAACTTCATCTGTTGATGGAACAATTTTCAGAACCACTCCCGGGGCGACTTTGCGATCTTTCAATACATTAGCCGTAGCCCTCAAATCCTCAATTCTGCCATTGGTACACGAACCAATAAATCCGGAATCGATTTTGACTTTTTTTAAACTGGTGATATCCACTGTGTCATGAGGTTTTCCCGGCCTTGAAACCCGAGGTATAAATTTCGTAAAATCAATGTCAAAAACTTTTGCATAATGAGCATCCGGGTCCGCTTCGATTTTTTCTATTTTTCGGCCTGCTCTGGCCGAACTATAATCAAGAATAGCCTGACTGGGTGTCAAAAGAATGATGATGGCACCCATTTCCGTTCCCATTGATGCAATGGTGATTCTTTCGTCAAGGGTAAAATGCTCAACTTCATCGCCGGCTATTTCGACCGAATAGCCAAGCAATGTATTGGCACCGAAAATTCCCAACAGATTCAGAACAATATCCTTGGCTGTAATACCTTTTGGACGCTTGCCATTAAGCACAATTTTCACCGATTCAGGCACCTTGAACCAAACCTTGCCTTTGGCCCATGCGGCAGCAATATCCTGGTCGCCCATCCCCTGGCCGAATGCACCTACTGCTCCAAGTATATTTGCATGTGAATCGGTCGTTACGGCAGTTGAACCGCTATAAGCAAGACCTTCGTGGATAAGTATATGTGTTCCGATTCCTTTATCGATGTCATAGACCATTATTCCGTGATCCCTGGCAAACAGCCTGCAGATATGCTGATTTACTGCATATTTCTGATCCGAACCGGTCGGGTTGCAGTCAAATGTAAAAAATGTCTTTGAAGGATCATCAATCTCAAGGTTGTTGTCACGAATGTTTTTTACCACGTTGGCTCCTCCAAAATCCCTCGCAGCCCTTACATCCCATTCTACATCAACGATATCACCGGGTTTAACCGAAGTAAACTTTGTATGCCGGGCTATAATTTTTTCAATAAGTGTCATATCCATGTTCTATTTTCGGGTTCAAAATTATATTCTTTCTTCCGATTTGAAAACTTTACTGATCAATTATTTGACAATTCGTGTAACTTTCTGAAACCTGACCTCCAGAGATAATATACAAAAGGAATGAAAACAAGAAAGTAGTAGTCGTTTTTCAACATCAGAATAAAATCATAAAAGCCATGTAGTACAACCGGAATAAATAAAGCACTCAAGAGATTTGCTAATTTTCTTTTTCGCATGAACCTGGCAAGCGAAAAGTAATAGCCCATCGTCACACCGAATAGTGCATGAGCAGGGACAGCCGTAAGTGCCCGTGCATACCCTGTCACGGTTCCGAATTTATACACATATATGATGTTTTCAACAAGAGCGAAACCTAGAGATATAAAAACTGCATAAACAATACCGTCAATCCTTTCATCAAACTCTTTGCTTCTCCAAATAAGGTAAAACAGGAATATGAATTTGTAAAACTCTTCGGTAAAGCCTGCTACAAAAAAGGCTCTGTAGGCTATGGCTTCATAACCCGTAAAATAAATGATATACTTTTCAAGGGCCGTTTCGGTAAAAATAACCGGAATGGTAATAAAAGCTCCGGCAGCCAACGTTTTTAAAAGGAGGCTAAAAGGTTCCTTTTCGTATTTATCCCGAAAATAAACGTAAACAAGGATAATTGCAACAGGAGCAAATGCCAGAATAAAAAGGTTCATAGTTACAGACTATATTGAACGAAATCTCTTTAGGACATTCATCACCCTGAATAGATTGAAATATTTTTCTACCCGGAAAATGTACTGTGCGATCAGATGACCAGCCTCTCTTTGAATGGCTCAAAGGTCATAAAATCAGCATGATGGACGATGAAGGCTTCGGTTGTCCTTTTTACCATGTTTCCTTCACCGGCATGAGTAGCAATGATATGACATACCTGGGCCGGAACGCCACATTCTTCGGCAAGCGATACACCACTGAATGGATGCCGGAGGTATTTTCCGTAAGTTCCTTGTACGGCCTTCCCTTCGTTATTTAACTCGTATTCAAGCAACTTTCCCACATCAGCCAAAATAGCACCCGCAATCAACACGTCCATATTTACCGGAAGTTCACCGTGGTACATATCAATGATTTTCTGGCCTGCATCCCTGGCTATGTGTACTACTGATCGCTTGTGATCCATAAATGTGACTTTAAGGTCTGGTCCGCAAAGCAATGTAAAGGGAATGCGGTTCAGGTCATCCGCAGTAAGGACACTCCTTTCGAGTGCCAGTTCCCATGTTCGGGCTGTTATCTCGCGCAGCGTTTCATCGTTTATCCAGTCCAGTTCAGGCCAAAGAGTTAAGACATTTTTATTCATTGGAAATTTTTTTAATCAAAAATAATGGTCATTAAACTTCAAATAAGGTAAGCTCCATCGATTTTACAATTTGGCGATGATGGCTTCTGTCATTTGTTGTGTTGAAGCTGCACCTTTTTCAATGACATCCGGTTTTCCAGCCATTTTCATCATATCGTAAGTTTTTACTCTGCCTTCTGCAATCACTGTGGCAATTGCCTTTCTTATTTTCGAGGCCATGTTGTCCTCACCGATAAAATCCAGCATCATACAGGCGGATTCGATCATTGCTACAGGGTTTACGATTGAAACTTTGTAATCAGCATATTTTGGAGCAGAACCATGCGTGGGTTCAAAAACACCAACTCCGGTATCAGGATTAAACTGTGCACTGCAGGCAAAACCAAGCCCACCGATCAAGCCGGCAAAACCATCGGACGCAATATCCCCGAACATATTTCCGGCTACGATAACACCATAGTTTTCCGGGTTTTTGGTGAGCCACATCATTTGCGCATCGATGTTGGTATTCCACAATTCTATTTCCGGGTAATCGGCTTTCTGAATAGCTTTAGCCATCGTATACATCATTCCCGATGTCTCTCTGATCACATTGGGTTTTTCACAGAGCGTAACGGATTTATATCCATATTTTTTAGCATGTGCAAAGGCAGCTCTAAGTATTCGCTCGGTATATTTTTTTGTAAAAATCCGTGTCGAGACCGAAATCTCCTCTTTTGGACTCCAGCCAAAGTTCTTTTTAAATTTGGGATGTGTCATTAATGCCTGATACACCTGATCAGAAGGATTGCTCCATTCCACACCACCATAGAGCCCTTCAGTATTCTGCCTGAAAATTACCACATCGACTTCAGGCTCTTCAATGGTATTGTTAACTCCCCGGCGAATAAAATTCAATGGGTTTCCTTTATAAGAATGGCAGGGGCGAACACAAATATCCAGTCCGAAATGTTGCCGTAATCCCACGATCGGACTGGAATACACCAGTCCATTATCTTTTAATTCGGGAGCGAGTTCCATAACTGCTGCATCTTTTGGCTTGGAAGTAATGGCCCCGAACAAGCCAATCTTATGTTTTTCCAAAAGGTTCAGTGTACGATCAGGCAGTGGATTTCCTTCCCTGCACCAAAAATCCCAGCCAATATCCCCTTCTATAAAATCAGCATCAAATCCTGCGGCATCCAGCACGCGCAGTGCCTCGTCAAGTACTATTTTTCCGATACCGTCACCGGGCATTGTTACAATTGTTCTTTTTGACATACCTTGTTTTTTTACATTAATATATAATACAGCAATACTTTTTTAAGCAAGTAAGCGGTCAAAATTACAACATTCAATAAATATGCAGCGGACATTGAAAACTTTTTCTGTGCAGAGATTTATATTTTGACAGGTCGAAATATTTTCCCAAATCCCTGCATAAATCCCTGTGTAAATTCCTTTTACTGACTGATCTGTTTACTATTTAAGGTCCTTTTATGTTCAGATAATGATCATGTATTACTTCTGAACACGCTGATTTAAAGAAGTATACCAATAATTTTTCAGAGCCGTAAACTGATTTAACTGAACCGTTAACTGATTATGAATTGCAATTTACCAAATTTCTTCTATTTTTGTGTTGTTAATAAAATAACTGATCCACGGGAAACCCTTTTAAAAAATTAAATGATCACCGTCTCTATTAATTAAATATTAAATTTGTTGAAATTTTTTAATAAAAAACATACTTGCAAATAATCAAAAAAGGTGTACCTTGTGCCACTCATTTTTGGTAGTAGTAATCAATGTTTATCTATATTATTTAACTTTATTCATATATGAAAAAAAGACTTTTACCCATTCGATTTTTGTCCTTAGTAATTGTTGTAATCACGGCTACTTTATTTATCTCAGCCGATATTACCGAACAGGTAAAATATAAAGTAGATGAGGGAGGAAACAGTATTAATGGGGCAAACAATTACCTGGCATTAATCAGAAACAATCAGCATACGGGCCTGCTCGATCCCCGCGATGTGATTAAAGCCAGAAAACAAGCAGCCGCACTATCCAGTTATAAATCTGGAAATGCCAACCTCAACTGGATTGAAATGGGCCCCGATAATGTTGGCGGGAGAACCCGGGCTATAATCTTTGACAATCAGGATGCGAGCGCCAAAACGCTTTATGCTGCAGGGGTAAACGGAGGCATTTTTAAAAGCACAAACCTGGGTGCCATTTGGACGAAAGTAAATACCGGTGGTGCCACGGCAAATTTGAATGTTTCCTGTATGACCCAGGCAAGCGATGGTACAATTTATGCCGGAACCGGTGAAGGCTTGAATACAGAACTTTACACCGGATATGCCGAAATGGGATTTGAAGGCGGTTTTATGGGCAGAGGAATATTTAAATCGGGAGCAAATGATAATTTTAGTTTGATTGATGGCACACAGCCAGTCGTAAACGGTAAAGCAGTCGACTGGGCTTATATCAATAAACTGGCTATCGATTCGCATAACAACCGATTGTATGCTGCAACTCAAAACGGTCTCAGGTATGCTACTTTGCCTGCTCTCAATGACTGGCAGTCAGAATGCAAACACCTTGTCGACAGTTTAATTATTCTTCGTGATGTTGAAACAGATTCGATTATTACATGCGATAGTTTTGAAATAATTAACGGTGCGTATCATTTTTATGGAGTCACTGCAACAGGAATTGATGTTAATCTTGTTAAAGACGATACACTGAACGTAACAACAGTAAGCAGCAAATATGTACCCTTCGATGAATACGGAAATGTTTACGATGTAAAAATCAGTCCTGATGGTTGGATTATTGCTACTTTTAACGGATTAATCTACGTTTCTGAATCCGGAAATCCAGGAGAATTCGTTAATCGTTCGATCACTCCAAATAACCCTGAAAGTTTTCGTTTCGACACACTCACTCAAACTTCCCATGTGCAGATTTATGATAAAGCTCAAAATCTTTTGCTCGACACGACAAATGTTTATGCTAAATCGTATGGGTGGCATAATGACTATGTATATCTCGCGGAAGATGTTTATGCCGAGTATCCTTCTTCTGCAAATACAGGTCGTGTAGAATTCGCCATTTCACCATCAAACCCAAGTATAGTATATGCCATGGCCACGAAATCATTTGCACCGAATAAAAACGGTTTATTCAATATTTACTTATCGGAAGACAAAGGAAAATCCTGGAGAATTGTTGCTCCAGGCGGTTCTACTTATATAAATTTACTCGGAGGTTCTTACCTGACATCCACGGGTAACACTTCCTATTATTACCAGGGAGATTATACAAATACAATTGCTGTATTTCCCGATGATCCGTATCATATTATAGCTGGGGGTGTCAATCTGTATGACGGCAAAAAAGTTGGTACTACAGGTTACTTCCAATGGGAAAGAAAATCAACAAGCGATGCAACAGCTCTCTTTAACGGGATTTTCAATCCCCAATATGTGCATTCCGATCAGCATATTTATGTTTTCAGGCCCGGGTATAACGACCAGTTTTTTATCGGGACCGATGGGGGAATTTTTGCCGCAACAACCACACAAGGTTTTTATTCCTTTCAATCGAAAAATAAGAATTTTAATGTGACACAATTTTACTCTGTTGATGTTTCGAGCAGGAAAACAGAAGCATTAGGGGGGACACAGGATAATGGAACGCAATACATTAGCGGATTGGGGAGCACACCGAATAAAGGTGAAGATTTATGGAGAGCAGCCAACTCCGATCCGAAATATCCTGAAGGAACAGATGGCGGTTATGTTGCGGTCTCTAATATAAGAGAAATTAAACCTGATATTGAAGAAACTGATCCGCCATCATTTTATTCGAAGAGTGCGTATCCCAAGGGTGAAGCTTTAGTAGACCGGATCAGAAGATCGGAAACACTGGGCTATGATTATTCTTCAAATTTCTTTACGAATGCAACACCGGTAAACAATCCAACGTCAAAATTCTTAACTCCCATGCTTCTATGGGAAGGCTATCATAATACGAACAGCCGTGATTCGGTAACTTATAAAGCTAAGCAAAATTACGTTGCAGGGGATATTATTCTGGCCCGAAGCCATAATTTAAAACATCCGATTGTTTACACGCTTCCTGTCGATTTGAATACAGGTGATTCGATCAGGATACAGGACATAATTTCTACAAAATTATTCCTGGCAACTACAGATAAAATTTGGATGACTCAGGATGCCCTTCGTTTTGATATTGATCCAGCCTGGTTCCTGATTTCTGACAATACTCATATCGGATTTACTGGTAATCCTACCTGCATGGCTTATTCACAGGATGCCAACTATTTGTTTGTCGGAACGGATGATGGGAAATTGTTCAGAATTTCAAATATCGCGCTGGCATATAACGAGAGCCTTGCCGATGTAGGAAGTGCGGGCTGTATTATTGCAACTAACGAAATCGAAATAACTGCAGATAATTCACAAGTGGTGACATCAATTGCCGTTGATCCTGCTGATGCTAATAAAGTTCTGGTTACGTTAGGAAACTATGGCAATACGGATTATGTTTATTATACGACCAATGCCCTGATTGATTCCCCTGATTTTATATCAGTTCAGGGCAATCTGCCTCAAATGCCAGTATATTCATCTATTCTCGAAATGAATCCGGACAACAATATGGCGATCATTGGCACCGAAGAAGGTATTTGGGTATCGGATGATGTTTCTTCGAAAATCTGGTACGAATCTTCAGCAAATATTGCGAAAGTTCCAATACTGGCATTAAAACAACAAACAGTGGCTAAACAGTCGGTTACAATCACCTACTATGATCCTGCAGCACCTGATATCCCAATGTATGATATTTATCCGGCTATTGATAACTTTGGGGCAATTTATGCCGCTACCCATGGCAGGGGCATTTTCAGGGATGAAACATACCTTACTGTTGGAGTTGAAGATCATCCCGGAAACAACAATTCTGCTTTACAAAATGATTTTCAGGTTTATCCGAATCCTGCATCGAAAGAGGTTAACATCGTTTTAAACCTGGAAAAAATTGAGACTGTCAGAGTACAGGTGTTCGATTTGCAGGGTAAAATGGTATTATCCGCTGCTCCGCATGATTATGCTAAAGGACAGCAGGAAGTTCATTTAGATATAAATCCTTTATCAAGAGGAACATACATACTTCAGGTTGCTAAAGGAGATAAGATAAGTGCAACGAAAATAATCGTTACCGATTAATTTGAAAATCTAAAATATATTACAAATTAAAAAATATAGAAGAGTGATGAAAAATTTACTTTTTACAAGTGTCCTGGTCGTTCTTTCAATTCGATTGTTCGCCATTGTGCCACCTGTTCTGCATTTACCGGCAGACGAAGCAATTAACCAAATGCCTGATGCAGAGCTCAACTGGTATGCAGTTTCAGGAGTTGGGAGTGTAAGTTACGACGTTCAAATCGATATTTCGGATCAATTTTCAAATCCTGTAAACTATACGGTCAGTATAACTTCACAGAAAGGTGAGAATCTCAGGTTTGGTCAAAAATATTATTGGAGGGTTAGAGCAACTGATCAAACCGGAACAAGCGATTGGTCCGGTACATTTTCCTTCGCTGTTTTTAACAGGTTAGTACTAAACAAACCCGATAATGGCGCGATCGATAAAATGCCGAACACTGAGTTATCATGGAAAAATAACATTTCAAACCTTGCCCTTACAGGAATTGACAGGTTTGAAGTCCAAATTGATACTGCTTACGACTGGCATCCTGAAACTCAAAATGTAACCACCGGCTCATTAAATTCGGTATTTTTCATGAACGAAACAAAAGGATGGGCAGTTGGAGCAACAGGAACAATACTGAAGTATGAAAATGATTCATGGAATTTGGATACCATTTATATGTCAAATGGAGGAAATATATCAGCTACTACCATTACGCAGGATCTGATGTCAATAAACAATGGTGTTATTGTTGGATTGCAGGGTACTTTCCTTGAATATATGGATTCCATATGGATACTCAAACCGATCGAAGTTATTAGTGGAAACGATACAACGGTTTCTACCGATGATCTTTACTCAGTTTATGCGCTGTCCACCGATAATGTTTGGGCAGTTGGAAAGTCAGGTAAAATACTACACAGGGACGCTACTATGTTTTGGACCCAATTTGCAAGTTCTGTAACAAAAGATCTCAATTCGGTTACTTTTGTTGACGAAAATCATGGATGGGCCGCGGGAAAAGGAGGAACTATTGTTGCCTATGCGAATAATGCATGGACTACACAGGCCAGTAATGTGTTAAAAGATTTTTTTGGTATCTCCTTTACTGATCAGGATCACGGTTGGGTTGTAGGTAAAACGGGTACCATATTATTTTATGATGGAAGCGAATGGTCACCTATGCAGAGCAATTCAATTAATGATTTGAATGCCATATCGATGATCAGCCCGAATGAAGGATGGGCTGCAGGCAAAAACGGTGTTCTGAATTATTTTGACGGTACTGATTGGGTCGAAGCAACCAGCAATTCAGCAAATACGATGAATGGTATCTTTGCATTAAATTCTACATACGTATGGTCAGTAGGGATCGAAGGTACAATAGTTTCTAAAGTTGGTGAGGCTTTTAACAGCCCCCTTTCAGAAATATTGAGTACACCTGCAACAAATTTTAAAATTACAACAGAATTCCTTCGCTTTAACGTGAGATACTATTGGAGGATCAGGGCTATTCATCCTACAGATACTTCAGGGTGGTCACCAGTAAGGTTTTTCAGTACAATTGCCGGAGTAAGTCTGCTTCTGCCCGATCAAAATGCAGTTGATCAGATGCCGAATGCAAATCTAAGCTGGAGTCCGATTACAGGAATTTTCAATTACATTTACCAGGTTTGTACTGATCCGAATTTCACTTTTCCCTGCATAACAGGTTTTACGCAGAAAACCAATATTACGATTCCGGGACTGGAATTCGGGAAAACTTATTATTGGCGGGTTAAAGCCGCACATTATACTGATACTACGGATTGGGCTCAGGAAAGAAATTTCACAATAATAAATACCGTATATTTGTTGACACCAACACAAGGAGCCGTAGCAGGTTTGTTACCAAAACTCACCTGGCAACGGATTGATGGCGCAGATCAGTATGAATTGCGCTATTTCACTGAAGACATGAGCTTCATTGATACTGTCTACGCCGATACTACTTTCTTTCTTGTATATAAACCACTAACCCCACTTACAACTTATATGTGGAAAGTAAGAGCATATCGCGATGGCGATACTACGAACTGGAGTGCAGCCTGGAGTTTCTCTTCAACCGTACCACCGGGAATTGAAGATTTTTTGAATGATAATAACATTAGCCTCTATCCTAATCCGGCAAATGATAAACTAAATATTGAAATAAATATTCCGGGACAGCCCGAAATAGAAGTTTCGCTTTCCGATTTGCTCGGAAGGGAAATTATTAATCAGCGCTTTATTTTAGATCAGAAATCGAACCTGAAAACGCTTGATTTAAATGGTATCAGCAAAGGATTGTATATACTTAAAATACATTCGGGATCGGCTAGTTTCTCAAAGAAAATAATAATAGACAAATAGTTGTCTGAATTTTATACTTAAAAAACCCGGTGTACTTTATTGCACCGGGTTTTTTATTTCAATGTAAACAATTTGCAGCGGACTAAAATTCTGAAAACGGATATAAAGTTAGGATCAACGACAAGCACATGGTGCATTTTCATTTAATACTTTTAGAGTATCCAGGCTCTCTTTTTAGCATTAAATAGTTTATAAGCAACTTAAGGGAAACAACTTAGGAACGTTTACCAAAGTTAAAGCTCAGGTAAAAGGTAAGAAAATAGTATTTGGGGTCGTTGAATGCCATAATTGATATCGGACGAGGGAAGACATCAACCATTGCTCCTATTTCAAGTGATTTAACTTTTGAACGGTAAACGCCAAAATCAAAATCCAGACCTAATTTAGCATGAATACCGGGGTAAAAACTCAATTCGTTGAATCCTTTCGTAAACTGGCCCCGGCCAAAAATATCATCGATCGTATGTATTTCGGGATTGTATTTTTCCTGGGTTATCGTATAATCAAATGCATTGGGTGAAGCGTTCAAAATATAAAGGTATACCGGCTTGGCTACACCAAGTGAAACACCGCCCATATATAAATAACGTAATTCAACACCGCCCCAATAAGGTTTCCTGTTTAAAAGCCGGTGAATGCCATAGGATCCACGAAATACAAAAACCGAATTTAATTTTCCGTATATAAAACTCTTTGAATTTGTGAAATAAGGATTAATTGTCCTGATTTGCTTGGGAGATTGCATTTCAACCATTTCAAAAACAAGCATACGCTTTTTGGATGCAGTTTTGTTATAACCCCTGCTGTATTTAATTCCCCAACCTTGAGAGTGAAGAATAAACCCACCGCTTACTTCTTTCAACAGTAAAATATTTTTTGACGTATCAACTGCAGATTCTTCCTGTGAAAACAATTGAAATCCGATTAAAAATATTCCGACTGTAAGTAAAATTTTCACCCTGTAATTGATATCTAATTAGTGAAATGTGTGCCTATAAAAATAAAAAATATTTACCAAATAACGAAATCTGATAAATATTTATTTTAAAATTGAACTGGCTCAACTTAGATCAAACCTAATAGCGCTGCTCAATTTGGAACTTTTTGGCTTCGCCATATGCCGGACAGCTTTCTGATGATTTACAGGAGGAAATTATGATGCTCACTGTTATCATCGCCAAAAGTAGTATAACAATTTTCTTCATCTTTTAATATTAAGAGGTTTGCAAATATAAAACTAATTTAAAAATGCTTCTCATTTGAATAAAACTTAAATTCGCATGGCATATTGCAAATTATCTGCCAACAAGTTATTAAATAAGATTATCTGGTTATGGCATCGATCGATCCGAATATCGAAATCACTTGGAAAGAGCAACTTATGGACGAATTCCGGTCGGAGTATTTTGTTCAGTTGAAGGATTTCCTGCTTCAGGAAAAACTAAAATACCGGATATTTCCTCCGGGATCGGAGATATTTGCGGCTTTCAATTACACACCATTTCAACATGTCAGGGTGGTTATCCTCGGCCAGGACCCGTACCATGGATTCGGTCAGGCAAACGGACTATGTTTTTCTGTAAAAGATGGGATACCCAAACCTCCATCACTGCAAAATATATTTAAAGAGCTAAACGCTGATCTGGGTTTTCCAATTCCAAAGAATGGGAACCTTGAAAAATGGGCCCGACAGGGCGTACTTTTATTGAATGCTACACTTACCGTCAGGGCAGGTCAGCCAGGTTCACATCAAAACAAAGGATGGGAAACATTTACAAATTCCGCGATTCAAAAACTTTCTGAAATCCGCAATAATCTGGTTTTCATTTTATGGGGTAATTATGCCCAGGCCAAGGAGTCCCTCATTGATACGAATAAGCATTTCATTATAAAATCCCCCCATCCTTCACCCTTTTCTGCCGAACGCGGTTTTTTCGGAAGCCGGCCTTTTTCACGAACAAATGATTATTTAAAATCACACGGTTTAGCCGAAATTGACTGGAGGCTATGACCTTTTCATTTTGATTTTATGCGACTATAAAAAAGCCGGTACTAAATTTCCCGGCATTCGTTTTAAAAGAAAAAGTCTATTTTTTTATCCAATCGATGATTTCCTTACTCATGGGGTTAACCTTTGGATCGACATAGCCGACAAGGTGTCCATTTTCGTCGATCATGTACTTCTGGAAATTCCATTTCACATTCGAGTCCATAACACCATTTTCGCTTTTGGTTGTCAGCCATTTATAAATGGGGTTGATATCATCTCCTTTTACTGAAATTTTAGACATCATTGGAAACGTGACACTATAATTTTCGGTGCAAAACTGTTCTATTTCAGCATCCGTACCCGGTTCCTGATGTCCGAAATTATTTGCCGGAAAACCGATGATTGTAAATTTATCTCCACCATATTTCTTATACAACTCTTCCAAATCCTTATATTGAGGGGTATTCCCACATTCCGAAGCTGTATTTACGACCAGTATTTTCTTCCCTTTGAAAGTTGAAAAATCAAGCATTTTACCATCGATTGTTTTAGCCGAAAAATCATCAAAATTTTTTGTTTGTGCCATCCCTGTACTCATTATCAGTAAATTCGCTATAAAAATTGCAACTCCTGTTATTAATTTCATTTTATCTATTTTTATCCGGTGTAATCAACATGTTTAATTAATAAATGTTCATCAAACAACTGATTTATGGAAAACATTGCAGGAACTCAAACTGAAAAAAATCTGATGCTTGCTTTTGCCGGCGAATCGATGGCAATCAACCGTTACATTTATTATGCTAAAGTTGCACAAAAAGAAGGGTATCAGCAAATCGGAGCTTTTTTTCTCGAAACTTCGGAACAGGAAAAATCGCACGCCAAAACATTCTACCGGTTTCTTGATGGCAGACCCATTGAAATCAGCGGTCAGTATCCGGTTGCTCATATCGGCACTACCATCGAAAACCTGAAAGCATCCATATCTGGCGAAAACGAAGAATGGTCCGTATTGTATCCCTCTTTTGAAAAAACAGCCTGGGATGAAGGCTTCAAACAAATTGCAACCAAGTTTAAGCTAATCACTAAAATTGAAAAATTCCATGAAGAACGATTCAAACGTTTGCTGGATAATATTGAAACCGGAAGAATTTTCAAGCGCGAAGGTAAGGTCAAATGGATGTGCCGGAAATGCGGGTATATACATGAAAGTGAGTTTGCGTTAAGAAATTGTCCGGCATGTGAACACCCTCAGGCTTACTTTGAAATCCTGGCCGAGAATTATTAAACCAAATAAACCAACCGGGTTTTCAAATAAATTAATATGCCCGACAGCCAGCTAAGATAATGAACAGGCAGATCCTCAGGCTTGCCATACCGAATATTATCAGTAACATTACGGTTCCGCTGGTCGGAATGGTCGATCTGGCCATCCTTGGCCACCTCGAAAGCGAAGTTTACATCGGAGCGATCGCCCTTGGCGGAATGATCTTCAATTTCATTTTTGCACTTTTTAGTTTTCTCCGGATGGGAACGAGCGGTTTTACCGCACAGGCATTCGGAGAAGAAAATAAAACCGAACAAATCATGATGCTGGGCAGGGCCGCTTTTTTTGCCCTTACAGGCGGAATAATCCTGATTGCTTTTCAGTATCCGATCGATCTTTTCAGCTTTTACTTAATTGATGGCTCAAAGGAAGTTGAAAGTCTGGCCAGGGAATATTATCATATCCGCATTTTCGCAGCGCCTGCTACGCTGGGTATCCTTGCCCTTTCAGGTTGGTTTACCGGTATGCAAAATGCCAGGTATCCACTGGTTGTCGCAGTTGTTACCAATGCCATCAATGTAGGTGCTGACTTTTTCTTTGTGTACAAACTGGGCATGAAATCGGATGGTGTTGCATACGGAACTGTTATTGCTCAGTATACCGGTTTGATAACCGGACTGTTTTTGTTTCGTAACAAATACAGGGTACTATTGCATCACTGGCTGCGTCAAGAATTTTTCAACTGGAAAAAACTCAGACGATTTTTCCAGGTCAACGCCGACATTATTATCCGAACCCTTTGCCTGATTTTTACGCTGGCTTTTTTCACAGCCCGTTCGGCGAAGGTGAATGATACAATACTGGCAGTGAATACGGTTTTGCTGCAATTTCTTTTCATCTTTTCATATCTCACTGACGGATTTGCCTATGCCGCCGAAGCACTGGTGGGAAAATTTACTGGAGCGAAAAATATAGCAAGCCTTAAAAAAGTTATCCGGTTGCTGTTCATGTGGGGGCTAATCATCAGCGTTCCGTTTTCGCTGGCATATTTTTTAAGCGGAAATTTATTACTTTACATTTTGACCGATAATCATGAGATTATTTCTGCCGCATCACCTTATTTATTCTGGATCGCCATCGTTCCGATCGCTACGTTTGCTGCATTTATCTGGGACGGGATTTATATCGGGGCTACAGCTTCAAAAGCGATGCGGAATACACTGCTCATCTCCACCTTTCTGGTTTTTCTGCCAACCTATTATCTTTGTCGCACTTCACTGGGAAACCATGGGTTATGGCTTGCGCTGATGCTGTTTATGGTTACCCGAGGATTACTTCTTACAATTTTTTCAAAACGGCATATTTTTCAACCCACTTACCACCAAACCTGATTTCCATTTTCATCAAGAGTAAAAATGCGCTCTTCTTTACGCGACCCTTCTTCAACCAGCCAGTATATTGCATTTGAAGGGACATTGTTAAAAACCAGTGGGCCTTTACCGGCCTTTTCTGTTCCAACCAACTCCCATTTGCCGTTCCAAAAATAAAGGTCGTAATTCGTTCCTTCATTAAAATCAGCCAACTCGATGAAGTCGGTGGTTTCTTTTGTCAATCGTTTGGTCGTCGAGAAAAGCTTTACTAAAATTTTATGTGAACCATCAGGAACTTTTGGTTCAACTTTACCCGAATCCGTAAGGATTAAAGCATCACCGGCTGGAATTATTTTTTCTTCATAGTAAAATGCAGGAAGATACGCCACACCTACGCCCATTCTGCTGAAATACGCTTTATCGCCATGTAACCGTGTATAATCTATGGCCTCCCATTCGCCCGAATTAAAGACACAGATATAGGCAAAGTTTGTACTGTCGGGAATGCCTTTGTTTAAATCCAGTTTGATATTTTTTGTTTGCACATAATCGTCTGTAACATCCTTAATGTTATTTTTATTCAGATAAGGCGGTGCTTTCTCCCAATCCTGCATCTTTTCTGCAAGACTTTTTTCCTGAACAGCAAATGTTTTCCGATAGACTTTTGCCAGTTTATGACCCAATGAATAGTGACCGGGATTAGCCTCGCCACCCATAAAAATGATCACACTGTCTTTTTTATCGAGAATTGCATTCCAGGCATGATTGTTTCCGGTATTTGCCCAATAAGGTGTAAAATCGCTCATGACCGGAATTCCAAGCGATCGCATCGCATAAATGGCAAGGTTAGTCATGTCTTCGCAACGTCCCATTTTATTTTCCAGCATTTCATTCAATCCCAGATCTGTCGGATGTTCGTAGTATCGTTCGTCGAACCGGAACCAGGATTTGATATAATCATTTACCAGACAGGCAGCTTCTACCGGATCGGTCGGATCCTTTACCGAATCTTTTACCCAGGATAATTCTTTTACAAAATAAGAACGCCAGTCTTCCAAAGGTTCGTTGGTGCTTCGGTAGGGCAATATGTATTCGCAAAACTGATCGAAACTGAGCCGTTTTGCCCACGGGTTTTTATCCCATGCATCATATGCCAAATCAATGTTATTGATAAGGTAATCCGCTTTAATGACGTTATAATCTTTGATCATCGTATCGACTACGAAGTGAACTTCCCCACGATTTTTTTCGATCCTGTCCCAGCCTTTCAGCAGACTGTCGTAATTTTTATAATCAAGTACGTTAAAATCAACACTTTTGCCGGTTGAATCAACCATTTTATAAACTGCATAACCCTGATCCTTCATATTCCCGATAAGAAAATAAGATGCCTCTTCCTTGATCACTTCACCGTCATCTTTATAATGCTGAATCACTTTTTCAAGTTCCACTCTGTTTTTACCTGCCATTTCAAGGATTTTTGTCACATTCTCCGGTGGAGCGAAATGTCTTGGCCCACAGGAAATCACAAAAAGGATAAGAATTAAATAGCTAAGCTTTTTCATATTTTAATGTATCAGAAAATGCAAATGTAAGGATTGTTGTGATTTTATCTTTCCGGGAATTTGAAATGATCTGGATTTAAGATGCAGAAACGCTTTCTAAAACCGATTTAATAACTAATTTTGCCTAAATTTATTTCGAATGAAACACTCATATTTCCTGTCATTAATTTTATTTTTATCGCTTTCAGTATTTTCTCAAATCCCTCCCGGATATTACAATAGTGCGAACGGACTTACCGGTGATGCACTCAAAGCGGCTTTGCACAACATCATTAAAAACCATATTGAATATGCCTATAGCCAAACAGATGAGATTTTGATGGAGACTGATGAAGATCCGGCCAATTCAAACAATGTGATCCTGGTCTATACAGGCAGATCGCAGG
>CAVXTE010000107.1:0-7610 GCA_963764475.1 uncultured Bacteroidales bacterium
GCAGAAATCGCCTTAGCGCCGCCACCGATGGAAGCGCTCCACCCGAACGGGGCAGCAGCCGCGCCGGCGCGTGGGCCTTCTTCCACCGACCCGCCGCGAACTGCTTGGCCTCCGCCATGGTCGGATAGACGTGGATGGTGCCGAGGATCTGGTTGAGCCCGATACCATGCCGCATGGCCAGCACGTACTCGGCGATCAGCTCGCCGGCGTGCTCGCCGACGATGGTGGCCCCCAGGATCTTGTCCTTCCCGGGGACCGTGAGCACCTTGACGAAACCCTCGGTCTCCCCTTCGGCGATGGCACGATCTAGCTCGCCCATGTCGTACCGGCTGACCTCGTAGGGGACACCCCGCTCCCGGGCCTCCAGCTCGTTCAGCCCGACCCGCGCCACCTCCGGGTCGACAAAGGTCGCCCAGGGGATGACCGAGTAGTCGGCCCGGAACCTCCGGTACGGGCTGAAGAGCGCGTTGACCGCGGCGTACCAGGCCTGATGTGCGGCGGTGTGGGTAAATTGATAAGGCCCCGCCACATCACCCGCGGCGTAGATGTTCGGGAAGATGGTCTGAAGAAACTCGTTGGTCTCGATCGTGCGCGCCGTGGGTATGCCGAGCTCCTCCAGGCCATACCCCTGCAGGTTGGCGCTGCGCCCCACGGCCACCAGGACGGCATCGATCGATAGTTTCTTCAACTTCTTCAGCTTCTTTAATCCCGGCAACATATTGAAAGTAGAACTGGAGACTACAATTCCGGTAAGTATTCAGCGCACTGGCAGAAAAACCTGTAACGGCCAATTGATTCAGAATTTCAACAATATCCTTCGTTTTTGGGATCGCAATGACATCATCAGCCTTTTCACTGTTCGGAGGAATGGTAAGGATTTTTTCCTCTATACGGATATCCGGATTGTATTTGCTGAGTTCATACTGAATCTGGCTGATGAACCTGCTTTTGTCTCCGCCTCCCAAATCTCCGGCTTGCGTATTATACAAAAGATAAATGGTTTCAGCACGTTGTAAAAGGCGATAGAAATGATAGGCATACACCGCATTTCTTTCACGGAAAGTCGGAAGGCTGAAGGCCTGTTTTATTGCAAACGGAATAAAGGAATTCCGGTTTTTGCCTTTGGGTATGAAATCTTCATTGACCGAAAGCATGATGATGTTTTCAAAATCGAGTGTACGGGTTTCAAGCATGCCCATTACCTGCAATCCTTTCAGCGGTTCGCCGTAAAAGGGGATGGTAAGCGCCCCGATAATGGGCGTGAGGATTTCAAAGATTGTACTTACATTTTCGATATACGGATAATTCGTCCGTAATACTATTCAGCTTTTTGATCACTTTGGAGAAACTGAACAGGTATTCCATATCCAGCTTGTTCTTCTGATCCACAGTCTCTTTTTCATCCGGTTTTGTTTGTTCAAACGCAGTTTTCAGTATCTGAATAAGTGCCGTCAATTTCTGAACAGCAATTGTTGCATTGTCTTTCCAGGGTTCGAAAAGAATTCCCGCGAATTCAACTTCGGCGGTTTGAGCTGAAAAAATATCCGAAATCAACCCGTCATATGTAAAAAATATTTTATTCGACGTTTTGATGGCCTCAATGGCCGTGCTACAAACGTTATAACCCAGTACCTGATTTACATAAGGATGTTCAAGAACATTCAATATATCCCTGAAATAAAGCCTGCCCTTTTTGCTTCCTGTCCGATCGAATTTCAGACTGTTCAACTGTAGATCGAAAAGGGAGCGGATCAGCCGGAAAAGTGGAGTATCCTGAAGCGGAAGGCCCATGGTAAGGTTGAATTCCTTTATTTCTTCAGGAATTGAATTTAATAACGGAAGGATGAGAGACTCGTCGTTAAGCACTACGGCTGTCTTTGTTAAATCCACATCATTATCTGAAAACTGCTTTAAAAGCTGACCTGTCATCTTCACCTGCCCGGTATTTTTCGCCACCCCGATGACTTCTATTTTCTTTTTTGATGAACCGAAATGATCGCTCACCTTGTCGAAGCCTTTATTGTTGAATTTCTTTGCGTATTTCCGAAGAAAATGACCGGCTTCCTGCATGGTATCGTTCATGTAATAGCTGTCGGTATCCCATAAAAGTTCAGCTTTCCCTGATTTTTCGAGGAAAGTGAAGATGTATTCCTCGCAGGTGGTCAATGCATTGAATCCGGTGAAAAGGATCTTGATCCAGGGGAGGTCGTTCGCAATCGTTTCGATGTGATCAGCCGCATATTTGTAAGCCAAACCCTGATAAACCTGGTGTTTTGCCAACAACCGTGCTGTCAGCTTATCATAGTATTGCGCTAAGGAATTATAAAAATGGAGATAATTAATCTCGAATTCGGTTAGCGGTTTTTGATCAAGGTTCCATAAAGCCATCGCTTTTTCATCGTTCAGGTTGCTGAATAGCTGGCCGGCATCGATACGGTACATATCGATATCGTTAAAATCGCTGAGGAGAACCTGTCCCCACTTAAGAAATTCAGAAAGGGGTTGTGCATTCTTTCCTTCAATTTCCCTGTGGACTTCATACAACTCAAGCTGCAGATAAACAGGCTCGATGACCTGCAGACCTGATAACTTCGTGATAAAATCCTCGATCGAAAAGATGCCGGGCGACCAGATCGATTTACCTGCATGCCTTACCAGTGCGGATTTAAGAAAAAGGCCGGCACGACGGTTTGGAAGGACGATGCAGAGTTCATCCATTCGATCAGCGTACTGTTCGATAACGTGAGCCGAAACCTGGTCAAGAAAAGTCTGCATACACGGTTGATTTTAAAAAAGGGGAAGAAATTTCGGAAAATAGATTTCGTTTAGCAGGGGTAAATGAAATTTCAATCGGTGAACCTGAAGCTCTCTTTCTGCTTCAGCAATATTTTCAACCCGTCCTGCATCGAGCCAGTACGAATCATCATGCCTGTATCCGGTGATTTTGTGTTCCTTTGCAAGCCTCAAATATACATCAATTATTGAAAATTTTCCTTCTTCGGTGATCAGGTTGAAAATCTCCGGTTCGATGATCTGAATCCCGCTGAAAGCAAGTTGTTTATAATGTTCCTTAGGATTACTGATTATTTTTTCTCCTGTTTTTATATTTTCCCAGCCACACAGCCTGGAATTGTCATCAAAAAGCAAATACCTCGACGTTGATCTGTTTCTGACGGCCAGGGTTGCCAGTGATTCAGATTGTTTATGATAAGCCAGCATCGTTGCGATCGGTAAATCCGAAAGTACATCCACATTATAGGCGAGGAAAGGATTATTATCATCAAAAAACCAGGCTGCTTTTTTCAATCCGCCTCCGGTGTCAAGCAGTTGATCCGATTCATCAGAGATATGAATGTCGATTCCAAAATTCTTTTTTTCTTGAAGAAAATCAGTGATTTGATTTGCACGATGATGGATATTAATAATAATCTGATCGTATTTTTCCCGGATCAATTTTTTTATTACGATTTCCAGCAGAGGAACACCACGGACTTTGACAAGTGCTTTAGGGAGGTTACTCGTAAGAGGCTGCAGCCGTGATCCAAGACCAGCAGCAAAGACCATGGCTTTCATAACCGGATCATATTTTTTCGGGTTGACACAGTTTTTTCTTTTTTTCAGCGAAACGCCTGCATTTCTTACAGCGAAACCTGTGTTCGAATTCCGGGTCTTTGGGAGCCTTTTTGCAGTATGTTTTAGACACGATTAAATTTCTTTATGCCTACTAACAAAAATTTCCCGGTAGATGTTTAATTATCCGCGTCGTCTTCGTCGAAGAACAGGTTTACATGATGTATTTTATCAAAGCTGCTCAGATCGTGGAGCAGTTCGCTACTTTTCTGTTTATTTTTGTATGTAATCTGATAAAACGCTTCGATGCTGTCTTCTCCAAGGTTTTTCATATTCACCAGGCGAAACTTTCGGCAATGCATCTTCAGTATCGTCTCAAGGCTTTTCTCATTTTCTGGGGTCGACAAATACGTCACTTGCAACAGGTATTCCCTTTTACGGGGGGCTCCGAAGTTAAAGGTGACCAAAACAATCGCAACAATGCTTATCATAATGGTTCCGGCAAGGGCGATTACATGAAGTCCTACACCTGCGGACATACCGATTGTCAGTGCAAAAAAGATGAAAACAATATCCTGAACGTCCCGAACGGCGGTTCGAAACCGGATGATCGACATGGCACCGACAAGCCCGAATGCTCTGGCAAGATTATTTCCAATCACAAGAATGACAATCGACGTAATGAGCGTGAGCAATACAAGCGAATTTACATAGGTTGCCGAATAACTCGGCCCTTTATAAATAAACCGGTAGACCAGGGCAATGATGATTCCGCAAACCAGTGATACCAGTAAATTTGTAAGGACATCCAAAACAGTTACCGGAAACAGATCGAGATTTTGAAATTGCTCAAACATACGATTCGTGATTTATTTAATTCATCGGCCAGTTGGAACGGGTGAATATTTTTGATTTCGTAAGATGATGCAGCATATTGTTCGAATCAATGCCCATCACATATTTTGATGCGGCCTGTTTTTTCAGCGATAAACGGGCCAATACCGGATTGATCCATCCCGGAAAATGGGAGTTAAATTTGATTTCGAGAATAAAATAACCATCCAGGGCGGTCTTAACCTGGTTTTCCGAAAAGAGTTCGCTGATGCCCGGATAAGGTTTGCTTCTCAGATTTTTATCGAAAGTTATTCTTACCGTATCGTCGAATTTGCTCTGATAGGCTTCACGTTCATAAATAATAAGAATAACAGGACGGAGGTTCTTGCCGAATATCTGGTAAAAAAATCGTTTTGAATTATCAACGTTCTGCGGGAAATTTACATCGGTTATAACCTGTCCGTCAATGTTCCGGTAATTTATCATTTCGAGTGCATCCAGAAATTTGACCGGTGCCCTGTATTTCAGGATCGGAACATCATATTTTCTTTTAATCTCAAGAAATACTACACTGTCTTCATTTTTTTTGTCGTAGCCACGCAGCCTGACTTTCTTCCTGTTTTTTATGCCCTCAATTTTCTCATAATAAAAGTCAAAACGCGATGTGTCAAAATAGATTGAACGAACCGTGTAGTGGTTTTTACTATTAGCATAGGCAAATTTATCTATATTGACGAAAGGCAGGATCATCTGCCTTAAGCTATCCAGCTTACTGTTCTCAACAATATATTTGTATTCGTAGCGCATCGGTCAGAATCTCAAATGTATCCCTCTTTTCAAAAAGCTAAAGATAGTAATTTCATCGCAAATCACCTTGCACTGAACGGCCATTCCGGGATAAATCCTGTTAATATTATTGTCGACAACCGCCTTGGCGATAACCATCTGTTGGTTTGACGACATACCGACATTTTCATCGAGACCGGCGAAGGAAGCATCTGTTTCTTCGGTATAGCCGGGTACGGAAAACCGGATACCGGAAATTTTATTCAGGTATTGAATGTTATAAACCTTTACCGGGATCTTTAAAATGTACTGATTTGTATCGCTTATTGAGATGATGGTCCCGGCTGGATTATTAAAACTTACTTTCCCGTCGATGGGAGACTGGATATAATACTGTTGTTTCTGATTCCTGAGCGTTTCTATTTCGCGTGTATACGAATCGATTTTTTGAAGGATATAATTGAGGTCTTCTGTCTTTTTACCAGTCTTGATCGCATTTAGATCGTTATTCGCTATATCGACATTGATCTCGGCCAACTGGTAATCATTTTCATGAGCTTCAAATTGTGACTGTGAAATAACGCTGTCGTTGTATAGTTTCTGCTGACGGTCAAAATTTTTCTTTTCCTGCGCCAGTTGTTGTTTTGCAAATTCAAGTTTTTTTTCAGCCTGATCGACGAGTGACTGTTTTTCCCCGGTTTGGTTTGCATTCAGTGAGGCCTTCTCGTTTTTCCGTTCATTTTCAAGACGCACAATTTCATTTTCAATATAAAAAGAATGAATAAAAGCGATGGTATCATGTAGATGAACAAAATCTTCCGATTTCAGTTCAGGTCTCAACTGTACTTCAGCAATATCACCGCGTTCAAACTTATAGCTTTTTAAATCGCTTACCACATTTGTTTTATAGTCCTGTAGTTCGCTGATATAGCTGTCATCGGCACCTCTCTTCAGGGCCCATTCGCGCAGGGGAAACACAATGGCCGTCGACTGAAAGCTATAATATACCTTTATCGGAAGGAAAAGCACAACTATGCTAAGGATCAAAAGGATTAAAAGGATCGTCCGCCTTGTAAACTTCATTTTATTTATCCGCTACGCTTGGGAATGCAAAAATAGAAATTGCATCGAACTTACAAAGATATTTAATAGAATAATCGGTGTAGTCGAGTTTATCATAAGTATTTTATCAGGATTAAAATTTCTATCCATTAGTAAGCAGCCAGTTCCTTATACCATTTTGTCCAATTGTAATCCACATTCGCGTAAAGACCAGGATTTATCATTCTGTAAAATACAACCTCAGGAAAAAAATATTTACGGAAAATAAAATTATCTTATTTTTGCCGCTGGAGAGATGGCAGAGTGGTCTAATGCGGCGGTCTTGAAAACCGTTGAGGGTCACACCTCCGGGGGTTCGAATCCCTCTCTCTCCGCAAAATAAAAATGCCTCATTCGGGGCATTTTTTGTTTTAGGATGATCAAATAAGAATTTGTGTTCCACCAAAAAAGATCAAATGACGTGCACTTTGGGCTGGAACGACAGCCCAAGACTTTAAAAAGCAGATATTAGTCCCCGATATATTTGTTTGAATTCCCGGGAATCCGGGTATAACCTTTCATGATCCCGCGTGTTGAGCGGGCTATGAAGGAAAGGATTTCATCCCGTTCGGGACTCGAAGCCATATCAGCTTCGATATAACGAATGGCCTGGGTTACATTGTATCCTTTAATGTAGAGGTAACGGTATATGTCCTGAATTTCATTGATTTTTTCATTGGTGAACCCGTGCCTTCTCAATCCGATAGAATTTACGCCGGCGTAGGAGAGGGGTTCACGAGCAGCTTTTGTATACGGAGGAACATCTTTTCGTACCAGTGAACCACCCGAAATAATTACATGTGCACCAATCTTAACAAATTGATGAACCGCGGAAAGGCCGCCGACGATGGCATATTCATCGATAGAGATATGACCTGCAAGATTAACGGCATTTGCAAGGATGACACCATCGGCAATGTAACAGTCGTGAGCTACGTGAACATACGCCATCAGCAGGCATTTCTGTCCGATCACGGTTTTCCAGCTTGCTTTTGTCCCGCGGTTGATGGTCACAAATTCCCTGACGGTTGTATTGTTACCGATTTCGACGGTTGTATCTTCACCGGCGTATTTTAAATCTTGTGGGATTGCTCCGATGACAGCACCCGGAAATATTTTGCAATTATTTCCAATTCTGACACCTTCCATGATTGTGACATTCGAACCGATCCAGGTACCTTCTCCGACTTCTACATTTCGTTCGATATTGACAAAAGGTTCGATAACGGCATTTTTTGCAATTCGTGCCTGTGGATGTACGTATGCTAAGGGTTGATTCATTTGCTGATAATTGTTGTTTGCTTTTGCTCTTTTTTTGA